>JBGPBY010000374.1:0-7333 GCA_041481485.1 Terriglobia bacterium
AGGGGCAGTCTATGACCCCCAAATGACAATTGAACATTGAACAGTGAACAATGAACATTTTCCCGAAAAAATGCTCATTGTTCACTGTTCAATGTTCAATTGTCATTTGGGGGTCATAGACTGCCCCTACAGTGGGGAATCGCATTCCTTCACAACCACACCTTTCACTCGATTCATTGCCTGAGAATGCGACCAGGCATATACTGCCGCTCACTCCAAAGATTTCTTAGATCCTATTGAAGGGAGTCCGCATGAAGTTCGAATCGAGGCAATTGTTTCTTGGTGTCACGGGTATGGCAGCGGCGTGTTTGTTGATCGCTGGGATGGCGAAGGGTCAGGCCGCACAAACCGGTCAGCGTGGAACGGCAGCACCGGCGGCTCAGCGCGGAGCGGCACCGGCCGCACCTGCGGCAACCGCAGCACCGCGTGGCGCGGCTGCGCCGGCGTCGCAGGCTCAGAGGGCGCCGATGTCGGAGGAAATTTTTAAGAACGTTACCGTACTCAAGGGAATTCCCATGGATGAATTCATGGATACGATGGGGATGTTTTCCTCCGCGCTCACTTTGAACTGCATCGACTGTCACGTTCCGGAAAGCGTGGGCGGCTGGGAGAGATTTGCCGATGAGACGCAGTTGAAGCGAACGGCGCGCAGAATGGTGGCGATGGTCAACGACATCAACAAGAACAATTTCGGTGGAGTGCGTTCCGTCACCTGCTACACCTGCCATCACGGTGACTTGAAGCCGCGCATTCTGCCGAGTTTGGCCGCACAATACGCGACGCCCGTTGAAGATGCGAATGACGTGGTGATCACCAATATCCCTGGAGGTCCAACCGTTGATCAGGTTTTCGAAAAATACATTCAGGCATTGGGAGGAGCGCAGCGTCTGGATGCGCTCAAGAGTTACTCGGGCAAGGGAACCTACATCGGATTTGAGACAGAGCAGACGGTGGTGCCGATGGAGATTTTCGCGAAGGCGCCGTCCCAGCGCGCCATGATCGTCCATATGGCGGTTGGCGATAACGCCAGGGTTTTCGATGGCACGAACGCGTGGGTTGCGGGCTCCGATAAGCCATTGCCACTGTATTCACCGACCGGCGGAAACTTCGACGGCGCCAAGCTGGACGGCATTCTCATGTTCCCGGCTCAGCTGAGAGGGGCATTTTCAAATTGGCGAGTCAGCGCAACCGGCATTGATGACAAGCTGGTGCGCGTTCTGCAGGGCACCAATCCCGGCAAGCCTCCCGTCAATTTCTACTTTGACGGAACAACGGGATTGCTGGTGCGCGTGCTGCGTCTCGTGGATACCGCCGTCGGACGCGTTCCCACTCAGATCGACTACAGCAACTATCGCGAAATTGGAGGAGTAAAGATCCCGTTCAAATGGATTGTGACCTGGACCAATGGGCAGTCCACCAGTGAACTCGTGATGGTAACGGCAAATCCAACGATCGATGCCGCGAAGTTTGGAAGGCCGGCTCCAGCGGCCAAGCCGAAGTAGAAAAGCGCCTGCGGCCGATTTGCAAATCGGAGACCAAAAAATCAGGCGCCGGTCACAGACCGGCGCCTGATTTTTTTAAACCAGAATTGTTTTACTTCTTCTCGTCTTCTGACGCTCCGCCAGGAACTGCGCTGCCCAGGCTCAGAAAGAGTCTTGACCCATCTTTCAGGATGAAGTTCCGGCCGACGGCCTTGTTCGATCCCTCTTTAGCCTGATATCCCTCAACCGTGAGTTCCGTGCCGGGAATGATCGTGTACTTGGTCACGCCAAGGCGGATCAGAGTATTCGGGCTGCCGCCTTCGATCATCCATTCGACGACTTTTCCGGTCTTGGGGTCCTTCACGTTGAGGTGGAACCAGGAGTGGGGATTCACCATGTCCCACTTTTCCATCGTGCCCTTCAGCGTGATCGGCTTGTTCACATCGAATTCCGCCGCAAACGCGTGATGTGCCATCACCGACGAGACTGCGCCGAGCAGAGCTAAACAGCCAACTGCAATCATTACTTTTGTTCGCATTAAATTCCCCCTATTTCTTTCCTGCTGCGGCATCCGCGGCCTTCTTTTCGTCGAGGCGCATCGCGGACAGTGTGTTGTAGATGCCGTAGTTTCCTTCATGGCATGCGTGTTCGAATACCGGTCCATTGATCTTCGCGAACGGCATCTCACCCTTCCACGGCTGGACCCACACTTTGGAATCGTCGACCGTAAACTCATACTTAAAGGAGTCTTCGGTGGTTCGTGTGAACTTCTCAATCACTTTCAGTTCGGGGCCGGTCCCCGCGAAGGTTCCAGTGAGAACTCTGGGGTTGTAATTTACTGTTTCGACAACCAGCGTGTTTCCTTCCCAATGGCCGACGGAATCTCCGAGCCACGGCTTCACTGCCGCCGGTGCATGGGGACGGCCGTCTGTAGGAATGACCCGGACTTCATGTTGATTCTCGATGAGAATCATGACGACGCCAGGTCCTTGCATAATTTGATACGCGGGGTTGTATCCCGGAGGCATCATGATGGGCCCAGCGGTATTCGTCCAGATGCAGCGCGATCCGATACTAATGTCCTCTACAGAGTTGTAATTCAGTCCGCCACCGCCACCACCGCGTGCGCCACCGGCGGGAGCTGCCGCCGCGCCGCCGCCGCGTCCACCTGCAGCTGCGCCTCTGCCGCCACCGGCTGCCGGAGCGGCCGCAGCTCCACCGCGTGCGCCACCCGCTGCCGGAGCTGCCGCGCCACCACCAGCACCGCCTCTGCCGCCACCACCACCGCCTGCGGCGGCGCCGACCCGCGCGGGCAACTGCCCATTAGCCGGATCGACGATCATTGAGGTACGCAAGTTATTCGTCAGCCGGGTCTGGCTTCGGTCGAGAGCAAATTGAGTGAAGTCATAATGAACGTCGTTGGTGGTCCCGGGAGCGTTGTTGTCGGCCCGGCCCGCTTCGCGTTCAGCGGCTCGCTTGTTCGACTCCACCAATTCTTCCGGCGTATAAAACTCTTTGGTCACGTTCGCCGGACGGGCCAACGGTGTGTAGCTGTTATTCGTCCAATAACCTGTCAGATCAGGGACGCCCTCCGGCGTTTTGCCCGTCCACGGCTTCGTCGAAGTCGCTGCGGCTGCAGCTGCGGCTTTCGCCTGAGCAGTAGTCCCAGCCTGGCCTGCCATCGGCTGCGGCACAAGCAACACGGCCGTAACCCCAATGGCAAGTGCTATCACGCTTAATGATGCCAGCCATCTATTGTTCATTTGTGAGCCTCCTAATTCGTTGCGCCTTTGCGGAGCTTTCCGTAAATAACTTCTTCTGAATATTCAACACACTTGAATTCGAGCAACCGCGCATTCGGTTCCATGCGGCGATAAAGCGGAAAACTGATTTTCCAGGGTCGTGAGAATGTCTCCGGATCTTCGATCGTTGCTTCGTAGTTCAAATGATCATGATCCATTGCAGTAATGCGCTCAACGACGTGAAGTTTGTCACTGGTAAAATTCCCGGCTCGATCGAGCCAGGCCATACCGTTGAAGTCTTTTGTATCGATGACGAGTGTCTCGCCGTCCCACTTTCCGTTAGACCATCCCATCCAGCTGTCGGCTGGCCCTGGAGTCGGCTTCATATAAACGGTGCGGAGCGTGCCTGCAAATTGGAATGCCATTGCGATGAATTCCGTGCCCTGGATAATTTCAAACGGCATGTTTTGATACATCGCACGGGGCGTGCCCGGCAGATAGCATTTGATTTCGGGATCGAGTGTCAGCCGCTTCGCGTAGTTTTCTTTTCTCTTCGCGGCTGCAGCCGGCAGATACGGGATGGTACCGCCGTCTACAATAATCCCTGCTCCCGGGGGAGTCGCATCTACGGCGCCGAGCGCCGATACGCGCCAGGTATCCGCGGAATGTGCTTCGACATTCCAATTGGCTTCATTCATCGACTGCCAGATTCCACTCAGATTCGGATGGCCATCCCCAGTGCGCGGAGCCCGGTAAGCGGGTGCTGCCGCTCCTCGCGCTGCAGGAGTTGCCGGCGCCGCCTGAGGGGCGGGTGCCGCTGCTCCCCGAGCTTGAGCGTGAATTCCAATCTGAACCACTGCTACCGTACATACCGCCAGACCAATCATCGGAACAATAAAACGCCAAAATCGACTTTGCATTACATCGATCTCCTAAAGACCGGCTACTACACAATTCTGCTGGGAGCATAATCCCTTTAAATACCTTGTATGTCAACGAAAGGAATGATGCCCTCCGGCCTGGTAAAAATATTCCGGGGAACGCCTTTTGACGACATGTTTTTAGCGAGCGCCGGACGGGTTTCGTTCCCCTTGTAGGCGCGGTCTATGACCGCGCGCATTCTCAAATTGAAGGATAGCGCGCGGTCATAGACCGCGCCTACAGGGGAAGGGAACCCATCCCTGAATTTCTGATTTCTGTATGATGTCCGGCTGGAGGAATCATGAATCTGAAGGGTGCCAATGTACTGGTTACGGGAGGAGGCAGCGGAATCGGTTATGCCATCGCAAAGACACTTATTGAAGCCGGAGCCAATGTGGCCATTACCGGGCGTGAGGAGCGGCGGTTATTGGAGGCGGCATCAAAGCTTAAAGCGACGTCCGTAAAGGCCGATGTGAGTAACGAAGCCGATGTCCTGCGCACTTATAAGGAAGTGCTTTCGAAGTTCGGGCACCTGGACGTGCTGATCAACAATGCCGGATCCGGTTATTTCAAAACTCTGGTGGAAACCGAGCGATCCAAATTCGAAGCAGTGTTTGCCACTAATGTGACCGGAGCCATGCTGATGGGACGCGAGGCGGCAAAGCATTTCATCGAGCGGAAGAGCGGCAACATCGTCAACATCTGTTCGACAGCCAGCCTGCGCGGCGCTGCAAACGTGACGACATATTACGCGAGCAAGTTCGCACTTCGTGGCATGACCGAATGCTGGCGGGCCGAATTGCGGCAATTCAACATCCGTGTGTTTCTCGTCAATCCGAGCGAAGTGGTGACGAATTTCGGAGTTGCCATCGGGCTTCCTTCGAATGAAAATCCAACCAAGCTTCGCGGTGAAGACATCGCATGGATGATAAAAGCCGCGCTGGAAATGAATGATCGCGGATTTACTCCGGAACTGACGGTTTTTGCGACGAATCCGAAAGACTGAGCGACTGTAGGCGCGGTCTATGACCGCGCGCGATTCCTAAGTTCGAGAACGTGCGCGGTCATAGACCGTGCCTACAGGGGGAAGGACGCTTCTAAAATTTGAAGCTTGTCTGAAAGCAGAGGAGGCCGCTTGAAGCAATACAGCCTGATTGGTACCGCACTCGTCCTCATATCGTGTGCAATCGCCATCGCCGCACAAACCCGGCCGGCACCCGCGGCCCAGTATGTGGGTTCGGCACGCTGCAGTTCATGCCACATGGACATCTATCAGCGCTGGTCGAAGACGCGGATGGCCAATGTTGTGCGCGATCCCGTGGCGCATCCGGAAGCGATTATTTCCGATATGGATACGCCAAACCCTCTGGTGACCTTCAAGAAGTCGGACATCGCATTCGTCTATGGAAGCAAGTGGAAGCAGCGGTATTTCACAAAAGTGGGCGACGACTATTTCCCGTTACCCGCGCAGTGGGACGTGCAGCACAAGGTGTGGCGGGCGTACATGGTGGCCAATGGCACGGACTGGTGGACCGAGTTCTATCCTGCGGACAACATGAAGCGCCCCACTGGGCCATTATGTGACGGCTGCCATTCCGTGAATTACAACACGACCACGAAGACTGTCACGGAGTGGAACGTCGGTTGTGAAAAATGCCATGGGCCGGGAAGCACTCATGTGGCGCAGCCGACACGTGCCAACATCATCAATCCGATGAGGCTCGATCCAATTTCAGCGAACGACACCTGCATTCAATGCCATTCGCAGGGTAAACCGAAAACCAATCCCATTGACGGCAAGTATTACGACTGGCCGGTGGGGTTCCGCATGGGATTGAAACTCAGCGACTATTGGGAACTCGAAGAACACAAGCTGGGCACGACCACTTTCACTCATTTTGCCGATGGCACCGCGCACAAGAATCGCATGCAGGGAAATGACTTTGTGACCAGTCTGATGTACTCGCGAGGCGTGACCTGCTACAACTGCCACGACGTTCATGGCACATCCAACAACGCAGACCTCAGAAAGCCGGCTTCCCAGCTTTGCCTGACATGTCACGGTATCGGTTCGGAGAACGGCCCGCATACGCCGACACTGGAAGCGCACACGCATCACAAGACCGGGAGTGAAGGCAGTCAGTGTGTCGGATGCCACATGCCAAAGATTGAGCCGGAAATCTCCGATGTCATGATTCGGAGCCACACCTTCAAATTTATGTCTCCAAAGTTGACCGACGAACTGAACGTTCCGAACTCATGCACGACATGTCATACGGATAAAACCACAGCCTGGGCCATTGAAAATCTCCGGTCATGGCCGGAGTTTTCCCCATGGCGCGTCGCAAAATAGCCTGACTTTTCGAATTTCTTCGAGCGGAATGCGATTCTCGGCTTGTGAACAAGCCACAGGTTGCTTACCATATTTGTCCGGTAAAATATGAGCGATCAACATGCGAACCCCAAATCCGATATCGAAATAGCTCAGGCAGCGGCGATGCGGCACATTGCCGATGTCGCGCGAGATAAGCTCGGAATCGACTCCGTAAATATTGAGCAGTATGGAAAGTACAAAGCCAAGCTCTCACTTCCTTACCTTCAGTCACTTCGAGATCGAAAAGATGGAAAACTGATACTGGTGACGGCGATGTCCCCGACACTTGCCGGTGAAGGAAAAACCACGACCACCGTTGGATTGGGAGACGCTCTCAATCACATCGGCAAACGCGCCATCGTTTGTTTGCGCGAGCCGAGTCTTGGACCTTCCTTCGGTCAGAAGGGTGGCGCGGCAGGCGGCGGGTACGCGCAAGTGGTGCCCATGGAAGATATCAATCTCCACTTTACTGGCGACTTTCATGCGATAGGTGCGGCAAACAATCTGCTCGCTGCGCTCGTCGACAATCACCTGTATTGGGGCAACAGCCTGGGCCTGGACGCCCGCCGAATCTCCTGGAAACGTGCCGTCGACATGAATGACCGTGCCCTGCGCAGCATCACGGTCGGACTGGGCGGGGTCACCAATGGTTACGTGCGCGAAGATGGATTCGAGCCCGATGTCGAGCTGCGTTGGCTCGACGATCACCACGTAACGCCGCCCGACGTCCAGGCATCGGCCGCATTGGCGCAGATCGGTCTCAGTTTGAGGCTCGATCCGCCCGACGCGCTCGTCCTCGCCGGAGATCGAATCGA
>JBGPBY010000375.1:0-7299 GCA_041481485.1 Terriglobia bacterium
CCCTCTCCCGTTGGGAGAGGGTTTTCTTGATGCATTCCTTCACACGGGCATAGTCCGCAACTTTTGCTAGGCCGCCGATCTTGCGGCTTGTTTTGCCTGATACATTTGGTCGATCACCCTTCGAATTGCAGCGTTCGAACCCGGGCTGGTTTTTTCGCGCCAGCCTTCAAGCCGCGTACAATGCGTTTCGAGGTTGCCGAGGAATTTGGGATTCGCGAACATTTCCCGCCATCCGCTGAGAACCGGCTTCACCTGCTGGAAAACGACCCACTCTTCACCCGCGTTTTCGAACATGAGATCCTCGTTCAGAAGCCCGCGGTTCGACATGCTCGCAACCATCTCCCAGTAAGTAAGCACCTGGCGCATGCTGGCGTTTTCCTTGCTGCCCGGAGGGCAGATCGCCATCACGTCTTCCAGGGTTTGCGGATGAAAACGGTCGGTGAACCATTCCCTCGCTTCTCTCAGCCGCGGCTCGCGCCGCAGCTCATACAGCCTGATTTGAAGATTCGCCTGCTCATATGTTGCTTCACTCATGATTCCTCCTTTAAGTAGATCGATGGAAATTGTCTTTTGTTTTGTGTTTCGAGGTTTACTGAACGGCTTTTGAACGTGCGCCTTCAGCGATCGCTTTTACCCGCTCGTGAATTGCCGTCCAACCGCGCACTACACCTTTGCGGTGGTCCTCTTCGATGAGCCCCAGCGCGAGATGACGGAACTTGATCAATGTCCCGCCGGGTTCTTCGCTTAAGCGGTATTGCAGATTGGAACTCACCGGATAAGACATAAAAAGCGGGCCGTTGAATTCGAGCAGTGTGGGCCGTTTGATCGCCTGCACGTACGCCCAGAAATGGCCGTTCTCGTCACCGAGGTCACGATACCAGCGGCCACCAGGCCACGCTTCCAGCTTCATCGGCATGGGGCCGACGTCAGGGACTTCGTTCAGCGGCCCAAGCTGCTCGAGCAGCGCTTCGAACGTTTTCGTGATGGACGCCTTCACGTGTATTTCTTCCTTCACGCTGAGCGTCAGGTCTTCGATCGCCTTTGCGATTGCCATGGTTATTCCTTTCGTTCAATTTGAGAGCAAATTACAAATTCGATTTCTTTTCCGCCCTGTCCTTCACCTTCAGCAGTTGGTGACGCCACATTCGTTCAAATGTGCTTGTCCATTCCCACAACGGTCGTATCGCCATTACATTCACCCGATACAACATTTGGCGTCCCTCCCTTCGAACGTCCACGAGCCCGACTTCCTTTAAGACTTTCAGATGCTTCGAAACCGACGGCTGCTCCATTTCGAGCGCGTCCACGATTTCGTTGACCGACCGCTCCTGCAACGCAATGAAGCTCAGAATGTCGCGGCGGCGCGGCTCGGCGATGGCATTGAATGCGTCGGAAGTCGTGGTCGCTCGTGGCATGAGTCCAATATATTCCTATATGGGAATGTGTCAAGCGCAATTTTTTGCCGTGCTGTGCAGATGAGGATTTCACTCCGTACGGATCCAGAAAAAGGCAGCCGCGGCGCTCATGAAGGCGAGAACGCACGCGATCCACATCACCATGCGAAAGCCGGCTACAAAGGATTCATCGATGGATCGCCGAACCTTAATTTGCGTTGCAGCATCGATCGGATCGGGGATTTCGATTGCCGCCAACTTCGTGCGCTGTGAGGCGATACTCTGTCGAATTTCTGCCGGCAGACTGGTGACTGCCAAATCGCTCGAGAGATGTCTGTCGAATGTGCCGAGCATGACGATGCCGAGCACGGCAATCGAGAGGACGCCCGCCATTCTCGAAACAGCGTTGTTGATGCCGGACGCGACGCCTGCCCGGCTCGCTTCCACTGAATTCATGACGGTGGTTGTGAGTGGTGCAACACTAATTGCCATTCCAAGGCCAAGCACCATGACTGCAGGGAAGAACGTTGTCCAATAGCTGGAATTCATCGGCGGCAGTGCAAACAAAGCAAACCCGGCTGCCGCGACAATTGGGCCAACAGTCAACGGAAGCCGTGCTCCGTAGCGATCCAACAGGCCACCGGACCACCGAGACAGGAGAAACATCAGCAAAATGAATGGAACTACAGCGGCCCCCGCCGCCGTTGCCGAATAGTGATGGACCTGAATGAGATTCATTGGAAAAAAGAAAAACATTGCGCTCAGAGCACTGTAAAGAAATAACGTCAGTAGATTGGCCCCCGCAAAATTTCCTGCACGGAATAAATTGAACGGAAGCAGTGGCGCCGAAGTGCGTGTTTCAACAATGGCGAATGCGATCAGCGCGAGTACGCCTGAAAACAGAGCAGCAAGGACGACAGGATTGGTCCAGGTTCTCTTTGCGGATTCGATCAAGGCAAAAATAATCCCGCCAAACCCGGCCGTTGCCAGAATGGAACCCCACCAGTCCGGAGTCCGGGACGCTTGTGAATTCCGGCTCTCCGGGACGCGCCAAATCGTCAGCGCTGCAACAACCGCAGCCACCGGCAGATTGATGAAGAACGCGCTGCGCCATGACAATTGTTCGATCAGCCAGCCTCCAAGAACGGGACCGAACGCCGTTGTGATCGCTGTGAAACCAGACCAGGTGCCGATTGCGCGGCCACGCTCACGTTCTGGAAAGGAAGCGCTGATGATCGCCAGGCTTCCGGGAACCAGCAGTGCCGCGCCGATTCCCTGAATGGAACGGGCAAGGATCAATTGATTGATGTCCAATGCAAAGCCGGCAGCCGCCGAGGCAGCGGCAAACAGAACGATGCCAATGAGAAATACTCGCTTCCGTCCATAGGTGTCGCCAAGCGACCCACCGGCCAGGAGTAATGATGCCAACAGCAATGAATACGATTCGACAACCCACTGGACATCGACGACCGTTGCATGGAGATTGCTTTGAAGAGCCGGGAGCGCCACATTGACGACGGTCCCGTCAATAAATGCCAGACTTGAACCCAGAATTGTAGCGGCGAGAACCCATTTACGGTTCTCGGCCGGGCATGGCACGCTTTTCGCAATGGAAGCAATTACGCCTGTATCACACGGCTGCATTTTGAAGCTGCTTCAATTGTAGGCGCGGTCTATGACCGCGCACGATTTTTAACTCACGGATCACCTATCGATTGTGCGCGGTCATAGACCGCGCCTACAGTTTCGATCCCGGCATCGCGGTTCCATTTCTGGTTTGCGTACTCTTACGATCGCTGCGGTATTGGCCCGGCGGCTGCCCGAACTCACGCTTGAATGCGCGATTGAAGGCGGCCTCCGATTCGTATCCGATGTCGGCTGCTATTTCCGCGACGCCTCGCGATGTCTTCTCGAGCGAGCGTGCAGCCAATTGAAGCCTCCACCGCGTTAAGTAAGTCATCGGCGGCTCGGACAGATACTGGGTAAACCGCTTCACGAGAGCGGACCGCGAAATCCCCACTTCACCTGCAAGATCGGCGAGCGTCCACGGATGCGCAATGCGGCCATGCATCAGACCGAGACTTTTTCCTACGATGGGATCCCGTGATCCTGCCAGCCATCCGACTTGATGGGCCGGCAGGCTGGCCACGTATCGGCGCAATGTATCGACGAACAGAGCCTCCGATAGTTTGGCCAGCATGGCTTCGCTGCCGACACGTCCCGAGGCTGCTTCGTCGACCAGGTGAAGTATGGAACTCTCCAGCCATTGCCCGGAGCGATCGGTCCGGATGTTGACCTTGAAGGCGGCTGGAAGTCCGCTCAGAATGGGCCGGCTGACATAGGGATCGCATGTCATGTACCCGCAGACAAATCGGGAAGTCGCTCCTCCACCGCCGGCTCGGAGCGGGCTCAGGTCATGCGATTTTACTTTTGCGGAAATTCCGTAATCCGGGTAGGGCCTTGGCGGACTGGTGTCACTTGTCATGTGGTGCTGATCGCCATGAGGGAAGACGATCACGTCGCCGGCCTTCAGCTCGATAGACGGTCCATTGACCATCTCGACGTTTGCACCCCCTTCCAACACGAAATGGTAGAGCACCACGTGTGCTGCACCTGGGGCGAGTTCGGCCACTACAGCGCTCGACGGAGGCGTTGAAAAGCCCCACGGAGATGAAAATTCTGCATTGAAGAACACCGCCCCACTGAGTTTGACCGCGCTCAGGATTTCGGAGAATGCATCCATAGGTTCCTTTGGACTCTCTGCAAAGTTCCGTGGCCTTCGCGCAATACGATCCGCTTCCACTAGCCGTTCGGGCAAGTAATCGGGACGATCGGATATCGATGGATCCGCTTGCGCACCGCACAATACCACAGGCTAAAACAACACGTTGGGGCAGTGGCCCCGCAAAGGAGCTTCTATGAATCCGAATAAAGCACTGTGGGAAAAAGGCGACTTCACTCAGATTGCCGCTTTCATGCGTCAATCCGGGGAAGTCGTCGCGGAGTCTCTCGGGATTAATCCGAAATTGAAAGTCATGGATCTGGGCAGCGGCGACGGCACCACTGCTCTTCCACTCGCCCGATTGGGAGCCGATGTTACAGGAATCGATATCGCCGCCAACCTGGTTGAGGCCGGAAACAAACGGGCGGCGGACGCAGGCCTGCGCAACCTGAAATTTCAGGAAGGCGACGCGAGCAACCTTGAGGGCGTTGCCGATCATTCGTTCGACCTGATCCTCTCCGTATTCGGCGCCATGTTTGCGCCCAAACCCTTCGATGTGGCCAAAGAGATGGTCCGTGTCACGAAACCGGGCGGCCGCATTGTGATGGGAAATTGGATTCCAAACGATCCAACATTTGTTTCGCAGGTGTTGAAAATCAGCTCCGCCTTTACGCCTCCGCCTCCGGAAGGTTTTATCAGTCCCATGACCTGGGGCGTGGAGAGCAACATCACCGAGCGATTCGGACAGGCCGGCGTGCCCCGCGAGAAAATCTCCATGGTTCGCGACACCTACTATTTTGCGTCGCCCGACAAAAGCCCAGCCGAGTTCATCGATTTATTTGAAAAGTTCTACGGTCCGACCATGAACGCGGTGGAAGCGGCTCAAAAAAACGGGAAAGCCGAAGAACTTGATAAGCAACTTGTGGAGTTGGCCAATTCGCAGAACAAGAGCAAGAACGGCGGCACTCTCATTCCGGCAACGTTCATGCGAGTCACCGTTTCCCTCTAAATAAATTGGGGACAGAGAGCAAAATCGACCGGCAGGAATCATTCACTTCAGTCGCGCAATACTGACGGGTTTGGGTGCACCCTCCAGGCGGTTCGGGATCTTTCCGCAACAGATCTGAACCAGCCTGGAGCGTTCTTTTTTCAACACCTCGTCGCTTGAAACAGACTCCCGAATCTGGCGGAGCAGTTGAGCTCCTGCGGGGTCTGCAGGTTCCACGATCCGGTAATGCATCCACTTACCCTCCCGGCGTGCACCAACGATTCCTGCCTTGCGTAAATATGCCAGGTGCCGGGAAATTGTCGGTTGTGGAGTTTTCAGGACTTCCACGAAATAGCAGACACACACTTCATCTTTTCCCATCAGATTGAGCAGTCGAAGACGCGTGCGGTCGGCCAGCGCGCGAAAGAGCAGTTCCAGGTTCAGAGACTTCGAAGGTAAGGGCATCGCCGTCATTTTAACATATTCGGATTGACGCATATGTATGCGTTCACATATATTCGTGTAGACGAATATGAACCAGGAGACCACCATGAAGATTCTCAAGGCTCACATCGCGTTAAATGTCCGGAATGTGGATCGCAGCGTTGAGTTCTACAAAAAGCTGTTTGGCATCGAACCGCTCAAGCATCGCCGCGGATATGCAAAATTTGATGTCCAGGAACCGCCGCTCAATCTCTCTCTGAATGAAACTGAATTCGCCGGACCTGGTGCGTTGTCGCACCTTGGCATCCAGGTTGGTTCTACCGAAGAGGTACTGGCGATGAAACAGCGCTGGTCCGAGGCCGGCCTTTCAACCCGGGATGAAATGCAAAACAACTGCTGCTATGCGCTTCAGGACAAAACATGGGTGGCAGATCCGGACGGGAATCCATGGGAAGCATTCGTCGTACTTCAGGACAATGTGGATCAATCGGACCTGTGTTGCGGAACCGACTCTGCTCGACTGGTCTCGATTGAACCGTAATCCGGATCCATGAGTGACCTCGGTAAAGCCACTTGCGAATTTGTTGGCACCGCTTTCCTGGTGATCGCAGTTGTCGGCTCCGGGATCATGGGAGAACGCCTGGCCGGGGGTAATGAGGCGATTGTGCTTCTCTGCAATAGCATTGCAACGGGCGGGGCTCTGGTTGCTTTGATATTCACCTTCAGTGGGTACTCCGGAGCCCATTTCAATCCTGTGGTGACAATCTCCAGTGCTATCCTTAGCGGATTTCGATGGCGACGTGTGTCTCTGTATATCGTTTCCCAGATTTCCGGTGGTATGGCTGGAGTTGTCGTCGCCAATGCGATGTTTGGCATTCCATTGCTGGCGACCTCCGCGCGTGAACGTGCCGGTGGACGGCTGTTTCTGAGCGAAGTGCTGGCGACTTTGGGATTGCTGCTCACAATTCACTTGTGTGGCAAGTTTCACCCAAGGTCGGTTGCGCCGGCCGTGGCCTCATACATTACGGGTGCGTACTGGTTTTTCCCCTCAACGTCGTTCGCAAATCCTGCGGTCACCATCGCTCGTGCATTTACCAGCACGTTTACCGGAATACGTCCGTCTGATGTTGCGGCGTTTTGCACGGCGCAGATCGTGGGCGCTCTGTTGGCAACTGTGTATTCGATGTGGATCCTGGGGCAACAGCCGCTATCTGCTCCCGGGGTCGGATGGAATAAGGTAAGGGAGAAAGATGTCTCTTAAGAAGAAAGTGTTGTTTCTTTGCACGGGAAATTCGGCCCGGAGTCAAATGGCAGAAGGTCTGCTTCGAATGATGGCGGGGGATCGCTTCGATGTGTTCAGCGCGGGAACCAGCCCAAAGGGTATGCACCCGGAGACGATTCGTGCGATGAACGACATTGGAATCGATGTGAGCGGGCAGCGTTCGAAGGACGTTAAGGAGTTCGACGGCGGCAAATTCGACTTTGTTATTACGGTTTGCGATCGAGCGAAGCAAAATTGTCCGATCTTTCCAGGTGCGGCTCCAATTCACTGGGGCTTCGAAGACCCGGCGGAAGCGCCTCCCGACCAGCAGGCAAGAACCTTTGCCAATATTCGCGATGAAATCCGGCGGCGGCTGAGCCTCTTTCTCCTTTCTCAAAGGTGACCGGGACGATTGAATCGTGTGAAGGAATGCGATATCCAGAAATCCCTCTCCCAACGGGAGAGGGTGGGCATCAAGAAATGGCGGCCG
>JBGPBY010000376.1:0-7253 GCA_041481485.1 Terriglobia bacterium
ATTCTGCCGCTCTCGATTCGGCAGCTTGTCTTCGGCCCACTCGGTGCACTGTATCCCAGCCTATATCGCGCTCCACGTTACCTTCGAGCGAAGTCGACCCTGCGCCGCATGGCATTTGATTTCGTCGAAGGCTATTTTGAAAGCATGTCGACCTTCGGGCATTTCGACAAACCGTCGATCCTGTCACCCGATCTAAAGCGGAAGCTCGGAGGTTACGAGACCATTGAACTTTTCCGGAGTTACTTTCGAAATGCGCGCACGGATGATCCTCTTTCCCGAATCCAGTACGTCGATATCAAAACTTATTTGACCGATGACATTCTGGCCAAAGTCGATCGTACGAGCATGGCGAACTCCCTGGAAGTGCGATGCCCTTTTCTGGATCACAGAATTATTGAGCTGGCAGCGTCGATGCCGTCACAACTGAAGGTGCGGGGAGACAACGGAAAGTACATTCTCAAACAGGCACTGCGCGGCCATTTGCCCGATGAAATCATCGATCGCCAGAAAATGGGCTTCGGTACGCCGCTTCCAGATTGGTTTCGAAACGGGATCCGAGACTTTGCACAGACGTATATCGTCGGCCGGGAAGACCCGTTTCTTTCAAAAAGCTTTGTCAGACGGATCTGGGACGACCACCAGGCAGGCATTCGAGATACATCGTGGCAGCTATGGAATGTATTGATGTTTCGCTTGTGGCTGGAAGGGAATCGAAGCAAAGGCAGCTGAAATGGCCGTCGGGTCCCCAGCCGCGTTGGCGGCGGCATAGTTGAAGAACAGCGGACTGGAGGAGCCGTCGCGTTCCAAGCCGCGTTAGCGGCGACACTCCGCTAGCCACCGGCGTGAGCCGGTGGAATGGCATTGAAGAAACACAGAGTGCCGTAGGCACGGCAGATCAATTAGACGCCCCATTTCAACCCACAATACAGTTTTGATCTGTCGTGCCTTACGGCACTGTATTTCCTGGGGATTGCTGTTCCGGTTTACGCCGATGGCTAAGGGATCTGCCGCCGCTAACGCGGCTGGGAACGGGACGGTCCGGCTGTCCGGTATCTGTACCAAAAAGGTCTACTTCCGAGGTTTTCCGAGACGCTGTGCCGTTTCGAACATTTTCCGGACCGTGTCCATGTCGGCAGGCGCGACTTTCGCGGCCGGAATGCGAAGCCTGGTAATGTTTTCCAGCTCAAAGAGCGCTTCCACTAGCGCGAAGGAGTCGACGAGACCTGAGGACACAAGCGGTGTGTCTGTGTTCAGGGCGAGATCCGGTTTGTGTAGTACCTTTTCCTTCAAGTATTGAATCATTGCATCGGACTGCGCGGTATCCACCTTTTATCCCCTTTGGCGTTTTTGGTTGTTGAGCCATTCTGCTGCAGCGTCGTCGAGTTTCGCAGACTTGTGCGCGGAGGAAACCAGAATCATTTTTCCATCGGATACCCGATGCACTCGATAGTCAAACGCCAGCATCAGATGTTTTTCCTGAATCACTCCTGCCCGTGCCCGGACCTGAATTTGAAGCTTATCGGTGACCTGCGCGTTACCGAAATATCCAATTCTCCGCCAGCAGGTCGATCGCGCATCGATCAGCGTGTCGGGCATCTGGCAGCTCGCCAGTAGTGCGCGCTCTGCGAGATCGAGAAAGCAGACGAAGTTTGCAAAATAGATCAAGCCGGCGCCATTGGCATCCCGATCCGGATCGATGGTGTAGGTCACTTCACGGTTTCCCAGATCGATCTCCCCGAAATCCGCAGACTGAAATGTTCCGGCGTCTTTGGCGGTTCGGCACAAATTCAGGGAATCGGGCTGGGCGGGAAGTTCTGAAAAGGCTTCGAAATCCAGGTTGTCCGGCTGAGCCATTTTCAGCTGTTGCGGACCGGCCAATTGGTAAATGAATACATTCGTACAGCGAATTACAAACGGCCCGCCCTGCGTCAACTCGTATGTCCCGTCGAGATAGACTTTGGAATAATGCTTCAGCGGAGAACGAGCGAAGAGAAGCACGTCGTTTTCATCAAAGGAGCTGAGAGGTTTTTCCGGCGACAAGGTGAGCTCGACGAAGCAGTAAGTCGCATAAAGACGGTTGTCGAACGCGTCTCGAATCTGAGACGTTCGCACATTGCCGAGGCGCGACAGCATTTGCCAACGATCATCACCGATGAGTTTGAGGAGGGCTGATTCATTCAGGCCACTGCGGCCAAGCAGGGGCATGCCTAGTTCCACCGACAATCGATCCAAAGCAACCTGAGTTTCCATTTAATTCCAGTCTGAAGTTTGTAACGGCATATTGCAGAAACTACTCTGGCCGGAGTTTCCACTATTGCCCGGAGACTGTCAACAGCACGAGAGTGCCGGATCCATGCGAAATATTGCTGGAAGAACAAGCAGAATTACGGAAAATGAGGGGAATGGACGAAACCGTATGACGCTCCCGGTAAGTGTCTCCGTCGCTCTGCTTCTGGTCTGCGCCGCCGCACTTTTTAAAAGAAACGCAGCGAGGCAGGCATTTCTTCTGGGTGCGGGATACGTCCTCTATCAGACGTGGGGGATTTCGTTCCTCGCCGTTCTCATTGCCAGTTCGGTCGGGAACTTCTTGCTGGGCGAGTGGCTGCGCAAGCACCCTCAAGCGGGCGTTTTGACGGTGGGAATTCTGTTCAATGTCCTCCTTCTCGGCTTTTTCAAGTATCTTCCGGCGATTTCTGGCGCTCCCGATTTCATTCACAGTCTGGTGATGCCCATTGGAATGTCCTTCTGGACATTTCAGGCGATGAGTTATCTGTTCGATGTCTATCACGAAGTGGAAATGGACCCGTCGCTGCTGGAGTTTTGCCTGTACATGGCGTTTTGGCCGACGGTGATCATGGGACCGGTATGCCGTCTGCCGAAGATGCTGCCTCAGTTTCGAAGCCCCATCCGCATCTCGTCGGAGAACCTCACAAGCGGGCTGCAACGCGTCGGTACGGGATTGTTCATGAAAATCATACTGGCACAACTTCTGGGGTCGGCCCTGGTTGGCTTTGACGACACGGGGCACGTGTGGAGTGGCATTGATGCATGGGCCGTTGCAATCGGGTTCGGATTTCAGCTGTTTTTCGATTTTGCGGGATATTCCAATATCGTCATTGGCGCAGCCGCAATCTTTGGGTTCGTGCTTGAAGAAAACTTTAACGCGCCGTTCATGTCATCAACGCCGTCGATCTTCTGGACGCGATGGCATATGTCGTTGTCATCCTGGATTCGCGATTACGTGTTTGTTCCCGTGGCTTCCCTCGTCCGCGCCGGGTGGTGGCGGTACGCGGCCGTGATCCTGTCCATGATGCTTTTCGGCTTGTGGCATGGAGCAAAACTGACCTTTATTCTCTGGGGCGCCTATCAGGGGATATTTCTGGCTCTTCACCGCTTTGTCCAACAGCTGCAAAGACGATTCAATTTCGACTTCAGTGGTCCCATGGCCGACCTCTCTGCCTGGGCTGTCACATTCTCAGGAATTACCCTGGGCTGGATTTTATTTCGGGCGAAGGATATTCATGAGGCGGCCATGATGTACGGTGCCATACTTTCACCGTCAAGTTATCGGACGCTGGAATTGCCGCGAAACTTCTATGGCCTGCTGATTACTCTGGCCGCCGGTTACTTTGCCTTTCACCTTGTGGCGCGTTCGAAGATTTTCAATAAGACCAGGAGCTATCTTCAGGCTCCCCATCCCGATCCGCCATTTCTTCAGGTGTGCTGGCAGAAGCGGTGGTGGGGGCTGGCACCGATGATCATCTTTTTTGCGGTCTTCGCGGGATTGATGGCGATGTTCCAATCCGCTGGAGTGACGCCTTTCATCTACGCGGGTTTTTAGGTTGGTTATCATCCGAACATGAGCCGTCAGTTGAAGTCGTTTGCAGCCATCCTTCTGCTTGTCGTTTCATCTCTGACCGTTACGGGGCTGGCACTGGAAGGCTGGCTGGCCATCGCGAGAATCAACACGAAATCCATTGCGCAGTTCGTTCCCGGAAAGGGGACAATTTATGTTCCCGGGGCCTATTACCGGCACGTCGATGAAGGATTTTCCGAGGGCTACATCAACTCGCATGGCTTTCGCGATTACGAGCGTAGTTATGAAAAGCCTGACAAGACGTTCCGCATTCTTGTTCTAGGCAACTCTTATGCAGAGGCGTTTCAGGTCGCCCTTCAGGACTCGTTCCCCGCTGTTCTGGAGCGGGAGCTCAACGAAAATTTTCATTCAGTGAAATTCGAAGTGCTGAATTTGGGTCAGAGCGGCTTTGGCACTGCCGATGAATATGTCCGCTATGTGAAATTCGGTGTCAACTACTCGCCCGATCTCGTGCTGCTGGCATTCGTGACGGGCGCGGATATTCGAACAAATTCCAAAGCATTCAACACGGAGCTTTCTTACTTTTTTGACATCGATCGGGATGGAAACGCGATTCTGGACGAATCCCACTATGCAGAGTATGGACAGACCTACACGGCCAGCAAACGTCTGTTTCAACTCCTCAAGCAGCATTCATTTCTCGCAAGCCTGACTTCGGAGTGGGCGTTCAAACTGAAATATGAGCGCCGGCAGGAGAACCTCGAAAAGACAACAACGGTGAGAGCTCAGGATGATTCGAAAATGAAACTGCCCGAGTCTTCGAGCATGAACGTTTATTTGCCGGAAATGAGCCAGCGCTGGAAGGATGCGTTTTCCGTCACAGAGGCCGGACTTCGAAAAATCAGAGCCGCTGTAGAGGAAAATGGAAGTGAGTTCGTTTTGGTGACTTTGACAAACGCCGAGCAAATCCATCCCGAAGTGGGACAAAAGTTGCGCGACAGTTATGGTGACGACTTTGATTTCGATCTGCCGGATCGCATCATTGCCAAATTTGCGGATGACGCTGGAATCCATCACCTGGAACTTGTGCCGGCTTTTCGCAAATATCACAGCAAGACTGGCGAATTTCTACATGGCTTCGGCTCCGGAAAGGGCGGGCACTGGAACGAAAAAGGGCATCGCCTTGCGGCCGAAAAAATACTTGAGTTTCTGAATGAGAAGTACAGGCTTTCGCCGGGGTGATCCTGGATTTCCTCTAATTCCTACCGGGTGCGGGTCCACTGCGCCATCAGGCTCTCAAGACTCTTTGCGGGATTGCTGGACCCGGCGATAAATGGATCCAGCGCCTCCACGCCTTCCAGTGCCCGAACCAGCGCCTTTGTTTGCCGTTCAGCGGAATACATTTCACATGCGGACCGATTTGGAAGCAGGGATGGCAGTGTGTCCGTCGACCATGCTCGCACCAGGAGACGGAGTACCTTTGTGATTTGCGTTACCGATCCGGCATCGGCGATTGTGGACACACCCACCGAACGCAGGATGCGCGTGTTCTCATCCTGCGGCAGCACCCCCAGGATTGGACGGCCCGACTTCATATAACCGAAGATTTTGCTCCCGCCGAATTCGGATCCCGGCATGGGTTTCCAGCCAAGGAGTAGTAGCGCGTGAGCCTGGCTCTGCAATTTGCTGATCTCTGAAAACGGCAGAGGTCGTGACGTCTCGACAATTTCATTGAGGTTCAGGCGGGCCGTGATCTTGTCGATATTCTCGGTCTGAAATCCGACGAAAACGAATCGCAGCAGGCGGGCGACTTCCGGCTCGGAACTCTTCAACAATGCCAGTGCGTCTAGCAGGCTTTCGTAAATATACGGCGCCACGCCACCGGTGTAGAGCACCATGCATCGGTCGCCGCGTGGAACAACAGCCGAAGCGATCGGGCCTTCATATCCATTCGGGATTAGATGTACCCGCTTCTGTTCCAGCGAACTGGCATATACCCGCCAATAGGTTTCGGCTTCCGCCATATAGCGCAGCACCACGGCCTGTGCCCCGTGGAACAAGGACGCCAATAGTTTTCTGTCCTGTGCCTTTGACCTTTCGCTCTGCAGGGTCTGCAACTCATCGTAACTGAGCGTCCATGAATCCCGAAGGTCCATAACGTAAGGAATACCCAAATGGCGAGATGCGTTCCGGGCAACGATGAACGACGACCATGGAGAACCGGTTGCCCAAATGACTTCAGCTTTATTCTGCCGGCACGCATTCACGACTGCCTTGGTGGCAGCGCCAATCCAAAGTCTGGCCATATCCGGACGATAGAACCAGGCTTCGAACCGTCGAACCGTTCTGCGGGCGAGCGAACGGAGCGGCCGCTCCTGTGCCGCATATACACGCAACGCAGATTCCGGAGATTTCGATGCAATACTTTGCTGAAATCTCCCAGCCCGGCGCTCCTGGATGGCCTTCCAGGGATCGGGATTGCGAACTCGCACAATTTCTATGGATTTCGGCACCTGATCCATGAGCCCTGGATCGAAGATGTCGTAATTGCGAGGATTTTCGGTTACGACGATGGGCTGCCATCCGTAGTCGGGAAGATGACGTACAAATCGCAGCGGCCGGTAGGAGCCAGCGCTGGCATCGGGAGGAAAATGGTGGGCAATCATGACTACGGATTTCACGATCGAAAAGAGTACTACAAGGCCACGACAGGCGTACCGCGAGACGAGTCGGTTTCCGAGCCGCGTTAGCGGCGGCAGTCCTATAGCCACCGGCGTCAGCCGGTGGAATGACACTCCATGAAAAATAAAGTGCCGTAAGGCACGGCAGACCAATAATTCCGATGCCTCTTTGTTAAACCGCTCTTGATCTGTCGTGCCTTACGGCACTTTGTTCTTGTTCGATTCTATTCCACCGGCTGACGCCGGTGGCTAAAGGACTGCCGCCGCTGACGCGACTCGGAAAGCGAGTCGTCCGACCGTTCGGTGCCTGACCCCTCCTTAAAAACTAAACAACTGCAGATTCACATGCGGTTCGAACTTGCCGAGACGCTCGAGCAATGTCTTTGCAACTTCGATCGGCGAAGCCAAATTTTCGGGCGGAACCGCGGTATTCGTCTGGTCGGTGAGCATTCGGGGAGCTCTGAAAATCAGGAATCGCAGGTTTTCGTGCTCTTCAGCCAATGAACGCATCACGGCTTCGGCGGCGGATTTTGCGGCGATGTAATGACTGAAGCCTGGTTCGGGCCGGGTCACGAAGACGGACGAAACCTGAACGACTATTCCTTCACGAGACATCTGGAGTATGAGTTGCGCGCAAGGCACAAGGAACAGCTCAAGCGAACGGTTCACAAATGAAACAATGTCTGCCGTAGTCTGATCCTTGAATTTCGCGGCCGGAATGACGGGCGACGCATTGTTGATCAAAACATCGATCG
>JBGPBY010000377.1:0-7251 GCA_041481485.1 Terriglobia bacterium
AATACGTGTGCGTATTTATGAAACAGCCTACTAAGGGAACTGCCGCCGCTAACGCGGCTGGGAACGCGACTGGCCGTGCGTTGAGGCAAGAATTTGTGACCGTTTTTGTGAAAGCTTTACTAAGTGTCTGTTTCTCTTCTCAAAATCGGATGCCCGGCCCAATTCCTATAAACCAGTGGCTGAAGAGTACGTTGGCGGCACTGAGCGTCTGTGCAGGATTGAGAGCCGAATTCGTTGGCATGAACGGCCCCAGCGTCACCCGGCCAACATAGCGATACTGCATATCCACAGCGAAGAAGAAACGACTTCGGGACGGTAACTGAACGCCGCCATCCAGGACGAAACCGAATTTCGTGTGTTTCTCCAATTGCCGGTTAGCGCTTGCTTTGGCGATATGCAGCGCCGGGCCGAATCCGATCCGGAACCCGCGGTAGGATGCCGACGCCGTTGCGGCAAAGCTCGTGATCGTATGGTCAATGAAAATGTACTGATCAGGATCGTGATATCCCTCTGTCGATCCGGTCGGAGCGTTGCTGACGATTCCTCCAATCGACCACGGCTTTCGAATGCGGTATTGAATACTCAGGGCTCCTGAATAGCCGCCTTGACCGGAGCCGGTCCCGGACAAGGGGTGTGGAAACGGACCATGGCCTAAAAAGGCTGGCGATGAGTCCGCGAATCCCTGTTCGCGCATTGCGCTTTCCAGTTCAAGCGCGCCCGCGCTCGAAGTAGTGCCCGTGGTAATGGCAACGGACAATGGTTTGTCGTCCTCCGCGTGACACAAGGAACTGAACACATAATTCATCATCAGAAACAGCATGATGGCCCTCATTGAGAATTCCCTTCCTGATTGGGTAGCCGATGAAGTTTGGTTCTCGCGGAATCTTCTCCTGCGCTCCAGGCATTCCGGCTGAAGAAATACTGCAGGTCACGCGTCCGCGCCGTGAGAATAACCTTGCCGTCCGACGTGGTGCTGTAACTCAAATACGGCTCCTGCTTGAGCTTTTCTTTCATCCAGTCGACATCAAACCATGCAAGATGAAGCGTGTCTTTCTGGATTTGAATCGTCGCGAAGACGTGGGCTGGAGCGCCGAACGAACCAGCATCTTCTGTATACAGATCGAGAAACAACTGCCCTGCCAGTTGAACCAGATGAGCTTCAAATTCAGTCTTGTCGGATTCGGTGGATTCCCCGGCCTTGCCGTCCTCATTGACAATGCTCAATTGATATTTCTTGCCGTCCAGAGCTTTAAATGTCCAGGATTCATGCTCGCCATCAGACCAGGTGCCTGCGAGTGCTGAATCGGTCGTCAGGCTGTCTTCGTCGTAGAGAGGAAAAATAGAAACGGTTTTGTTGGGGATACAACCGGCAACAAGCATAGCCACTACCGGGATCATCATGAGTTTCGGGATTTCCATACCATTCCTCCTGAAACCCAAAGCGACATTTCCCAGCGAAAATTGCACCTGCCCAAACTTTCTTCGACAAATTGTAATTTCGCGCGCAATTCAGCGAGGTTTCTAGCGGGTGCGGCGGAGCCAGCGGGAGACAGTCATCCGGAGAGTGGCATAGTTTGTGGCAGTCAGCATCAGAATCAGTCCGCAGGCAATCAGACTGATGAGCCAGCTTCGGCGATCCTTGAATATGTCCTGCTGGAGATTCACGATGCCCACCGCGAGAAACACCATTCCCCAGACAAAGAAGTTCTTCATCTGGCGCGGAACGCTTCGAAACACAAACACACAGGCCACACAAGGCAGGAGCACCTCGAAGATTCGCGCTTCAACTCTGAAGGAGGACTCGAGCGGCGATTTATCCCAGCGCGACATCGCAAAACTTCCCAATGACCAGATTGCGATCAGAATGTGGCTGGGGACAACAAAGCGAAACGCACGCGCGACATTCTTCAATTGTTCCCACGGGAGCCGTTCGCAAATGGCCTGAAGAATGAAATAGATTCCTGCATTGACGATAAACAGGTACTCCACCCGATCCTGCAGTTTCCATGGCGCATATCTCTGAAGCGTGTCAAGGTTCAGGAATCCGTAATTGTTATATGCCAGTCCGGTAAGAGCCAGCCAGGTGAAAGCTGTCGCGATGGGATAGAAGTAGCGGGAGTCCGAAGGGTACTTCAGCTTTTCGATAATCATTGCCATGGCGAAAAAGACCACCGCGGCGGGAATCAGGTGAGAACAAACTTTCCCCGTGTCCCACGTGAGCATTCCCATCTGCATGAGCTGCACGAGACAAAACAGAGTGGTCGCAATCGCGAATACCAGTGAGAACACCGAGGAGCGGGTAAAACGCCGAAGCTGCAAATATGCCGGCAGCGACAGCAGCAGCGACCACCACATTTGATTGTTCGTGATGGGCTGGAAAGTAGACGATAGGACGTCCTGTCTGAAAAGCTCCCAGTCGGAATTGACGACTGCAGAAAAGAGATTGCATTCGCTGAACGTCACCACCAATGAAATGGGCAGCAGCAGGCAGAAAGCCAGCAGATAGGCAATTCCCACGCGTAGCAGCCCCTGTCGCCAGCAGCGGATCCCGAGAAATCCCATGGGGATTGTGGCGCCTATGGCAACTGCGACCTTCAACGTACCGGACAGATGGCTGTATTTATTGAATACCAGAGCTGCTCCAAGAACGCTGAACCACGCACCAAGGTAAAGGATGACCTGAGTCATGGTGAGACGGCGCGCCTGCATGATCCACGCATCGTCGCGTTCGATCAGGCTGTTGTACCCCTTGCGCAGGGCTCGATATTCGGAGTCGGAAACAATTTCGTCCTGCTTCCAGCCCTCCAGCTCACGTAGATGCTGCGCAATTTTTCCCGACATCAATCGCGTATAGGCCGTCGGCTCTGCCAGCGTCTGCTCTCCGGCAAGATACCGTTCCAGATCTTCAGCCATCTCTCGTGCGGAGTGGTAGCGGTCCGCAGGCTTCTTTTCGAGCGCCTTCAGGCAAATGTTCTGGAGTTCTCCAGGAACTGCGGGATTCACCCGCCTGGGAAGGACCGGGTCGTTGTTGCACAGTAATCGGATATCTTCCTCGGGCGTGCCCCCGCGAAACGGAACGACACCGGTCAGCAATTCATACAGAATCGTTCCCAGAGAAAAGACGTCGCTGCGTGCGTCCAGTGGAGAATCCGCCTTCGCCTGTTCGGGCGAAAAGTATCGCGGAGTGCCCAGCAGCACGCCGGTGAGGGTTTGCCGATCTCTTTCATCGGCTCGTAACGCCAATCCAAAATCGAGCAGCTTCGGCTGCAGGTCGTGTCCCACAAGAATATTCGCAGGTTTGAGGTCACGGTGGATGACTCCGTTTTGATGGAAAAAATCGACAGCGGTTACCACCTTGTGCAGCATTTCGATTTTCTGGCGGAGTGTAAGAGGCAGGCAGGCCTGCTCGAGGGACACACCTTCGATGTATTCCATCACGAAATGCGGCATCTCATCCGGCTGCCCGAGGTTATAGATCCGGACAATATTGGGATGATTCAAACGCGCCATGGACCGCGCCTCCTGCATGAAGCGCGCTCTCAATTGAGAATCGTTCAGATATCCGGCTTTCAGCGTCTTGATTGCGACCTTCCGGCCAAGTCTCTCGTCATTGGCGAGAAACACGCGCCCCATCCCACCGGATCCGATTTCATCGAGAATCTTGTGGCCGGATAGCGTTAAGGGCCGTGGAAGCGGGTCTTCAGCAGGATCGTTTGCGATCATCTCCAGAGCCTGGAGTTGATCCTGCAATTCGGGATGAAGGTCCCGATGGGCCGCGCAGAATGCCTCAATCGACAACGTCTCCCCAAGTGTCCTGCCATCCACAAATTCGGCCAGCGCAATGGCAAGTCTCAACTCACGTTCACTCGGCGTGTCGTCCTCTATTGGAGGCATGGATGTCATCGGGGATTCTGAAGCTCGCGAAACCGGCGCACCGCCCGGTGAAGCAGCACCGCCACGGCTTCCCGGGGTTTTCCAAAACGTTCTGCCATTTCCTTCGTCGAGAGTCCTTCAATTTTTGCCAGCAGGATTTCGCGATACTGCGGTGGCAGGTCATTCAATTTTTCGAACAACGCTTCAACTTCCTGCTGCTGCATCAGTATCCGGCTGGGAGTGATGCTGACTTCGGGGTCCGGACCATTGGGATTGCTTTCCGACCGGAATCGTGTCACGTGACCGCCACGCCGTTTCTGTCTGTTTTGAAAACGCGCTTCATCGGCAATCACATGCTCGGCGATGCGCGACAGCCAGTTGAGGAAACTTCCGGGCGAACGATATTGAAACTGAGCCAGATCCTGAAAAGCTGCAAGGAATGTTTCCTGAAGAATTTCCTCGACATCTTCTGGGAGCCGACTTTTCGGACTCAGCTTGTAGTAGATCAATATTGTCAGGCGCCGTTTGTATTTTTCAAACAGGAGAGTAAATGAGTCACGGTCCCCCTGCCGCATCCGTTCTATGAGTTCAAACGCCTCGGTGCGAGTTGTGGTCGGGGTGGTCATGAAAAATTGGCGCCGCCGGTTCTCAGATTTTCAGTAAGGTTCATCCAATAGCCACAGTGATCGCAAGAAAAATGGTACCGGCTGGCCGAATTTGCCCTCAATTCTTCGGACGCGGCAGTTCGGAAATCACTTCGTGCGGGCGATAGGCATCGGAGAGCAAGTCCAGTTCTGAGTTTTCCAGTTTCACTTCCAGCGCGCCCACCAGTTCTGCCAGGTGGTCCACTTTGGTCACTCCGATGATTGGCGACGTGATGCCCGGTTGCTGCAGAACCCAGGCGAGCGCAACCTGAACGTTGGGTATGCCGCGCTTGCGTGCAACTTCCGAAATCTTCTCCACAATGGCGAAATCCGGATCGGTGTAATACAGCTTCTTCATGTATTCGTCGGTTTTGGCGCGGACGGTGTCTCCAAAGTCTCCGCGGCGCCGTTCTCCGGTAACAAAGCCTCTCGCAATGGGGCTGTAGGGAATCACGGCGATTCCTTCGGCACGGCAAAGCGGAATCATCTCGCGTTCTTCTTCCCGGTAGAGGAGGTTGTAATACGGCTGCATGGAAACCGGGCGAGTCAGTCCAAGCCGGTCTGCCGTGAAAATCATCTTTGCAAACTGCCATGCCGACATTGTAGATGCTCCGATGTACAGGGCTTTCCCCGCTTTCACGATGTCATGCAATGCGGTCAGAGTTTCTTCGAGCGGAGTACCGCCATCCCATCGGTGAATCTGGAATATATCGACATATTCGGAACCCAGCCGTTTGAGACTGTTGTCGATGGCGTGAAAGAGATGTTTGCGGGACAAGCCACGGTCATTGGGATCATCACTCATCGGGCTCCATGCTTTCGTGCCGATGACCACCCGATCGCGGGCAATTCCAAAATCCTTCAATGCCCGTCCAAGAATTTGTTCCGCAAGACCCAGCGAATACATGTCTGCGGTATCGAAAAAGTTGATTCCCAGATCCAGCGCATTGCGAATGATCGGCCGGCTGTCGGCTTCCTCGAGCGCCCATTTGCGCCACGACTTTGAACCGAATCCCATAGTGCCCAGTGCCAGCCGCGATACCTTGAGCCCGGTGGCGCCAAAATTGACGTATTCCATATCACGGAGCAAGGACGGCGATCCCCCACGGTTTGCCGCCGACTTTGATCCGCTTGATCACCATATTCGTGGAGAGATCCACGACCGAAACATCATTGGAGGGTCCATTGGCCGTGTACAGGAATTTTCCATCCGGCGAGAGGCCGATTCCCCACGGACGCTCACCGACTTCGAACGAGGCGTCGATCTTGTTGGTGGCGGTATCGACAACGAAAACTTTCTTGCCGCGGCCCGTGCTCACATACAGCTTGGCGCCATCGGGCGACAAGACCATTCCCATTGGCTTGATCTCTCCGGCTTTCCCAAGCTCGACTTCGCCAATCACCGCCAGCTTCGCCGTATCCACGATGCTGAACTTGCCGTCGTTTTCACGCGTCACAAATGCTTTCGAACCATCCGGCAGAAACGCCACCTTGCGCGGGCGGCTGCCGATCATGATGGTCTTGATCACTTTGTGTGCTGCAGTATCAATAACGGAAACAGTGCCGGCGTCTTCGGAAGTGACCCACACATACTTCCCGTCCGGACTTGTCTCAACGCCTTCCGGCTCACCGCCGACCTTCAGACTGGCCACGAGTTTGTTCGATGCTATATCGAGAATCCCGGCCGCGCTATCGTCTTCATTGGAAATGAAAAGCAGCGAACCGTCGTGACTCAGGCTGAACTCTTCGGGATCGGAGCCGCCGGGAATCATCTTCACCATCTTGTTCTCGCCGGGATCGAGCACGCCGATTCCGTCGGCGGATTTGTCCGGCGGGGGGAGCTTTTTCCCTTCAGTCCCGGGGCCGGCAATTGGAGATCCGCTCAATGCGACGTACAAATTCTTCTTATCCGGACTCACGTGAATTCCCCGCGGACGTTTTCCCACCATGATCGTCGAGACAACTTCATTCGTGGTGGAATCGATCACGCTCACATCTCCAGAGTCTTCATTCGTGACATAGATTCGAAAACCGGCGGGCTTAACCGCTTCCGCAGGTTTCTCGGATTTCGTCGATTCCGAAGGGGTATTGCATGCCGAAAGCATCAATCCGCAAACGCTCAATAACAAAACGAATCTCTTGTTCATGTCCATACTCACTTTCGATTGCCAAAACTCGACAAGCTGAATGGAATTCCTTTACCTGCGATTGCAACGGCAAGCAGACCGCTCAAAATCGGCAGTCCATCGCCTTTGGAAAGAAATCCATATTGAAGAATACTGCTGTGCGCGAAGTGAATGTTCAGCACCATCAGAAATGTCAGGATGGCGATAGGCCTTGTCCAAAAACCGAAGAACAGCGCAAGTCCCGCTCCCACTTCTGCAAGAAAAACAAGGCGGGCAACGACGGAAACACCGGGGATCAAAATTGCTTCGATATACCACCTTGCCGATGGTGCACCGGTATCCGCCCACCTCCGGAGAATCTCAGTCAGCAATTCGGGATGTCTCATCCACGGAAGTTTGTCCCATCCTTCAAAGAAGAAGAACGCTCCGAGGCCCAGTCTCACGATGAGCAGACTGATTTTTTCTGTGTTGATACGCGATGGCATAGATCTCGAGGTTTTAGCCAGGTGTGAACCAGCCTGAATCGAGCGACTGTAGGCGCGGTCTATGAACATGTGAAGGAGTGCCATCAAGAAATCCCTCTCCCAACGGGAGAGGGTTGGGTGAGG
>JBGPBY010000378.1:0-7249 GCA_041481485.1 Terriglobia bacterium
ATGGCCAAAACGACCGCGGGAGTATTCCGTTGTCCATCCTGCAAAGAGTTCATTTCTGTCGATGCCGATGCATGCCGATTCTGTGGAGTTGCGGTCAATGCCGAGGAAGCAGGGGAGCTCACCCGAAGGCAGAGTGAGTTGGACAATGCGATTGGCAACGCTCGAACTATCAAACTCATGTTCCCTCCCTTCCTGATGCTGATTCCGGTGACATGTCTTCTGATGAATCCATTCTGGCCAGTAGTTTTGACCGGGATATTTGAAGTGATGTGCGTACGCTGGCTGACGGGCTTCCGAAGCGTCCGAACACCTCAAGTTGAACGATTGAGACGATACGTAGTTGTGGCTGCGCTGCTGGTCATTGTTGTGCTCGTCGTAGTACTCGTTGGCTTCTATCGGCTTGCATTAGTGCTACGCTGAGCGCCGGAGAAATCCGAGGAGCTTGCGGCGGACTATATAATTGCCCCGCACGTCAATTCGATTCCAACCCTTTTTGCGAAAGCGAGGCACCATGTCCGGCAAAACAAAACGTTTGATTCAGTTGTCGATCGGCTTGATTCTTCTGATCGCGTTCACCGTGATTGGGGCGCAACAGCCGGCGCCCACGGGAACAGCAGCGGTGAAACTCGTCGACAACAGCAAGTACACTCCGGTGGTTCAGATGACCGCCGCGGAAGACCACACGAGAATCATGCAGATTTTGAACATTCCCGCGCCGTTCCCCGCCGGACCGAGCGGCACCAACGGGCTTCCAAATTCTGCGAACTACGATGAATCGAAGGCCAAGGCCTATTCCAAACTGCCCGACCCACTGATCATGAACAACGGCAAGATGGTGACGTCCGCAAAGCAGTGGCAGGCACGCCGCGCGGAAATCATGGAGTTGTTTCAACGCGAAATTTACGGACGCACTCCCAAAGTCACACCGAAAGTGAAATGGGAAGTGACGAAAGTCGACAATGATGGCAAAGCCATTACCAAGACACTCGTGGGTCACGTCGATAATTCCGCATATCCGCTGCTCGCGGTCGATATCCAGGCGACACTGGTGACTCCCGCGGACGCAAGGGGTCCGGTGCCGGTGATTCTGCAATTCAATCCGGGCGGCACGAGCATGTGCGTTCGCGCACCGGCACCACCGCGCGGCGGTGCTGCTGGAGCGGGAGCTGGCGCAGGCCGCGGCGCAAATTTACCCGCAGGAGGTGCAACACCTGCCGGCGGGCGCGGCGCGGGAGCTCCGGCAGCCGCAGCGGCGGGCACCCCTCCGTTGCCGGCGGCCGCGGGAGCAGCGCCAGCTGGAGCAGCACCGGCAGGTGGAGGACGAGGTGCAACACCTGGAGGTCCGGCCGCTGGTGGACGCGGTAGGGGCAACACTCCGCAACAGCAGCTTCTGGCAAAGGGTTGGGGCTATGCGAGCCTGCTCACAGGGAGCGTTCAACAGGACAACGGAGATTGCCTGACCTCTGGAATCATCGGGCTCGTGAACAAAGGTCAGCCGCGCAAGGTGGATGACTGGGGCGTCCTCGCCGCTTGGTCGTGGGGCGCAAGCCGTGTAATGGATTATTTCGAAACGGATAAGGCCGTCGATGCAAAGCAGGTTGGACTCGAAGGCCATTCCCGCTGGGGCAAGACGACAGCGCTGGCCCAGGCTCTCGATTCACGCTTCGCGATTTCGTATGTGAGTTCGTCGGGCGCGGGAGGGGCTCACATCAATCTTCGCAACTTCGGCGAGCAGATCGAGAACGTCGCTGGCACGGGCGAGTACCACTGGATGGCAGGCAACTTCCTGAAATACGCCGGCAAGGCGAATCACGAAAAAATGCCGGTGGATGGCCACGAGCTCGTCGCACTGATTGCGCCGCGGCCGATCTTCATCAGCGGTGGCATGATCAATGGCGACGGTTGGCAGGATCCAAAAGGAATGTTCATGGCTGCTGCAGGAGCACAGCCGGTATACAAGCTGCTGGGTAAGAAGACCATGGGCACCGACGATTTTCCGCCCCAGGAAACCTCACTCACCGATGGCGACGTCGCATTCCGCCAACACAACGGCGGACACACCGACGGTCCGAACTGGCCGGTATTCCTGACCTTCGCGGATAAGTATTTCAAGCTGAAGAATCCGTCCACGAAGGGGAACTAAGAAGAAAGCGCGAAGCGCATCCCGATTCGCTTCGCGCTATGCATCATCCGAATGGTTCGCAGTGAAAATTCGACGGATTCTCTGTGTTGATCTCAGCTCTCGTCGAGCTGCCGGAGTCTGGTCCTCCAAAAGTCAGCACTCCGCGCAACGTCGTCACACCGTAGCTGCCACGCCATGCGGTCCTCTTCTTTGTTCGTTGCAGCGTCTCTATAGCGGAGGAATTTCTGGCTGTTCCTTTCACACTCTTGTATTTCGTCTCTACAGAGTGCCTTCAGTTTCTCGAACATGAACGCCTCCGTTCCCCGCTGCCGCTGCGTTAGTCGCTGACTTCTCCCTACCGGTGTTCGTGATGAGATAGAGGACAGCGTTGCGGGATCAGCCCGTCGCAGACTTGCTCTTGCCAATCGCCTTCAGGAAATACTCCACCGCATTGACGCCGGTCGCTACCGTTGCGGGGCACGCGGCGGTGGCGGAGGAGGAGGAGGTGGCGGAGGTGGCGCCAATCTTTCGGGATAGTGGGATGGCTGTGTCCTATTCAGGCTGGCTGATGTATACCACTTCTGTCCGCCATCCAATTGCTTCCCTGTTGGAAGTATAACGCTCTTGGCGTTGCATAAATTCTGCTGCTGTTGGCCAATGTTCCCGGTAATACTCAGCAACATATTGACCGTGACGGTCGTCTGCTCCCATCCAAGCTCACGAAGCCTGTCTAATGGGCCCAATTCACACTCGTAGCCAACCATAGTTCCGTTACTGGGATTTTTGACATCTAAAAAGAGACGAACGTGTGGATTCTTCCAGACGACTCTAGTCACAACACCGGTTATCTTGACTTCCCGTGAGGTGTCAAACTCAGAGGAAAGCGCATGGTGCGCCAAGGAGGGAATCACAGAAATCAAAAGTGCGGCTGCAAGCCCCGCAAATCGTGAACTGATGTGTTTCAACATTGCAGAAGACCTCCGTGTTTCCTTCCGCGCCATCATCCCACAATCGAGGAAACGGCTCAAGCCGGCTCAATCACCGGACACGCGAACTCCTGTGGGCTGCACCAGCGTGATGTCGATTCCCGACACGTTGGAATTCGCTGTGACCGCGACACGGCGGGCCTCTGCGAGAGTCCGCACGCCGGGGTAGTACGTCGGGTAGTCCAGAAGACCCGCAGTTATGTAATAACGTCCGGGCGAAACATTCTCAAGGCGGTAACGGCCATCACTGTCCGTCGTTGTAAGCCGTTCAAGTGTTGACGCATTGTCGGAAGAAGCCGTGACGCCAGGCTGCGGCACTGCCATTGCCGTCACGCGAATTCCAGCGACAGATGATCCGCCCGTCGATTGGATCTGCCCGGTGACGGTGCCGACGGCTTGCGCGACCGGAGCTGCCTGTGACGCGAACAACAGGGCTATCAATATGAGTGTTCTCATGACGGATTCGAAGAATTACCGCGTACATTACTTCCGGACATTCCTAAAGGCAACCTTCTCATGAACCTCTACGTAACTCATTGATTGTATTCAAAGGCAAAAGAGAGGTTTATGGGCTCAAATCGCGAGCTTTTGCGCTTCGTGGGGTCTCTCCCGTCGGGGAAGTATGTTGTTCTCTCCCGTCGGGAGACGGACTGACATGGTGAGATTTGCGGGCACACACACTCCATTGGTCCGTTACACTAAATGTTGTTCCGCTTCTATGGGTTTCTGGAAAATATCATCAATAAAAACCCGGCGCATGAACGCCAGGAGGATCACGCATGTCACGAAGTCCATGGCTTCGTCTGGGGGTAATTTGGCTGTCCATGTCATTCTCATTTACCCTTGCCGGCTGCAGCGGGGAGTCCAAACCTCAAGCTGCAGCTGGGGCGGCGAACGCCCCGCCACCCACCGTTCAGTTTGCGACGGTTGAAAAACGCGATGTCTCCCTGACAAGCGAATGGATCGGATCCATGGACGGCTACGTCAACGCGGAGATCCAGCCCCACGTCTCGGGCTATCTCATTCACCAGAACTATCGCGAAGGCTCCTATGTTCACAGCGGCAGCGTCCTGTTTGAAATCGACGCTCGCCCTTTTCAGGCGGTGCTTGATCAGAACCGTGCTCAGGTTGCCCAGGCTCAGGCGCAACTGTTGCAGGCTCAAGCGCAGGTCGCGCAAATGCAGGCACAGATCAATCTGGCCAAAGCGCAGCTCTCGAAGATTGAACAGGACATTGCGCGCGACACGCCTCTGGCGCAAGCCAAGGCCATTGCGCAAAGCAAACTCGATGATGATCTGCAGGCGAAGACTGCAGCCGAAGCGGCTGTAGCCGCCGTTCAGGCACAATCCGAATCGGCACAGTCCGGAGTTGTCGCGGCACAGTCGGCCGTGCAGGCGGCAAAAGCAGCGGTGGCAACCGCGGAATTAAACATTTCCTACACCAGGATCACTTCTCTGATCGACGGTGTGGCCGGCATTGCTCAGGCACAGATTGGAGACCTCGTTGCCACAACTACCGTGCTCACTTCGGTGTCGCAGCTGGATCCGATCAAGGTGTACTTCCCCATTTCCGAACAGGATTATCTGCGCGCTCAGAAATTCAAGCCGGGCGCCGCTCTGGAATCCGCTATTCCATTGGCCGGAGTCTCACTGACTCTGGTGTTGGCCGACGGCAGCGTTTACCCGCGTACGGGCAAAGTCCTCTGGAACGATCGACAGATCGACCCGAGTACAGGGACTATTCGTGTGGTGTCTTCGTTTCCCAACCCTGGGAACATTCTGCGCCCCGGTCAGTACGGAAAAGTCCGGGCGGTCACCGAATCGCGGCGTGGCGCGCTGCTGGTGCCGCAGGCGGGAGTCACCGAGTTGCAGGGAACCTACCAGGCTGCGGTCATCAACAGCAGCAACAAAATCGAAATTCATCCTATCAAGGTGGATGCGCAATTTGAGGGTAACTGGATTGTGAATGAGGGCCTGTCCGCCGGCGATCGTGTTGTCGTTGCAGGAATGCAAGCAGCGCAGACGGGAGTGACTGTGAATCCCGTGCCGGCTTCCGGCCCGGCCAAAGGACATTGAGTCATGGCAGAGTTTTTTGTCCGCCGGCCGACCGTCGCGATCGTCATTGCAATCATCACTATTCTTGCAGGCCTCGTCTCCATGCGTGGCCTGCCGGAAGCGCAATTCCCGGATATCGTTCCGCCTCAGATCATCGTATCTACCGTTTATCCCGGAGCCGATGCGCAAACCGTGGAGCAATCCGTCGCCACTCCCATCGAACAACAAATGAACGGCGTCGACAACATGCTCTACATGCAATCGACCAACGGCAATGACAACTCGATGGCATTGACCGTAACATTCGACGTCGACACCGATGTGAATACCGACGAGGTCAATGTTCAAAACCGTCTGGCGCAGGCCACTCCCAATCTTCCCCCCGAGGTATCGCGCTTCGGTACGACAATTCGAAAGTCGACCGGACTTCCACTCATGGCGCTGGCTCTCTATTCTCCGAAGCGCACGCACGATTCGCTCTTTCTTGCGAACTACGCCAACATCAACATCGCAGATCAGCTATTGCGCGTTCCCGGCGCCGGACAAGTGTTGTTGTTCGGCGCGACCGACTACTCCATGCGCATCTGGATCAAGCCGCAGTCGCTGGCGAAACTCGGGCTGACGGTTTCGGACCTTGTGTCCGCACTCAATCAACAAAACACCGTAAATCCGGCTGGTCAGATTGGCGGCAATCCGGCGATACCTGGCGCGCAAATGACGTACGCCATTCGCACTCAGGGTCGGCTGGTAACCGCCGAAGAGTTCGGCGATGTCGTCGTGAGGGCGAATCCGGACGGATCCCTGGTACGCATGAAAGATGTTTCGCGCATCGAACTGGGCGCTCTCAGTTACAACGAACTCTCCCGGTTTAATGGCCAGCCCAGCTGCATCATCGCCGTATTTCTCACGCCCGGCGCCAACGCCGTTGCGGTTGCGCAAGGGATCCGCGCTGTCATGGCGCAACTGAAAACGCGCTTCCCTGACGATCTCGAGTACAACGCGGCGCTCGATACCACGCTTCCGGTAACCGAAGGTATTCGCGAAATCCTCGTCACACTCGTCGTCGCTTTGGGCCTGGTGATTCTCGTGGTCTATCTGTTTCTACAGAACTGGCGCGCCACACTGATTCCGATGATTGCGGTTCCGGTTTCCCTCATCGGAACTTTTGCGGCTTTTCCCGCGCTCGGATTTTCGATCAATACGCTGTCGCTGTTTGGTCTGGTCCTGGCCATTGGACTTGTTGTGGATGACGCCATCGTTGTCGTCGAAGCGGTGGAACATCATATCGAGCGGGGACTGAGCCCGCGAGATGCAACGCTTCAGGCCATGCGGGAAGTTTCCGGACCAGTCATCGCAATTGCGTTGATTCTCGCTTCGGTATTTATTCCGATGGCATTTACCGGAGGCATACAGGGACGGCTGAACAAGCAGTTCGCGGTTGCTGTTGCCATCTCCGTGATGATCTCCGCATTTAACGCGTTGACTCTTGCGCCTGCGCTTTCGGCCATGCTGCTCCGGCCGCGCAAGGAATCACGCGGACCGATCGGCGCGTTCTTCCGGTTGTTCAATCGCGTATTTGAAAAACTGAAAGATGGCTATGTGAGTGTCAGTCACGGCTTGATCCGCAAGGCCATCGTCGGCGCTCTGATCCTGGCCGTCTTCTTTGCGCTCGACGTCTCGATCGGAAGGAAACTGCCCACCAGCTTTCTGCCTGATGAAGACTATGGGTTTCTCTTCATGAACGTGCAGTTGCCACCTGCGGCCTCGCTCGAGCGAACGGACGCAGTGGCGCGCAAGATAGAAGGCATCCTCGCAAAAACTCCGGGCATTAAGGACTACACGACAATCGATGGGTTCAGTCTGCTGACCCGTGTGTCGACAACCAACAGCGCGTTTTACTTTGTTGCGTTGAAACCCTGGGATGAGCGCACCGCTCCCGGACTGGATTCGCAGTCGATTCTGGGAAACATCAACCGGCAGCTTGCTTCCCAGGTTCAGGAAGCGGTGGCCTTTGCATTCAGCCCACCGGCAATTCCCGGATTCGGCAGTTCGACCGGATTTTCCCTTTGGCTGCAGGACCGCAGCGG
>JBGPBY010000379.1:0-7244 GCA_041481485.1 Terriglobia bacterium
CAACGTTCCACCGACTGCATAAACTCGATCAGACGCTCGGCGATCGGCGTGAGCAGCTTTTGCCGCCGATGGATGATTCCGATGGGACGCACCAGTTCCGGCATATCGAGAGGGACTGCCGCCACCATGCCGTTTTCCACTTCACGGCTCACGCTGGTCACTGGAAGAATGCTCACTCCGGACTCAATGGAGATTGCCTGCTTGATCGTCTCGATGTTGTCGAACTCCATCGCAACATTTGGCTTCACTCCTCGCTGCCGCAGCGAGCGGTCGACGGCTTTGCGAATGGCAAGGTTCTTTTCAAACGCGATGAATTTCTCTCCCGCCAGATCCTTCGCGGCAACCATGCGTTTGCGCGCAAAAGGATGCGTTTTGTAGCAGACGAACACCATCGGTTCGTCATGCCATGGAATCACGGTGAGCGATCGATGCGCGGTCGCAAATGACAACATTCCCAGATCCGCTTCGTCATTGATCACCGCTTCGACAACTTCATCCGGATGCAGAAACGCCAGCCGGATTCGAGCATGCGGATAGCGTGTGTTGAACTGCTGGGTGTAATACCCCATGTCCTGCAATCCCACCGAATAAATCACTGCGACGCGGACAATCCCTCCCAGTTCTTCACGTTGTCCGGAAATTTCCGTTTTTACCTTTTCGTATTGATCCAGAATCCCTTCGCACGCTTCAAAAAATCGGCGGCCCTCTGGAGTTACCATGAACGGCCGTTTGGTACGATCAATCAGCCGTGCCCCGAGTTCCTTTTCCAGCTGGCGCACCGCCTGGCTGGCGGCCGACTGTGAAATGTGCTGCGACGCTGCGCCAAGCGAAAAACTGCCGGAACGGATCACTTCGCAATAAAGCGTCAATGTGTCGAGATTCATATCCTCAATTCCAGGTGTCACTGTAGGCGCGGTGTGAATGAATGCGATGCCCCAATGTAGGGGCGGTCTGTGACCGCCCACAATTTTGAGGAATGCAATCCGCCAGATTGTGGGCGGTCATAGACCGCCCCTACATTGGGGCATCGCATTCATTCACAGCTTCTCACCAAACCACGCCATTTTACATTAGAAACACTAATGTTATGTAAGCTTATTTTAAGTGCTGACTTATTTAGTACAAACCTTTAAAGTAGTGACTCCAAAAACATTGGGCCGATTCTTGGGAAGGAAGGCAGCACATGTATCCCGGTATCCCTGAAAAGCAGGGTTTGTACGATCCGCAGTTTGAGCACGACAGTTGTGGCGTCGGTTTTGTGGTCGATATGTTCGGCAGAAAGTCCAACGCGATTGTTCGCAAGTCACTTCAGGTACTGATCAACCTCCAGCATCGGGGCGCCAAAGGGTGCGAAGTCAATACCGGCGATGGGGCCGGAATTCTGCTGCAGGTACCGCATGCGTTCCTTGCCGAAGAAGTGAAGAAACTGGGAATCACTCTGCCGGAACCCGGCCGCTACGGAATCGGAATGGTGTTTCTGCCGCGGGATCCGGAAGCACGGCGCCGCTGCGAGGGATTATTCGAAACCTCAGTGACGCGCACGGGACAAAGCGTGCTCGGATGGCGCGATGTGCCAACGAACAATTCCGAAATCGGAAATAGCGCAAAAGCGGTGGAGCCTGTGTTTCGCCAGATTTTTATCGCTGCGGCTCCTGGCATAAAGACTCCCGGCGAATTCGAGCGCAGGCTTTACCTGATTCGGAAACGCGCTGAAAATGCCGTTGCAAACTCTGATATTCAGGACCGGAACTATTTTTATCTCTCCAGCCTGTCTGCGCACACGCTGATTTACAAAGGCATGCTTTCTGCCGATCAGATGGACATGTATTTCCCGGACTTGATGGATCCGCGAATGGAAACGGCACTCGCAGTGGTTCATCAGCGGTTCAGCACAAATACGTTTCCAAGCTGGCCACTGGCACATCCATTCCGATACATCTCGCACAACGGCGAGATCAACACGTTGCGCGGCAACATCAACTGGATGAAAGCGCGCGAGCGTCAGTTCGAATCCGAGCTTTACGGAGAAGACGTCAAGGATCTCCTGCCGATTCTCAACGAGGCCGGCAGTGACTCGGCGATCATCGACAACGCCATCGAAATGCTGGTCATGTGCGGACGCTCTCTTCCTCACGCCATGATGATGGCGATACCCGAGGCATGGGATGGACACAAGACCATGCCGGACGAGAAGAAAGCCTTCTACGAATATCACTCGTGTCTGATGGAGCCATGGGATGGACCGGCATCCATGGTGTTCACCGACGGTCAATCCATCGGAGCGGTGCTCGATCGCAATGGGCTGCGGCCGTCGCGCTACTACGTTTTGAAAGATGGAATGGTGGTCATGGCGTCCGAAGTTGGAGTACTCGACGTCGATCCCAAAGAGATCGTAATGAAGGGCAGGCTGCAGCCCGGGAAGATGTTTCTCATCGATACCCGCGAGGGCCGCATCATTGACGATGCGGAGATCAAAGGCAAAATCACATCGGAGAAGCCGTATCGAAAATGGCTCAGCGACAACATGATCGACATTGCGAGCATTCCCGATACGCCGGAATTGCCCGCGCCGGATCACACGACGGTGCTCACGCGCCAACAGCTGTTCGGTTACACCCATGAAGATCTGAGGATCATCATGGCGCCAATGGCGAAAAATGGTGAAGAAGCCCTTGGTTCGATGGGCACGGATACGCCGCTCGCGGTGCTGTCGGATCGCGCACCAATACTGTTCAACTATTTCAAGCAGCTCTTTGCACAAGTGACGAACCCTCCTCTGGACGCCATTCGCGAGGAACTTGTCACCTCGATGTCGACAGCACTGGGCCCCGAGACCAACCTGCTTGAGCCAGTTCCGGAAAGTTGCCGGATGATCAAGATCAATTCTCCAGTTCTCGATAATGACGATCTGGCGAAACTACGCCATATGAAACGGGCGGAATTCAAAACCGCCACGCTGGGGATGCGTTTCAATGCCGCGGAAGGCCGAGCCGGTTTGCGGAAGGCGATGGACAACCTCTGTGTCGCCGCAAGCAATGCCATCCGGAATGGCGCCTCAATTCTGATTCTTTCTGACCGTGGAGTGGACGAACATCACGCACCGATTCCCAGCCTGCTGGCGACATCGGGAGTTCACCATCACCTTGTGCGTGAGGGAACGCGCACCAAAGCCACGCTGCTGGTGGAAACCGGCGAAGCGCGTGAAGTTCACCATTACTGTCTGCTGATCGGTTACGGTGCATCCGCCGTGAATCCCTATCTAGCGTTCGAAACGCTCGATGACATGATCCGGACCCACATGCTGGCCGGCATCGACCACGCCACCGCGGTGAAGTACTACATCAAGGCCGTGAATAAAGGCGTGCTCAAGGTCATGTCGAAAATGGGAATTTCCACTCTGGAGAGCTATCGCGGCGCGCAGATATTTGAAGCCATCGGCCTGAACCAGTCCTTTGTGGATACCTATTTCACGAACACTCCAACGCGCATCAGCGGCATAGGTATCGAAGAGGTCGCCGATGAAGTTGCCGCCCGGCATCATCGGGCATATCCGGACCGTCCGGCGCCCGAACCTGAACTCGACTGGGGCGGCCAGTATCAGTGGCGCGCCGACGGGGAGTACCACATGTACAACCCCGAGACCGTCCACAAACTCCAGTATTCGACGAGAACCAACAACTACCGGATCTTCAAGGAATACTCCGCGCTGATGGATTCGACCAGTCAGAAACTGTGTACGTTGCGCGGACTGATGGACCTGAATTTTGCCGATCAGTCTCTTCCGCTCGACGAAGTCGAACCTGTCGAATCGATCATGAAGCGATTTGCCACCGGCGCGATGTCGTACGGCTCCATCAGCAAGGAAGCTCACGAAACGCTCGCAATCGCCATGAATCGCATTGGTGGACGCAGCAATACGGGCGAGGGCGGTGAGGATCCGGCACGATTCACACCCGATCCGAATGGAGACAGCCGCTCGAGCGCAATCAAACAGGTTGCCTCCGGCCGGTTCGGTGTAACCAGCCACTATCTTGTGAACTCCCGGGAACTGCAGATCAAAATGGCGCAGGGAGCGAAACCGGGAGAAGGCGGACAACTGCCGGGCCACAAGGTGGACAACGTCATTGCACGCGTGCGGCATTCCACTCCCGGCGTCGGACTGATTTCACCGCCGCCGCATCACGATATTTACTCCATCGAAGATCTGGCGCAGTTGATCTACGACCTGAAGAATTCCAATCCGGAGGCGCGCATCAGCGTGAAGCTGGTCTCCGAAGTCGGAGTCGGTACTGTGGCTGCCGGTGTGGCAAAGGCGCATGCGGATGTGGTTCTGATATCCGGCGATAGCGGTGGTACCGGGGCTTCTCCGCTCACCAGTCTGAAACACGCCGGCATTCCCTGGGAGCTCGGACTTGCGGAAACGCACCAGGTTCTTGTGTTGAATGATCTGCGCAGCCGCATCGTGGTTCAAACCGACGGACAACTCAAGACAGGGCGCGACGTTGTCGTTGCGGCGCTTCTGGGAGCTGAGGAATTCGGATTTGCCACATCGGCGCTCGTGGTTTCGGGCTGCATCATGATGCGGGTTTGCCATCTGAATACATGCCCGGTTGGTGTTGCCACTCAGGACCCGGTGCTGCGCGAAAAGTTCAACGGGAAACCCGAGTACGTCGTGACGTATTTCCGCATGATTGCCGAAGAAGTCCGGGAACTGATGGCAAAACTCGGTTTCCGTTCGATCAACGAAATGGTCGGACGTCTCGACAAGCTCGACGCGAGAAAAGCCATCGAACATTGGAAGGCAAAGAAGCTCGACCTGGCAAAGTTGTTATACACCCCTGATGTTCCGGCAACCGTTGGAAGATACCGCACGCAGGCACAGGATCATGGCCTGTACCTCGCTCTCGACAATAAGCTGATCGAAATGTCGAAGCCTGCTCTGGAACGGCGGGAAAAGGTGGAGATTCACCTCCCGATTCGGAATGTCAATCGTACCGTCGGCACCATGCTCGGAAGCGAAGTCACGCGCCGTTATGGAGCCGAAGGTCTGCCAGAAGATACAATCCGGATTTTCTTTAAAGGTTCGGCCGGCCAGAGCTTCGGCGCGTTTCTGCCGGACGGCATCTCGATGACTTTGGAAGGCGACGCCAACGACTATTTCGGCAAGGGTCTTTCCGGAGGCAAACTCGTCGTTTTCCAGCCGGAGACGGCCGCGTTCAAAGCTGAAGAAAATATCATCATCGGCAATGTGGCGCTCTATGGCGCTACCGGTGGCGAAGCCTACATCCGGGGTATCGCCGGTGAACGGTTTGCGGTACGGAACAGCGGAGCGACGGCAGTCGTGGAAGGTGTGGGAGACCATGGCTGTGAATACATGACCCGAGGCCGCGTGATCGTCCTGGGCCGCACTGGCCGTAATTTCGCAGCGGGGATGAGCGGCGGCATTGCGTACGTGCTTGACGAAGAGCGTGATTTCGCCGAACGCTGCAACCTGGAAATGGTGGATCTGGAGCCGTTCGCCGATGCCGAAGAAGAGCATCTGGTGCGCGGTCTCATCGAAGAACACAACAAACTGACGGGAAGCACTCGGGGCAAGCACGTCATTGAAGACTGGAACCGCTACCGTGACCTGTTTATCAAAGTCATGCCGATCGAGTATCGGAAAGTTCTGGAGGCATCGGGCGCCATCACGCCTCGCATGAAGAGTAAGAAGAAGTATGGGTAATCCTAAAGGTTTTCTTGAAATCGCCCGCGTCACGCCGGAGCGGCGCCCGGTTCAGGAGCGTATCCATGACTGGAAAGAGGTCTATAAGGAATTTCCGGCTGAACAATTGACGGCCCAGGCAGCGCGCTGCATGGATTGCGGAATTCCCTTCTGCAATCAGGGCTGTCCTCTGGGCAACATCATTCCAGACTGGAACGACCTGGTCTATCGTGGAAACTGGAGCGAGGCGATCAAACGTCTTCACGCGACCAACAACTTTCCCGAATTCACCGGACGCGTGTGTCCAGCGCCATGTGAAGGGTCCTGCGTCCTCGGAATCAATGCCGATCCAGTCACGATCAAACAAGTTGAAGTGACAATCATCGAGCGCGCGTTTCAGGAGAACTGGATTGCGCCCATTCCTCCCAAAGTGCGCACCGGTAAAAAAGTGGCCGTCGTCGGGTCCGGACCCGCAGGCCTTGCCGCCGCCGCTCAACTGAATCTGGCCGGCCATTGGGTCACGGTATTTGAGCGTGCCGATCGCATCGGAGGACTGCTCCGCTATGGAATTCCCGAATTCAAAATGGAGAAGAGCATTCTCGACCGGCGGCTGAATCTGATGGCGGAAGAAGGCGTGACGTTCCGCACGAATGCAAATGTCGGAGTGAATGTTTCGGTCGATGAACTCAAATCCGAATTTGACGCCGTCCTGCTTGCCGGCGGTTCAACAGCGCCACGCGACCTGCCGATTGAAGGGCGGAATCTGAAGGGAATTCATTTCGCAATGGATTACCTGCCCCTGCAAAACAAGCGGTGTGAAGGCGACTCCATTCCCGATCCCGAGTTCATCACGGCAAAGGACAAGCATGTGGTCATCATCGGCGGAGGCGATACCGGCGCAGACTGCCTGGGCACAGCGCATCGTCAGGGAGCTCTATCGGTAACGCAGTTCGAACTTCTTGCGAAACCTCCGCAAAGCCGCGCTCTGGATAATCCATGGCCCAACTGGCCCAATATTTTCAGAACCTCTTCGGCACACGAAGAAGGCGGAGAGCGCGAATACAGCATCCTGACCAAAAACTTCACCGGTACCAACGGCCATGTATCGGAATTGCGCGCCGTCAAAGTTGAGTTTGTGGACGATGGAAACGGGCGAAAAACGATGAAGGAAATTCCGGAGACGGAGGCCGAGATGAAAGCAGATCTTGTCCTTCTGGCGATGGGCTTTCTTGGCCCCGAGCGTAAGGGAATGCTCGATCAACTGGGAGTCACCATCAATGAGCGCGGCAACGTTGCGACCAACGCCGACAAAATGACCAGCGTTCCGGGCATCTTCGCTGCTGGAGATATGGCACGCGGTCAATCACTGGTCGTATGGGCGATTCGCGAAGGACGCCAGGCCGCCAAATTCATGGATCGATATCTGATGGGATCCACCGATCTTCCGTAGGCTCCCCAGTGACAATTGAACAGTGAACATTGAACAATGAACATTTCTTCGAAGAAATGTTCATTGTTCAATGTTCACTGTTCAATTGTC
>JBGPBY010000380.1:0-7226 GCA_041481485.1 Terriglobia bacterium
CCACAAGTAACAATATTTACTTGCGGTACCCCTCACCCGGCCTTCGGCCGCCCTCTCCCGTTGGGAGAGGGATTTCTTGATAGAGCGCCCCTTCAATCGGAATCGCATTCCTTCACACGGTCTATGACCGCGCCTACAGTCGCAATCCCGCAGTGGTTCTATAGATCTGCCGTGGTTGTAACACTCTATTGGTTATCGATTGCCCGGTGGCTGGCGAACTGGCGCAGCTAACGCGGCTGGAGACGCGACTGCCCCGGCAGTTCGCTGTCCTTCCAGTATGGCCCGTCCCGGCATTATTGTTAAAATGGATGGCCGGATTTTTTTGGGGACGGACCGGGCGGGTGTACCTTCCGGTCTGAATTACGGCGTTAACTATGGAAAACACAGAAGTATACGTGGACTTTCGTCCCGGAATCGGAGGATTCGATTATGCCGACCTTTTCAAACCGGAACGGCTGAAAGACCTTGCGGAAATATTTGATCAGGAACTGGTTGACGCCAATCCTGAACTCTTTTCCCGTTGGGACTCCTATCGGCGCGATCCGTCATCGATTCGCACTTCAGTTGAAATATCAGCTCTGCTCATTGGCGTTTCTGCCCACGTCAGCCGGTTTCTGACCCGTCTCTTCAGAATTGAAAAGGAAGTGGAAGGTCTGGCCGCTCGAACGATGGAGCAGGATCCCATATTCCGTTTCAAGGTCGACTTCGTCCGGCGCCGCGTCCTGCCCTCTCTCAAAAAAGACTCCATTCCTGCGGTCCTGCCGGAACTGGAAGCTCCCATTCAGACCTTGAGAGCGGCTGTTTCCACGGGCAATAAGCTTCAAGCCGATCCGGAACTGGCCACGGCATTGGCGGCCATACAACTCATGGAAGCCGAAAAGTCATTCAGTGACAAAGGCACTCCGGAGGAACGTGAGCGGGCGAGCCGGTTTCTAAGTGTGCTCGGCGACAGCGTTCCTTCCGCGGCAGCAGCAAAAATCTGGATCGAACGGCTTAGTCTATGGTGTGCGGCGCATGTGCACGATCCGCAATTCAGCGGATGGGTGAGTTTCCGATTTCCCGGCCCAGTAAATCATTTCGATCTGGTAGAGATTCAAAGACCCGTCCCCAGTCTTCCGGAAACCATGATCGGACCTGGCTCCATGCTTCGCCGTCGAGATGGCTTTGGACTCACCGACAAGCGGATGGGGACGCGCGAAGTACTCAGCGAAATTCATTACTGCATCCTTTGTCACGAACGCGACAAGGATAGTTGCAGCAAAGGTATTCACAACGCGGATGGCTCCGTTGCCGCAAATCCGCTGGATATTCCGCTCGATGGCTGTCCGCTGGATGAGAAAATTTCCGAAATGCACTATATGCGCAAGCGCGGTGACGCCATTGCCGCCCTTGCCCTGGTCATGATCACGAATCCCATGTGTCCGGGCACCGGGCATCGTATCTGCAACGACTGCATGAAGTCCTGCATTTATCAAAAGCAGGATCCCGTGAATATTCCGCAAATTGAAACGGGTGTGCTTACCGACACTTTGAATCTGCCATGGGGTGTCGAAATCTATGGCCTGCTGACCCGCTGGAATCCTCTGAATGTCGCCCGCCCGTATGCAATGCCGTATAACGGAAAAAACATTCTGGTCGTGGGGATGGGGCCCGCGGGTTACACACTGGCGCACTATCTTGCAAATGAAGGATTCGGCGTCGCCGCTGTGGACGGTCTGAAGATCGAACCGCTGGCTCCGGAACTGACGGGAACTTCCGGCAGTCCTCCGCACCCGGTTCAATTCTGGCAGGACATTTATCGCGGGCTGGATCAGCGGGTGCTGGAAGGCTTCGGCGGCGTTTCCGAATATGGAATTACCGTCCGCTGGGACAAGAATTTTCTCACCCTGCTGTACCTCACACTGGCTCGAAGAGACACCATACGAATTTATGGTGGAGTCCGCTTCGGCGGCACGCTGACCATCGAGGACGCCTGGGATTGGGGCTTAGATCATATTGCAATCGCTGCGGGCGCCGGACGGCCGACGATTATCGACATGAAGAACAATCTGGCGAACGGCATCCGCAAGGCGTCGGATTTTCTGATGGCCCTTCAGCTCACGGGAGCGTTCAAGCGAACGGCACTTCCTAACCTTCAGGTGCGGCTTCCCGCGCTCGTGATTGGCGGCGGACTGACAGCCATCGATACTGCAACTGAACTTGCGGCGTACTATCCGGTTCAGGTGGAAAAGACGCTGGATCGTTTCGAAACGCTCGCAAAGGAATTCGGCCCAGATGCGGTAATTGAGAAGTTCACACCGTCCGAACGGGAAATCCTCGAGGAGTTTTGCCGGCATGGTGCGGCAGTGCGGGATGAGCGGACCCGCGCCCGTATGGCGAATGAGGAGCCCGATTTTGTGAAGCTGGTCCGTGGATGGGGCGGCGTTTCTCTGGCATACCGGAAGCGCATGCTCGATTCCCCCGCCTACCGGCTGAATCATGAAGAAGTCGAAAAGGCTCTCGAAGAAGGGATTTCGTTTATCGAAAACGTGAATCCTGAAGAAGCTATTCTCGATGAACACAACCATGTTCGTGCCATGCGTTTCAGCGCGCCGGGGCGCAACGTGGAGCTGCCGGCGCGTTCGGTCATGGTGGCGGCCGGAACCACGCCGAATATTACCTACGAAAAGGAACACGAGGGAACATTTCAGATGGACAGCCGCGGGAAATTCTTTGCTGCCAATCGTGCCGTGCGCAACGCTGAAGGGGAATTCAAACTGGAACCGGCCTCTCGCGGAGACGGTTTCTTTACTTCATACGACCGCAATGGACGTTTCATCACCTATTACGGCGACAATCATCCGCGATATGCCGGAAATGTCGTCAAAGCGATGGCCTCGGCACGGGACGGCTATCCGCATGTGGTCTCGCTTTTCGAAAATGAGCTTGCCGGTCTGGATCCTGACAAGCAGGCTGAACGCGATGAGCAATGGACCAGGCTTACCCGATTCCTCGACAGCGAGTTGATCGCGCGCGTTTCAGAAGTTCGCCGGCTGACCCCGACGATTGTCGAAGTCATCGTTCATGCTCCATCCGCTGCGCGAAAGTTCGAGCCGGGGCAGTTCTATCGGTTGCAGAACTACGAGTCGGCCGCCGAAGTAATTCGCGGAACCCGATTGTTGATGGAAGGTATTGCGCTTACCGGCGCGTGGGTCGACAAAAAGAACGGATTCCTCTCCCTGATCGCGTTGGAAATTGGCGTGTCGTCCCGCCTCGTGTCGCGGCTCAAGCCGGGAGAGCCTGTCGTGGTCATGGGACCTACTGGCACGCCAAGCGAAATCGGTGAATCCGAAAACGTCATGTTGCTTGGCGGAGGCCTGGGTAATGCCGTTCTCTTTTCCATCGCAAAGGCGATGAAGGCGCGCGGCAATCGCGTGATTTATTTCGCAGGATATAAACGAGGCGAGGATCTGTTCAAACAGGATGACGTGGAGTCGGGCACCGATCAGGTGATCTGGAGTACCGACATGGGAGCGGACATTCTGCCTCGGCGCCCGCAGGACCGCCACTTCCGCGGCAACATCGTGCAGTCCGTGCTGGCATACGGCAACGGCAAAATGGGGACGCCGCTGCTGCCGTTGTCGCAAATCGACCGCATTATCGCCATTGGGTCGGACCGCATGATGGCCGCCGTCCGCGATGCGCGCCACGGTGTGCTACAGCCGTTGCTTCGGCCCAATCACATTGCCATAGCAAGCATCAACTCACCGATGCAGTGCATGATGAAAGAAGTCTGCGCACAGTGCCTGCAGAAACATGTCGATCCCGAGACCGGAGAGGAAACGGTGATATTTTCCTGCCTGAATCAGGATCAGCCCATGGACCGCGTCGATTTCAAGCACTTGAGCATGCGCCTGCAGCAAAACACGGTTCAGGAAAAGATCAGCAACCTGTGGCTGGATTACTTACTGACCGGCGCACAATAGCGGTCAAACGCGGTCGTTAGTTCCTTTGCAATCTGAGGCGCCTCTCGGCCTTCGATCTGATGGCGCTCGAGTATGAAGACCAGCTTGCCGTTTTGAAATAATCCGATCGACGGAGACGACGGCCGGTAGCCGGTGAAATGTTCACGCGCGCGGTCGGTCGCCTCGATATCGGCTCCGGCAAATACGGTTACCGTCTTATCGGGAACAATGGAATGTCTCAAAGACATCGCAATGCCCGGTCGTGCCTTGCCTGCAGCGCAGCCGCAGACGGAATTCACAACGACCATGACTGTTCCCGGGGATTGGATGGCAGCGTCCACTTCCGAAGGAGTGCGCGTCTCCTGGACGCCGATTTGAGTCAATTCGTCGCGCATGGGTTTGATCAAAATTTCTGGATATGGCATGGGCTTATCGTACCACAGCCGGAGTATGGAATTTGTTCCAGATCCGGAACGCGAACAACGTCGACAGCAGAGCCGCATAGATTAGCGGTTCGGTGATGTCGCTCTTGACACGCCAAAAGTAGTGGATCACACCCAGAATCCCGGTGATGTAGATCGCCATGTGGAGCTTTTGCCAGCGTTTGCCTCCCAGCCTGGCAATCCATTTCTTCGTCGAAGTGACGGCCAGAGGAATCATCAGTACAAACGCGGCAAATCCTACGGTAATAAACGGCCGCTTCACCACATCCTTGGTGATTTCAGAAAGGTTGAAATACTTCGTGAACCACACGTAGGTCAGGAAATGAATGAAGCCATAAAAGAAGGCAAACAACCCTATCATTCGCCGAAACCGGATCACCGCGTTCCAGCCGGTCAGCACGCGCAGGGGAGTGATGGCAAGCGTGAAAAGGACAAATCGCAGCGTCCAGTCGCCGGTCCGATCCGTGATGAGCTCGAACGGATTGGCTCCGAAGGATTCCGGATGATACACAATCGCCCAGATCAGCATCCCGAACGGAACCAGACACAGCAGAAAAGCCACTGGTTTCAGAATCCGGATCGGAGCGGGCATGAATTTTTTAGAAGTTTCTCTTCAGGTCCATCCCGGCGTACATACTGGCAACCTGGTCACTATAGCCGTTGAACATCAGCGTCTTTTGCCGAGGATTTGAACCGGATAACAGCGTTCCAAGCAATGAGGCCGAACTTCCAATGCGCTGTTCCGATGCCTGGCTCCAGCGGGGATGATCGACAGTTGGATTCACATTGGCATAAAAACCGTATTCGTTGGGAGCCTGGTCCTGCCACGTGTTTCGAGGGGGCTGTTCCACGAATCGAATCGCAGTGATGGCTTTGATGCCCTTAAATCCGTATTTCCACGGAGTGACCAGGCGCAGCGGTGCGCCATTCTGATTAGGTCCAAGGTGTCCATAGACCCCGACAGCGAAGAATGTCAGAGGATTTAAAGCTTCATCCATCCGAAGTCCCTCGATGTAGGGCCATTTCAATCCAATGAACGGATCGCGCTGGCCGTTCATTTGGTCCGGCGCATAGATGGATCGAAATTCGACATACCGCGCGTTGGAGTTGGGTTCCAGCCGCTTGATGATATCCGCCAGGGGATATCCATGCCACGGAATCACCATCGACCAGGCTTCGACGCATCGCATACGGTAGACCCGATCCTCAACGGTGGATCCCCGCAGCAGGTCCGCGAGGTTCAGCTTTCCGGGTTTTTTGACTCCGTCCACCTGAACAGTCCAGGGTGTCGTCTTGAATTTTCCCGCATTCCTTGATGGATCATCTTTGGCGGTCCCAAATTCGTAGTAGTTGTTATAGGAGGTGACGTCCTTCTCGGGAGTCTTAGGCTCATCGGTATCATATTTCCCCAACAGAACAGGCGGCGCGGCGGGTGCGGGTTTCGGCGACGGCTCTGCACTCACACACGCGGGCAGGATTGAACCGATTGCTGCGGCTCCGGCAACGGTCGACAGCTGTTTGAAGAATTCACGGCGATTGCGCCATACCGATTCGTCGGTGATTTCCGAAGATGGGATTTCATTCCCTTTCTTAATTAACATGATCCACCTCGCTGAACGCGTTTGCGGCCTAATTATACCTGCAAGCTGCCCGAAAAGGGGATTTTGGGAATGGTTATGTTGACCGACTCTCGACATAGGGGATTCCGGCAGGGAGATTGGGTGCAGATACCGAATCTCCTCTTGCGTTCTCAGCCGCGTTAGCGGCGGCAGTTCCCCTTAGCCACCGGCGTAAGCCGGTGGAAACTGAAGCTCAAAAACCAAATGAGCCGCGTAGCGGCGACAGATAAATAAAATTGCTGGATCTGTCGTGCCTTTCGGCACTCTGTTCTTCGTGGATTGATATCCCACCGGCTGACGCCGGTGGCTAAAGGGCCTGCCGCCGCTCTGCGGCTGGGAACGCGAATGCCCCTGCAGCGTCCGTCAATATCAAACCTCGATTGAAAACGGCGTGAAGTTCGTTTTCCGGTCGTAATAATCCTCGTTTTCGGCCCGTTTCAGGAAGTTGACGACGATGTAGGTAAAAGGCGTAATCACGGCCTCCCAGGAAACCTTGATGAGATAGTTCGTGACCATGACGCTCATAACAAGGTCGTTAGACCATATTCCATAGAAGGCCAGCGGGTAGAAAACCAGCGAATCCACGCCTTCACCGACAATTGTGGAGCCGATGGTCCGCATCCACAGGAATTTGCCGTCGGTCAGGATTTTCATTTTTGCCAGAACATAGGAATTGGAAAACTCTCCAAAGAAAAACGCCGTCAGCGACGCAAACACAATTCGCGGCGTGTTTCCGAATACCGCTTCATAGGCATGCTGGTCGTTCCATCCGGCAGCGGGCCGCAGTCCGACGACAATCCAACTCATGAATGACGCGAAAATCACTGCGCTGAAGCCGGCCCACACGACCTTCCGGGCGCGGGCGTAACCGTACACCTCGGTCAGGACGTCGCCAAAAATGTAACTGATCGGGAAGAAGAGGACGCCGGCGCCAAATGTATACGGACCCAGTGTGAAAAATCCGAAGTTAAACGGCCCCACCGTTGCGACTTTTGCGGCGCCAATCAGGTCTGAGCAGAGCAGAACCGTGACGAACGCCGCCATCACGAAGTCGTAGTAGACGTAGCTCTGCCGTTCGGTCACTTGGGGTGTCTTCTCTTTCGAAATACAGAGTGAAATCATTATACTCAGCGCGTGCGGTTCACTCCCTGGGACAACCCCATGGGCACCGACGGCTTCGAGTTCATCGAATACGCGGCGTCCGATCCGGCGGCGATGGC
>JBGPBY010000381.1:0-7207 GCA_041481485.1 Terriglobia bacterium
ATCGAACTGATTGAACAACTGCGACATCTCCCTTTGAAAAAACTTTCGCAGCCTCCGGGCGCGCAGGTAGTCGTCCGCGCCGACGAGCATCCCGGTTTCAATCAGTTGTCGAAGTATTGGTCCGTAAGCTGTTGGATGGTTGGGGAAAAGTGTTTCATGAACCGAGGCCACATCGACACGAAGAATTGTCCTTAGGATAGCTTGAGATAGTTTGAACGCCTCGGGAAGCCTGGCTTCGGCGATATGAAACCGAGGAGAGAGTGAAAGCTTCTCCAGGAACTTGTCTTGCATTGAACGCGCTTCGGGCGTCGCATTCTCATAAAAGAAATCGCGAATCACGCCGGCGCGGATGGGCTGCTTCACTATGGGTTTCTCAACGTGTTCACGGGCGATGGCATTGAGCTGAAGTTCGACATCGGCGACAGAGCGGGCGAATATGCCTGCATGGTCGAGCGGCCAGGACAGCGGAAAAACATTCCGCAAACTGACACGGGATTGGGTTGGCATCAGAGAAACCACACCATTGTATGCAGCAGGACGGCCCACCGATCCGACCGTCTGGCTACCGATGGCTCCGGCGCACATGCGGGCTGCGACTGCAGCTGCCGATCCGCTGCTGGATCCACCGGGTGTATGCGCGAGATTCCAGGGATTTCGCGTCGGACCGGGATCGAGAAACACAAAGACGGTCGTGACGGTCTTTCCCAGAATGATTGCTCCAGCCTGTTTGAGTTTCGTCACCACATCGGCATCGGAATGCGGGACGAAATTGCGAAAGGGTTCGGCGCCGATTGTCGTGCGCATTCCCTTTGTATAGAAGATGTCTTTGACACCGATCGGTACGCCATGGAGCGGCCCACGAAATTGTCTGGCAGCCGCTTCGGATTCGCACTTCTTCGCCTCCGCCATGACAGCGTCCCGGTCGACGGTGACCCACGCCTGCACTTTGGGTTCGACGCGATCCATTTGCAACAAGAGCGCCCTGGCATAGTCCACCGGCGAAAGTTTTCCGCTGCGTATGGCTGCAGCGGCATCGGCAAGGAGTAGTTCTTCAGGCCGGGAGGCGATAGAGTTTGGCATTGTCATCGCTTATGGTTCATCCAGCAGTTCGACCGGTGTATTGCGAAGCTGTGCAAGTTGTTCCGCCATCACTTCGAGTTCCTGATGAATTTCCTGTGCGCGGTTGTTTCCGAACAGAGACTCTGCCTGCTGCTTCAGATTGGTTTCGATTTTTTTCGGATCCGTTTCCAACATCGTGCACAGAATCTTACATTCTTCTGGCGCGCTTATCACGTATCCTAGTTGGATGAAGGATCTGGCAATTCGCGCCATGAATACCGCTTCGGTGCAGGGGGCTCGCTACGCCGACGTACGCATCATGAAGAGCCGTAATCAGTCTGTAGCTTTGAAAAACGGGAAAGTGGAGTCTCTCGGGGATTTTGAGTCGATTGGATTTGGAGTGCGAGTTTTGGTGGGTGATGCCTGGGGATTTGCCTCGAGCGTGGAAATCAGTCCCTCGGAAATTGATCGCGTGACTGCTCTGGCTGTTGAAACGGCAAAGGCCAGCGCCCTGGTTCCTGGAAAACCCGTGGACATGGGACCGGCTGTGACCAGCAATGGAAGTTACATCACACCTTTTCGGATCGATCCATTTTCGGTTTCGCTGGAATCGAAGCTGGCTCTTCTCATGGATTGTGATATGCGGATGCGGCGCAATCCGAAAATCAAAGTTTCCGAAGGCAGTCTTCTTTCGGTGCGTGTGGACAAGATATTTGCAAACAGCGAAGGCGCATGCGTGGAACAAACCCTGTTCGAAACGGGTGGTTCCATCAGCGCCACTGCAGTGGAGGGGAATGAGATTCAGGTGCGATCGTATCCCCACTCCTTTCGGCAGCAGGGAACAGGAGGGTGGGAATACATTCTGGATGCCGACTATTCCGGCAATGCCGAGCGCATCGCCGACGAAGCCGTTCAGCTCCTGACCGCAGATACGTGTCCGGCAAAAGCGACGACCCTGCTCCTGGGCAGTTCTCAATTGGCGCTGCAAATTCACGAGTCCTGTGGTCATCCGGCCGAACTGGACCGGGTTTACGGCACCGAAGCGGCATTTGCCGGGCGCAGCTTTCTCACCACGGACAAACTCACGGGATTTCGCTATGGCTCCGAGATAGTGAATCTTACCGCAGACAGTCAGAGTCCGACGGGTCTGGGCACCTTTGGCTGGGACGACGAAGGGATACCGGCATCCCGTACACCGATCGTGAGCCAGGGAATGTTTGCCGGATATCTGATGTCGCGGGAAACCGCAGCGACCTTGGGTATGTCGAGCAATGGATGCATGCGCGCCGATGGTTGGAATCGCATTCCACTGATCCGGATGGCCAACGTTTCGCTCGAACCGGGAGCCTGGGAACTCGAGGACATGATTGCCGACACGGACGATGGCATATTCATGGAGACGAATCGCTCCTGGAGTATCGATGACATGCGCTACAACTTTCAGTTCGGCACCGAGATCGGCTATGAAATTAAAAACGGTAAGAAGGGACGGCTGCTGAAGAACTGCACGTATGCGGGAATCACTCCGGAATTCTGGAATTCCTGCGACGCGATTGCAAATGCGAAACACTGGAAACTTTGGGGAACACCGACCTGCGGCAAGGGCGAACCCATGCAGACGATGGGAACAGGGCATGGCGCTTCGCCGGGCCGATTTCGCAATGTTCGCGTTGGAGTGTTTCGATGAAATTTCGTGATGTTGCCGATACCGTTTTGAGCGCCGCCGGCCGTGCCAACATTGACGAAACTGAAATCGTCTGCATTCGACAGGACGAAAGTCTGACGCGCTTTGCCAACAATCACATTCATCAGAATGTGACGGAATCCAATTTCGAGATCACCATCCGGTGTGTTGCCGGCACGCGAGTGGGTACGGCAGTGTCCAATGACCTGCGTGCCGAGAGCCTTCGGGCACTGGTGGATCGTGCCGCGGTTCTCGCAAGACTGCAGCCGGAGAATCCGGAGTTTAAAGGTTTGCCGGGCCCGGTCCCGTCAGAGGTGGTTCAGGCATTCGACCGGGAGACCAGCGCCTGCACACCGGCAATTCGTGCATCCGGTGTAGGCATCGTTTGTAAAAAGGCGTCCTCGATGGGATTCACCGCTGCGGGCTCCATGACGACGGGCGCGATAACCTTTAGCGTGGCCAATTCGAAGGGTGTTTTTGAAGAATTCGAATCGACCATTGTGGACGCATCCACGGTCATTATGAATGGCACGGCATCCGGATGGTCGCAGTCTTCAGGCTGGAAACTCGATGCTGTGAATTGGGATTCGATGGCGGATGAGGCGCTTCATAAGGTGCGCATTGGCCAGAAACAAGTCGACTGCGATCCGGGAGAATTGACCGTAATTCTGGATCCCTTTGCCACCGCGGACCTGGTTGGAATGATTTCCTTTGACGGCGTCAGTGGACTCGCCTTTCAGGAAGAGCGTTCGTGGATGAATGGCCGTTCGGGACAAAAGGTGATGTCTCCCGAAGTCAGCATCTTCGATGACGGCAGGGACCTGCGTGGCATACCGCTTCCGTTCGATTTTGAAGGACAACCCAAACAAAGAGTCAACCTGATCGATCGCGGAATCTGTGGCGAACCCGTTTATGACACCCATACGGCCAGCCGGCGTCCCGGATTGAGATCGACAGGACATGCGATGCCGCCTTCGGCCCGCTGGACATCCGGACCACTTCCTTTGAATCTGTTTCTTCAGCCTGGAACGTCTAAGGTTGAGGATATGATCCGTTCGACCAGGCGCGGCCTATACATCACGCGATTCTGGTACACCCGTCCGGTCCATCCGCGCGACGTTGTTGTAACAGGAATGACTCGCGACGGCACGTTCCTCGTCGAGGATGGGGAGATCGTGGGCGCTACTAAGTCCATGCGCTTCACGCAGTCCTATATCGAGGCGCTGGCCGCGGTCGCTTCCATCGGAGGCGAATTGAAGGTGCTGAAATCCGGCGGAGCCACAATCAGCGTACCGGCAATCAAGCTTCATCAGTTCCGGTTTACGAGCGCGACAAAATGAAGTTCGGTCACCCGTCATGAGCATTGTTCACGCGATTCTCCTGCTGGCCAGCCTGATTACCGCCAACCAGGGACAGGCAGTAAGACTGGTCCTTCCGAATGAACCGGGAATTTCGGCCGTCGAAATTCAATGGCAGAAAAAAAACGTGCCTTACGCGCGAGTGGGCGCAGAGTGGATCGCCGTCATCGGCGTCGATCTGGATGTGAAAGCCGGCTCGTATCCTTCGGTGATTCGAGTGACCAAAAATGGAATCGTCGAGAACCGTAACGTCACGGTTACGGTGAAAGCGGTGAACTATCCAACCACACAATTGAAAGTGGACGATCAGTACGTGGAACTCAGCCCGGAAAACACGGATCGAGCGCTGCGGGAACAGAAGGAACTCGACGGTATTCACAATACCATCACCGGTGAAATGCTCTGGAAGGACTCATTCGTGGTTCCCATTGCAGGTGAAACGGGAGCCAATTTTGGACACCGCCGTGTGTTTAACGGCATGCCGCGCGCTCCCCATGCCGGAGCGGACCTGCACGCCGCTACGGGAACTCCCGTTCATTCCACGAATCGAGGGCGTGTTGTTCTGGCAAAAGATTTATTTTTTACCGGAAACACCGTGATCGTGGATCATGGTCTTGGAATCTATTCTCTGTATGCGCACCTGTCGCGCATCGACGTCAACGCCGGTGAAATGGTGGATCGCAATCAAGTGCTGGGATTGTCCGGGGCGACAGGAAGGGTCACTGGCCCGCACCTTCACTGGGGAATCAAAGTGCAGAATGCGCGTGTCGACCCTTTTTCTTTGGTCAATTTCGGTAAAAAATAGAACATGTTCGATTTTTTGAAACGGACTCCTGCAGCGCAGGTGGATAAGCTCACGAAGAAACTCACGGAAACCGCCGGTGAAGACGGTCCCCGGATTGAAGCGGCGCAGAAGCTTGCGGAACTGGATACTCCGGAAGCGACGCTGGCTTTGCTCAAAAGGTTTACGATTTCGAGCAAAGTCATCAGCCAGGACATCGAAGAGAAATACATGGTCGTCCGCATGCTCGTCGATAAGGGACGGGATGCGGTCGATCCGATTCTGAAATTCATCAAGACGCATCACCAGGTGGAGTGGCCCGTGAGGGCGCTGACCGAGATACTGCCTCAGGAAGAATGGGTCCCGCAGCTCGTGCAGGTCCTGGAAGATGTCGCACTGAATCCGTTCACGTCTCCGGAACACCGCACCGGACTGATCAAGGCCATGCATGGCCACATCACTCCTGAAATTGCGACGACTCTGCGAAAGTCCCTCGAGGACGACGATGATGATGTCGCAATTTCCGCGATGCAGGCGATTGCCGAACTGGGTGAGGATGTGCGCGAACCTCTGTTGGAACTTTTTGTCCGTGCCGACAATCGACCGAGAATTCGGATAGCCGTTGCCGAACTTTGTGCCGATCGCGAATGGCCGGTGAAAGGGTATCGCCCAAGCGTCGAAGCCGTCCTGCCGGATGAGTTCCATCTGACCGCCAAAGGATTTATCCGCCGGAGAGGTACTCCCGCATGACACCGGTCCCGGCCGGTTCGCTTGCTTCGAAGTCATGGAAGGCTGAACCGCTGGCCATTTTCTGCATGGCGGTTTGGCTCACCGGTACGATTTGCGTTGCCGTCGTCGCGACACAGAACTTTTTCACCGTCGATCGCCTGCTGAAGTCATCCCCGAGCCAGCAGTTTCGAACGGCAGTCAATACTCTCGATTCCGTTGAAACTCCCGGACACCCGGTAGCGCGCGACCTGCTCCGATATTTATCCGCCGAACTCAATCGCCTGTATTTTCAATATTGGAACGTGGCGCAAACGGCACTGGGACTTCTCGCACTCTGGCTGGTCAGCAAAATCCCGGGTGCCCACCGCGCCAAATGGTGTGTTGTCGGCATGCTGGGTGTCTCGCTTTTTCTGATGGTGGTTCTGACTCCGCCGATCATCAGTGTCGGCCGGAGCCTGGATTTCGTTCCACGCGAGTCGCCGCCGCAGGAGGTGGTCGCCGCACTTCGAAAGTTTGGCCTGCTTCACGTGACATATACCGTCATGACGTTGATCAATCTGATCCTGGGAGTTCTGACCACAATCTGGATTCAAAAACCGCGGGCTTCCCGTCCTGAGTTGAAGGTAGTCGAAATCGCAAAGTGAGCGAGCTGTAGGGGCGCTCTATGACCGCCCGCAATTCGGAGGGTTGCCGGCTTCTAAATTGTGGGCGGTAATAGATTGCCCCTACATTGGGGAGTCGCATTCCTTCATATGCAAATCCACCTGATAACCTTTCCCGGACCTCTACGTAGTAAGGGGTGAGGTGGAGATGACGATGATTCTTCGATCCAAATGCTTGCAGGTGATTTCGGTTTCAATTCTCACTGCGGGGCTGGCTTGCGGAATTGCCAACGCGCAAGTGACCGGCGGGAGAGGTCCAGCAATCATTAGAGGAGGAGGCGGAGGCGGCCGTGGAGGGCCTGGGATTCCGCCGCAGGGGTACGACTCCGATGCACGTGGCGTGCGAGCTCAAATGCGCCAAATGCTCACGCAATATCCACCGTCGCTGTTTCGGGTGCTACAGCTGGATCCGACGTTGCTGACAAACGAGACGTATTTATCTCCTTATCCCGCGCTGGCATCGTATTTCGCGCAGCATCCTGAAATTGCCCATAATCCAACGTATTTTCTTGGGACTGCGGACGAGTATCAATACAACGAGAGAACCATTGCGCAAGGCATCGCCAGAGCCATGGAACCGCTCGCATTCGCATCGGTGGTTATTATTTTGATTATCATTATCGCCTGGATCATTCGCGGAATTATGAGTCATCGCCGCTGGCTTCGCGTATCGAAGCTGCAAACCGACATGCAGAACAAACTGCTCGAGCGGTTCAGTTCAAACGAAGAAATGCTGGCATTCATCCAGACGCCCGCGGGAAAGAAGTTTCTGGAATCGGCCAGCATTCCGGCAGAAGTTGGGCCGCGGGGATCACGGCATCATCGAAGCGTCCCGCCTCGGCCAAAGCTGCGAGCTGCTCCAGAGTGCGCGCCACCTCGATCTTGAAATCGCCTGACGCCGTACGGCGCAAGGATTTAAGAATCGCCCCGCAGC
>JBGPBY010000382.1:0-7205 GCA_041481485.1 Terriglobia bacterium
CACGCGACCTGTTACTTCAAACGGCCGGCTCTGAAACAGCCGCAGATTTTCGAGTCCTCCGTCCTGAACCACGATCGGGACCCGCGCGACGGGAAATACCGCCCATGCCGCTTCACCGGCCTCAACGGCTGCTGCGTCTACAGTTGTGGTCCGCGCTTCGAGGATGTATTCCCCGAGCCAGACATTGCGCAACTCAAACTCACCGGTAAGAGGATTGTAATTCTCCGGAGGCGCAAAGCTGACCGTGTTGCCGTTCGCGAGTTGATAGATGAGCTGCCACTGAACTTTTTCCGGAGGATTCCCCGTTTGTGCGTCGATGATGATGCCGCGGACCGTAACGCTTCGCTGCCGGTATGTCTTCAGGTTCACGTTCAATTCGCCACCAGAGGTGACATCGAGGGGAATTGCGCGATCTAGAGTAGCGACTCCGGGATAGAACTGAACGGCAAAGTCTCCCGTGGATACAGCGTCTGCCGATGATCCGGACAATGGTTTCTCGCTGCCAGTACTCAAGAAGTAGGGTCCCGGAGCTAAACCGAACAATCGATAGTTTCCCCGATCATCTGTGGTTGTAATCTTAACGGTCTGTTGAACCGTGCCCACCGCTGTGAAGATTGTCCGCGTTGCTTTAACCGGGACTCTCACTGCTGGCAGCCCATCGTTTGTTTTCACTTCTCCGCTGATCGTACCAACGGGGACCAACTGAAGTGCCAAACCGCTAAGCCTTTGCTCGGCGGCCAAAGCAATCGGCTTTCCCGGAGTGGTGAATTCCTGCTGTCCATACTCGCGAGTGACAAAGCCAGATGCACTGGCGAAAAGCCGGTATGTGCCTAACGGAAGGTTGGCAAACACAAATCGCCCACTGGAATCTGTGAACATCGGAGGTATGGTTGCCACTGCGGGAATCGATGCAATGACCTCGATATTCACCTTCGCCTTGCTCACCGCAGTGCCGCCGTCGGCATTGCGAACGAACCCGGCGATGACACCTGAGCCTTGCGGAGTTTGTGCCGGAACTGTCAGGGTTACACTCATCACAAGAAGTGACAACTGTACACGCGCATGCAGAATGGGCTTCATGCGCGCGAGCCTACAACGCTCGACTTAAATTCCAATTAAATAGCCAAACTCAAATTTTCAGCTATCTTGGATTCCCCACTGTAGGGGCGGTCTATGACCGCCCGCAATCTGTGTTTTTGCATTCCACACAATTGCGGGCGGTAATAGACCGCCCCTACAGTGGGGAATCGCATTCCTTCAGTGGCACACTAATAGGGTGCGGCAATCTCTTCGAATCGAAGTGGATTGGCATCAAACAGGTCTCGTGTTTCCTCCAGGCCCGCGCTGCCGATCTCAGCAGCGCGGAGGAAGCCATCCTCCGTCCATACCACGCGCTGTCCGACTGGATCCCAGTCTGCCCACTGCCACGACGGGCGATCGAGAGCTTGACTATTCGCTGGGTTCCGTAGCCGATAACGTTCGGTTCGGGAATCGGACAAATCCAGCGGTCCGATCTCCAGAATCCAGCCTGCCGCTAATGGGCGCACCCAGTAGTTCTGTTTCAACATCGCCGATGTGTCGATCGTTGACCCCTCCGGCAGAGTTCGACGCAATGACGATTCCACGCGTCTGCTTGTTTCTTCCCACTTCTTTTGTTCTTCGGCAGAGGCATATTGTCTTGGCCGAACTTCCTTGTCCCAACCATTCCGACGGCGGCATAAATCTTCGAGCCGTTCGTGCTTTTCGAGAGGTGGCTCGGGTCCCATTTTGAAATCCACGGAATCGGACTGCGTTTCCAGTGATAAGACTGGACAGGGCCGCGGATGGTAGGTCCGATTGTCGAGAAACACGCCGCCGCCAGCGTTAGGACCGCCAGGTCCTGTGGAGAATTTCAGCGCAAGGGCCTTCAGGTATGGCGTTCTGGCAATTGCAGTCCATCGCTCGTTGGCTCTGTGCCGTCGGGGATCATAGCCACTGTAAATCCAATGCTGGCCGTCGGGTGAAATGTCGGCTTGACGTGCTTCGAGCTGCCCCTTCAGCCACTGCCCGATGGTGAAGCGATCCGTTTCGCGATCCCATCCGACGGTTGCGACTTGGCGCGCGCGGCAACGGCAAATGAGAATCGCCTGGGGCGATTCGCGCGCCAGTAGTGCCCGGGTCCGGGGTGGTTTGTATTTCTGCATCGTGTCCGAGGGGTCTCGACTGTAGGCGCGGTCTGTGACCCCGCGCAATCCTTGTCCGACAGATCGCGCGCGGTCATAGACCGCGCCTACAGGGGACTATCCAAACCGGATTTTCATGACCAGCACCCATCCGGAAAGCGCCAGCGTCACGGCATTCGCGATGATGACAGGCCAGGAATAAATCAGAATTCCATAGACGAGCCACAGGCCAATTCCCGAACACAGCATGAGATACATTCCCAGGCTGATGTCTTTCGTACTGCGATGCTTCTGAGTGCGGATGACCTGAGCCAGAAAGGCGATTGTTGTCAGTGTTCCGGCTATAAATCCGATAATGGTGATGAGCTTCATTACCGCTGGATTCGCCCCGAGCCGTCGCCTTTCAGCAACGCCTGAACTTCTTCAACGGTCGAGCGGGTGTAATCACCGATGATGGAATGCTTCAAACAACTCGCCGCCACAGCGAACTCCAGAGCTTCCTGCGGCGACGGCAGAATCTGCATTCCGTAAATCAGTCCTGCCGCAAACGAATCCCCGGCTCCGACCCGATCGACAATATTCGTGATCTCATAATGCCGGCTCACCAGGAATTGCTTTCTGTCATTCATGCAAGCGGACCAGCCGTTATGAGATGCGCTCTTCGATTCGCGCAGCGTGATGGCGATCGCCCGTATATTGCTGAAGGACGAAAGCACTTCACCGGTGAGTTTTTCGAATTGCAGAATGTCCAGCACCCCGCTTTTCACGCCAGAAGAGGAACCCATTCCCAGAGCCATCTGCACGTCTTCTTCATTGGCGATAAGGATGTCTGCGAGTTTAGCCAGCTCGGTCATGACGCCAACAGCACTCTTTCCCCACTTCCAAAGGTTCTTTCGATAATTCAGGTCACATGAAATCGTCAGTCCGGAATCCTTCGCCCGGCGCATTCCTTCCAGCGCGAGCTCCGCAGCTGTAGCGCTGATTGCCGGTGTGATGCCGGTAACGTGAAACCAGCCGGCGCCGTCAAGCACAGACTTCCAGTCGATATCTCCATGCCTGGCCAAAGCGATCGCGCTGTTCTCGCGGTCGTAGACCACACGGGAAGGGCGCTGATTCGCACCGGCCTCGAGAAAGTAGATTCCCATGCGTCCTTTCGTGCGAATGATGTGGGATGTGTTCACACCCAGCCCGCGCAATTCGGAAATTGCCGCATCAGCAATGGGATTTTTTTCGGGCAGTGCGGTCACATAAACCGCATCCAGTCCAAACGATGCCAGCGCAATTGCGACGTTGGCCTCTCCTCCGCCAAACGTTGCATCAAAGCGCGGGCTTTGCAAAAAGCGTTCGGCGCCGGGCGCTGCCAGACGCAGCATGATTTCACCGAAGGTAACGATTCTCTTGCTCATGATTCCAGCCGGTCAGGTTCGAGCCTTGTGGATTTCCTCGATAAACTGCTTCGCGAGTTTGGTGATGGTTTTGAAATCTCCGGTCTTTGCGCTGGCGGTGAGATTCCCTCCCACACCGACGGCGACACACCCGGCTTTGATCCACTGCGACACATTTTCCATGCCGACTCCGCCGGTCGGCATCAATGATGCGTGAGGCAGAGGGCCTCTGACGGCTTTCACAAACGATGGTCCCAGAGTTTCACCTGGAAAGACTTTTACGATTTCGGCGCCGCATTCCATGGCATCGATGATTTCCCGGATGGTCGCTGCGCCCGGCATGTACGGGATCTGATATCGATTGCAGAGCCGCGCACAGTCCGCATTCAACGCGGGACCGACAACGAACTGCGCTCCGGAGAGAATCGCAATGCGTGCGGTTTCCGAATCCAGAACAGTGCCCGCGCCAATCAGAATCTGTTCGGGTTTGTATTGTTTCGCGAGTTCCGCAATGACCTGGGCGGTCCCCGGAACGGTGAATGTGATTTCGACAGCCGCAACGCCGCCTTCGGCGCATGCCTCGGCAATACGCGATGCCTGCTCCGCACTCTCCGCACGAACGACGGCGACCAGTCCGGATTCGATCACGCGGCTCAATATTTTCAATTTCTGCATTTCAATTCATCCCAAACGATCGCAGCCGCCAATTATCGCTTGTCGATGCCGGACGCCTGAACTATTTTGTTCGGCATGCAACCTGTACCACCGAATCAGCAACAAGCACTTGTCGATCGATTAACTCAACAATGCGGCGGGGCCTACAGCCCGGAAACCCGCCGGAAATATTTCATCACGGGGCCGCAATGGGCGGCGGCCTATCAGGGCCAGGCGTTATTCTACGCACCCACACGAAAACCGATTACGTTTGAAGATGTCATTCGTGAGTTTGGCAAAATCGGCATCGGATATTGGTGTACTCACGACAGCGATGTGATTCCGAGCAATCAGCTCGGCACCGAAGCGCAATCTGAGATCATCGGAAAAATTCAAAACACGCTGAAGCAGCACGACGTGAAGTGCTCCATGGTCACCACCGAAACATTTTTTCACGAAGTGTTTGCGGCGGGCCCTGCGCCCGAGTCGCCCGAAGTGCGGGAGTATGCCGCGTTTCGCGTGAGGAACAATGTCGATATCGGCCATGAACTCGGCGCGCATTACGCCGTGTATTGGCCGGGTTCGCTCGGATACTTTGTTCAGGGCGCCGTGGACGAAATGCAGACACTGCGCTGGTATGCCGATGCGCTCAATGCCGCGTGCGATCGCGATATTGAAGTCGCGAAGAAAAAGGGGCGTCCGACGCTGAAGCATTGTCTCGAGGCCAAGCCGTTTGAGCCGCAGGCGGAGATTCTCCTGCCGACCAGTGACGCCATGCTCGCGTTCATTTCCTCCGGACTGTTGACGCATCCCGAAATGGTGGGCCTCAACCCGGAGTATCTCCACGAGCTGATGTGGGGCGGCGCGCCGCGGGCGGCGCTGGCACGCGCGCTGGTCGCAGGAAAGCTGTGGCATTTCGATATTAATGACGGATATCGATTGAAGCACGACGTCGATATCGGTGTGGGACTGATCAATCCGTTCGATTGGCTGAGCGTGCTGATGCTGCTGCGTTCGAACAATTTCAACGGCCCGTTCAATCTGGACTTCAAGCCGCTGCGCACGACAAGCAACCACGGCGTATTCTCGGTAAGTTTCCCAACGGCAGTGGATCGATTCATTACGCTTTGGGATATCGCCGGTGATGCGTTGACGGATCCGATCATCAAGGAAGCCACCGACGCGTTGAAAGCCGGCTCCGGCGTTTCGGCAGGAACAGACGGTCATGCGCTGGCGGAAGCCAACAAAGAACTCCTGACGCTGCACGAGCTGATCGGTCATCGTTTGGTGCAGCTGTTGTTGGGGCTTCATCGCGGAAGGAAGATCTTTGCCTGATCCCACCGGCTTACGCCGGTGGCTAGAGGACCTGTCGCCGCTACGCGGCTTGATTTGGTTGCACCTGCGGTGCGGCATTTCTGAGCCGCGTGGCGGCGGCAGTTCGCTAGCCACGGGCGTAAGCCCGTGGAAAATGGAAGAAGCGCGACAGATCAAGCGAGGTGCCGTTTCCGCATCGCGGCTCCCTTTCTTAGCCGCGTAGCGGCGGCAGTTCGCTAGCCACGGGCGTCAGCCCGTGGAATACGTGAAGCAAACCCTAAAAGCGCCGGAGGCGCGGCAGATCAAGCAATGTACTGGCTCGGAATTGATATCGGAACCGGAGGCACTCGTGCCCTGCTTGTCGATGAGCGCGGCAAAGTCCGCCACGCCTTCACCTCTCCCCACGACGACATGCGGATGGAACGCCCCCTCTGGGCGGAACAGCGCCCCGAAAACTGGTGGGACGCCGCCCAGCTCGCCATTCGCGGGGTTCTCAAACAATCTGGCGCTTCAGGCAAAGACGTCGGCGGTATTGGCCTCTCCGGCCAGATGCATGGCCTCGTCATGCTCGACGCTTCAAATCACGTCATCCGTCCGGCATTGATCTGGTGCGATCAGCGGAGTCAGGCCCAGGTTGATGCGATCAATCATCTCGTCGGCAAGGAAACGATCGTCTCCAGCATCGCCAATCCGATGCTTACCGGCTTCACACTTCCCAAACTTCTCTGGATCCGCGACAACGAACCGCAAAACTTTTCGCGCATCAGGAAAGTCCTTCTTCCCAAGGACTATCTTCGGTTTCAACTCACCGGTATCCACGCCGGAGACGTCTCCGACGCTTCGGGCACCGGGCTCTTCGATGTTGTGCATCGCAACTGGTCCATCGATCTCATATCGAGGCTCGGGATCGATTCCGGAATTCTGCCCAGGACCTTCGAGTCGCCCGAAATCAGCGGGACTGTCTCTCGCCCTGCTGCGGAAAGTACAGGTCTGGCTGAGGGCACTCCGGTCGTAGCCGGCGCCGGCGATCAGGCCGCAAGCGCAGTGGGCAATGGAATCGTCGAAACCGGGATCATGTCCTGCACGATTGGCACATCCGGTGTGGTCTTCGCCCATACCCCATCGCCCGCGTACGATCCGGCGGGACGCGTTCACACGTTCTGCCATGCCGTGACGAACGCCTGGCATGTAATGGGCGTGACGCAGGGCGCGGGTCTCAGCCTGCAATGGTTCCGCAACAACCTGGCGCCCGGCGTCGATTACGAAACACTGACCGCCGAAGCGGCAACGGCGCCAGCGGGATCACAAGGTCTCTACTGGCTGCCCTATCTGATGGGTGAACGCACACCACACCTCGATCCGAATGCGCGAGGCGGATGGCTTGGCCTTACCGCAAAACACAAGCGCGCCGATTTGATCCGGTCGCTCCTCGAAGGCGTTTCCTACAGCCAAAAAGACGGACTCGAAATCATCGAGAAGATGGGAGTCCCGGTGAACTCCGTACGCGTTTCCGGTGGCGGCGCGCGCAGCCCCTTCTGGCGCCAGATGCTGGCCGATGTCTTTAACAAGCGAGTCGTCGTTCTCGAAACCGAAGAAGGATCCGCTTACGGCGCAGCGCTGCTCGCGCTGGTGGGCACTGGCGAATTTTCATCGGTGAATGAAGTCTGCAAAACTGCAGTAAAGGAAGTCG
>JBGPBY010000383.1:0-7190 GCA_041481485.1 Terriglobia bacterium
ATAGACCGCGCCTACAGGGGCCCGTCCCGGAATTTCCTTTTTAAGCTATAGTCCTGAAGTCATGAATGTGGAGCAAAAGGTACTCGATCTTGTCGGCCGCGCCATGGGCCGGTTTTCCATGCTTCAGCGCGGAGATCGCATCGCGGTGGGCGTGTCCGGCGGCAAAGACAGCCTCACGCTGCTGCACGCGCTGGTGGCGTATCGAAAGCGCGCGCCGTTTCCGTATGAGCTTGTTGCCGTCACCGTGGATCAGGGAAAATTCAAGCTGCCGATTCATCAACTGGATGACGCGATTCGCAACCTCGGAGTGGAATGGGTCCTGCGCGAGGACCCAACGACGCTGGATCTGATCGCGAGGGAAATCCCCCATGGCTGCGACGTGTGCAGCCGGCATCGCCGCCGGCATCTCTATAAGATTGCGTCGGAACTCGAATGCTCGGTGCTTGCATTGGGGCATACGGCGGATGACTGCGCGGAATCACTCCTGCGCAACATTCTGTTTAATGGGCGAATCGCGTCGTTGCCGCCGGTCGCGCAGTCACGCAAGGGAAACCTGCGGTTGATTCGTCCCCTGGCGTTTGTCACCGAAGATTTGTCGACGGAGTACGCCCGCCTCAATGGGTTCCTGCCGATTGCCTGTGTCTGCGGGGAAAAGGAAAGTGTCCGGAGAGAGATTCGTGAGTTTCTGGAAGCGATGAAAACCCGCCATCCTGGAATTTCCGAATCGATCATCGCAGCGCTGGGAAACGTCAATCCCTATACGCTTTTCTCCGCTCCGGAGCTTGTCGCGTCCGCCGCGGAAGACGAAATGGACTTCTAATCGAGTTCCTTCCAGATTCGAATGTGGTGCGTTTCCTTTAACAACAACGTTCCTACGACAAACGTGATCGACGCGACGGCAATCGGATAATAAAGTCCGGCATAGATGTTTTCGGTTTGCGCCACGATCCAAAGTCCGATCAACGGGAGTAATCCGCCAAATACTCCATTTCCGATGTGGTATGGCAGAGAAAGCGCAGTGTAGCGAATTCTTGCCGGAAACGCTTCAACCAGATACGCCGCGATCGGGCCATACACCATCGTGACAAAAAGAACCTGAATGAACATCAGTCCGATCAGCTTCCAGGCGACGGCATTGGCGAGGAAATCGCCAAATCCGGAGTAGGGAAGGACTTCCTTTGCGGGCTTCAGCGCACCATCCACGTTTGTAAGCGGCGTCAGCGCGATGGCTCCCGTCACGGGATTCTTTTGCGATTGTACCGTGACGATGTTCGATCCGGCTGTCGACTGCATGGCATGATAAATGGGCAGGTAGGAAATCGCAGCGAGCAGGCATCCGGCCATCATGATCTTCTTTCGTCCGATGCGATCGGAAAGTGCACCGAACAATACGAAAAACGGCATGCCCAGCAGCAGCGATACGGCGACGATGTAGTAGGCCGTGGTGATGTTCACCTTCAGAATCGTCTGAAGATAGAAGAGCGCATAGAACTGGCCCGTGTACCACACGACCCCCTGGCCGGCAGTCGCCCCGAATAACGAAATCAATACATGCTTGAGATTTTTCCACTGTGTGAACGCTTCCTTCAGCGGTTGCGCCGATGTCATGCCTGCCGTCTTGATATGACGGAAAATGGGAGATTCCTTCATCCGCAGCCGGATATACAACGAGACGGTGACCAGCAGGATCGAGACAAGGAAAGGAATGCGCCAGCCCCAGTTATTGAAATCTTCCTTGCTCATCGCATTCTGGACAAACAGGATCACAATGAGCGATACGAACAATCCCAGCGTGGCAGTGATCTGAATGAAACTGGTATAAAACCCGCGCGTCTCATCGGGCACATGTTCGGCCACGTAAACGGCGGCACCTCCGTATTCGCCGCCCAGTGCGAGTCCCTGCATGACTCGGATGACCAACAGCAGGACCGGAGCGGCAACTCCAATCGTTGCGTATGTCGGCAACATTCCGATGATTGCGGTGGCGCCTCCCATGATCAGCAGTGTGATGAGGAAGGCATATTTTCGCCCCACAAGATCGCCGATCCTGCCGAAGAAGAGCGCGCCGAACGGACGAACGACAAATCCGACGGCAAACGTGGAGAGGTAAGCAATAATTGCAAAGGTATCATTGCCTTTGGGGTAGAACAGTGGGGAAATGACCGTGGCAAGAGATCCGAAAATATAGAAATCGTACCATTCGATCATCGTGCCGACAGACGACGCTGCGATCACTTGCCAGATTTTATGTTCGCCGCGCCGCGCTATCATTTTTAAGGTGTTCCCCCCTCGACCTAAGTTCGCGGAGAGCTTACCAGAAAATCCTGATCTGCCGCGCCTCTGGCGCTGAATTTTGGGTCGGGATCTGTTTCCACCGGCTCACGCCGGTGGCTAAGAGGAGTGCCGCCGCTACGCGGCTCAGAAGTGAACCGGCGACGTCGAAGCAACGCCGGCTGTAGGCGCGGTCTGTGACCGCGCACAATCTTGACTCCGCCGGGGTTGTAGATTGATGGACTGTGCGCGTTCACAGACCGCGCCTACAGCTGTGCGGCCGGTAACGCGGCTCGGTAAGCGGGGCTGAGCCGCGTAGCGGCGGCAGATTCCCTTAGCCACCGGCGTGAGCCGGTGGAACCGCAAGCCCCACCCCTATAAAGCGCCGGAGACGCGGCAGATCCAGAGAATTCCGCTCGGCTCGCTCTTGACAACCCGCTCTCCGCAATGTCCCTATATCGTCATGTGGAATCTCTTTGTCGGATTGCTTCTTCCGCTGTTGCTCGTGTTCGGCCTCTATCATCTGATGACCTGGTTCAACGTCCTCGGCATCAACGATCTGGTTTTCTGGAAACGCGTTGCGCGGACTTCCGCCCTTGCCCACATTCTCCTGGCTACAGGTTTTTTCGTTTTTACCTATTTCGATTTTTTATCGAACCGGGAACTCGCGGGCTTCGATCTTCCCTATGGAACGTTTCTCTTCGATCGCTCGGAGTTCTGGCAGCTGATGAAGATTTTCGATACCGTGCCCATGGTCATTCTGGCGGCGTTGTTCTGGTCGCTGGACAAAATCGGGCTGTCCGTCCCGGGTCTGCTATTGCTGACCTTCGTCATCACTTATGCCGCAGGCACGCTGGAATGGTATTTCCTTGGGGGCGGTGTCGGCGCGCTATTGCAACGCTTCTGGACTGGTCTTAAGACTGATGATGACGAAGATCAGGACTGGCTGTAATCAACAGCCTCCGGAGATTGCAGGGACGATGGCAACCTCCACGCCGTCTCGCGTGAGAGTCTGCAGATTCTCCATGAAGCGCACGTCTTCTCCATCGACATAAATATTGATGAAGCGGCGCAGGCTTCCCGTATCGTCGCAGACGCTGGAGCGAATTCCGGGGAATCGCGCATCGAGCTTGTCGATGACTTCCTGAACGTTTCCGGCATCGACTTCGACAATTTCCGCTCCTCCCGTGTGCTTGCGCAGCGGCGCAGGAATGACGACCTTAAGCGACATGGGCGACTCCTTTCACGAGTTCCTCGAAGGCGTCGATCTTCGCATCGATAACCTTGGGGGCCGTCAGGTTCACGGCTTCCGGCGTCTTGAGACCGTTTCCGGTGATGGCAATCACGGTGATTCCTTTTCGATCGATCTTTCCCTGATCGACCAGCTTCCGGGTCACGCCCACGGCGACCCCGCCGGCGGTTTCGGTAAAGATGCCTTCGGTTTCCGCCAGCAGCTGAATGCCGTCGCGAATTTCCTGGTCGGTTACATCTTCAGCGTCACCTCCGGATTTCATGATGAATCCTGCGGCGTAGTAGCCATCTGCAGGATTCCCGATAGCGAGGGATTTTGCGATCGTATTGGGTTTCACCGGACGAATATCGATGCTTCTTCGTTTTACGGCAGCCACGATGGGATTGCATCCGGCTGCCTGAGCTCCGTAAAAGCGCGTGGAGACCGGACCATCGATCAACCCAATGCGTTCCAGTTCATGGAGGCCTTTGTTGATTTTCGAAATCAAAGCGCCGCCGGCCATCGGCACGATGATGGAGTCTGGCACCTTCCATCCAAGCTGCTCGACGATTTCAAAGCCGAAGGTTTTGGATCCTTCGGCGTAGTACGGCCGCAGATTCACATTCACGAAGCCCCAGGGATGACGGTCGGCGATCTGGCTGCAGAGGCGGTTGACATCATCATAGTTGCCACGCACGGCAATCAGATTCGCACCGTAGATCGAAGTCGCAATGATCTTGTTCTGTTCGAGACTGTCGGGAATCAGAATGAACGACGGCAGGCCGGCAGCGGCGGCATTCGCCGCAACGGAGTTGGCGAGATTTCCGGTGGAAGCGCAGCCCACGGCTTCGAGTTTGAATTCGAGAGCTTTATTGACCGCCATGGATGTCACGCGATCCTTGAAGGACAGAGTCGGAAACGACACGCTGTCGTTTTTCAGGTAAAGATTGTCCAGGCCGAGCTTGCGGCCGAGGCGATCCGCGCGAACCAGAGGCGTTCCGCCCGTGGCCAATCCAACGACTGGTTCAGATTCGACGGGCAGCAGTTCGCGATATCGCCACAGGGAATGTGGACGGTTTGCAAAGCTGTCACGCGTGAGCGTCTTCGCGATGGCGTCGTAGTGATAATCCACTTCCAGAGGAGCAAAACAATCTTCACAACCCGCCTGCAGCTTTGCGGGATATTCGCGGCCACATTCGCGGCACCGGAGTCCTTTCACAAATCCCATCACGTTCTCCTTCGATTTCCGGGAAAACTAAAAAAGCCTCACGCCAAACGGCGCGAGGCTTTTGAAATTCTTCCAAAAATCCAACGGTCTGTTTAGCAGTTTTTTACGTGGAGCAAGTTGCCTTAAATCGCCACGTATCGTAAGAACCAGCCCAAAAGGTAACTCGGGCTGCGCCCGAGCGTCAAGCGCCAACTTCATCCGGTTAGCTCGATGACACCATGCCTTTCCACCCGCGAAGCTGTGGTTTTTCAGGGGTCGAGAAGGTCGGTTCAGAGGTTCCTGAACTGTCGTGATGCTCCCAGCGGTTGGTCGAATCGACAAAGTACACATCGTCGAAAACCATCGTGCACAGCTTCAGGATGAGAAGCTTTTTGGGATTTCGGATGCACAGCGCCGGGAAATACCCGTCGTCCTCCAGGGATTTCCATTGCGTGTGGTCGGCAGCGCTGAAATTGACGGTGTTTTCGGAAAGCACGTCGCGCAAAAACCGCAGCTTGAAGCCTTCATGAGTGGCGTTTGTTGCGACGACCATTTCGTCGTTGCGGTAAATCAGCAGAACGCTGCTGCGCCGCGGCAGTCCGAGAAGCTGAATCGCGGAAAGTATGATTGCCAGCGCGCCGGCCGCGCCGAGAATCAGAAGTACGGCCCGTATGGCATCGGAACTGCCGGAATATTGTGAAATTGAAGTAATCAGTGCGGAAAGAGAAAGAAGAATAGTCAGAATATAGATCAGCCGGTTGCGGCTGACGTCGGTTCGTGACTGTATGACCATGAAACCTCCACGGCGAACATTATACGGGCCGTCGGCCGGGTTTACGATATCCTTCGCAAGGAGGTAAACCCATGTCAGAACTCGCGGACAAGAAGTGCGTGCCCTGCACCGGCGCAGTACCCGCTCTGAGAGGTAGCGAGATTGCTCCGCTGCTCGATCAGATTCCGAAGTGGACGCTGTTTACGACTCACCATATCGAAAGGGAATTCGAATTTCCGGATTTCAAAACGGCTCTGGATTTCGTCAACAAAGTCGGTGCCGTTGCCGAAGAGCAGGGCCACCATCCCGACATTGGTCTTGGCTGGGGCCGGGTCGAGATCATGGTTTACACGCATAAAGTGAACGGTCTGACAGAAAGTGATTTCATTCTGGCCGCGAAGATCGATCGAATTGCGGCTTAAGTGCAGGGAGTCCACGCGAGAACCTTCTCCGGGAAAATCGAAATGAGACGACAAATCAAACTAAAACTCCTGCAACGGTTTGGGTTGTCCGGTCTTTTGTTCATCCTCGTTGCTTCCAGCACGACCAGAGCTGCCGACATTCCGAAAACAATAAACGACAAGGATTTCTGGCGCCTCATCACGGACATGTCGGAACAGGGCGGAGTGTTTCCGCTTCAATTCATGTCGAACGAAGATTCGGCCCAATTTGTGATTCCAAAGTTGAAAGAGTCGGTGAAGAAAAACGGTGTATTTATTGGCGTCGGTTCTGAACAGAACTTTACGTATGTTGCCGCCGTCGAACCGCGCATTGCATTCATTGTCGACATCCGCCGCGACAACCTGATCGAACACCTGATGTACAAGGCGCTTTTCGAGATGGCGCCGGACCGTGCCGATTTCGTCTCACGTTTGTTTGCCCGCAGACGCCCGGCTGGCCTGAACACGAAATCCAGTGTGAAGGCTCTATTTGATGCATACCATTCCGTTCCCGTCGATGACCGCTATTACGACGAAACTCTCCGAATGGTGATCGACCGGCTGATGAAGAGTCATGGATTTCCGCTGACGGAAACCGACAAGTCCGACATCGGCCGGATGATGACTGCGTTTCGTAACGCGGGCCCGGATTCCCTGAAGGGATTTGGGGACACCACCAATCCCACTTTCGCGCAGTTGATGTCTGCGGCAGATCTGGATGGCCATCAACAGAGTTTTCTTGCGAACGAAAAGAGTTTTAAGGTTGTGGGTGACCTGGAACGCAGAAACCTTGTGGTGCCGCTGGTTGGCGACTTCGCCGGCGCAAAGGCACTTGTGGGGATTGGCGATTATCTAAAGGAGCACAACGCCGTCGTCAATGTTTTCTATGTCTCGAACGTGGAGCGGTATCTGTTCGATCAGGGAGACCACGGCAAAGTGTTTTACTCCAACGTAACCAGGATTCCGCGGGATGCGTCGAGTTTGTTTGTTCGTTCTGTGACCAGTGATATCAGCATGCGTCTCGGAATTCCGATTCCCACAAGCCCCGCAAAATGGCGCACGTTTCTTTATTCCATCAACGACTGTCTTGCCGCATATGACAGCGGGAATATTCCCAGCTATCGCGAACTGTTCACGGCCAGTCATTGAGATTTGATTTCTGGATCTGCCGCGCCGGCGGCGCTTAAATCGGGGCGGGTATCGCCTTTCCACCGGCTCACGCCGGTGGCTACGAGGCCTGCCGCCGCTAACGCGGCTGGGAAAGAAATA
>JBGPBY010000384.1:0-7086 GCA_041481485.1 Terriglobia bacterium
AACGTTGCCGCGATAGCGGCATCGAATTAGAGCCGCGTTAGCGGCGGCAGTTTGCTAGCCACGGGCTTCAGCCCGTGGAGAACACGACGGAAGAACATTTCCAGTGCCGTAGGCACGGCAGTCCGACACACTAACATCATCGGTCCGTGGCTTACACTGTCAGGTTATGCATCACGGAATTGGAATTGATTTTGGAACGACGAACAGTTCAATCGCGTTGGCCCGCGATGAACGAACAGCGGAAACGGTTCGATTTCGTTCCTCTGCCGGAGCCACAGAGACCTTTCGGTCCGTTCTGTATTTCGAACCAAATACACCGGCGGTCAGCGGGCCGATGGCCATTGAGCGATATCTCGCAGCGGACGAGAAGGGACGGCTCGTTCAGTCGCTGAAATCCTTTCTCGCCAGCCGAATCTTCACGGGGACCAGCATTTTTGGCAGACAGTTTTCCGTGGAGGATCTGATCACCATTATTCTTCGGGACCTTCGCAATCAGGTCGAAGAGCAGTCCGGGGCCATGACAGGACCAGTGGTCGTCGGCCGTCCGGTGCGATACTCCAACGCCAACAACGAAGATGACAATGCGTTCGCGATCGAACGTCTAAGGAAGGCTTTTGAGAAAGCGGGGATTGGCCCCGTGATCTTCGAATACGAGCCGGTGGCGGCGGCATATTTCTACGAAAGCATGCTCGATCACGATGAGCTGATTCTGATCGGCGACTTCGGCGGCGGTACCAGCGACTTCTCCTTGCTTCGAGTGGGACCCTCGGCGCGGCGCGACCGGACGCATCGGATTCTTGGCACCGAAGGCGTTGCCCTGGCCGGCGACGCGTTTGATGCGCGGATTGTCCGTAATCTGATTTCGCTGAAGCTGGGCCGCGGTTCCGAGTACCGATCGCTGGATAAGGTGTTGCCGATGCCGGGATGGGTGTATTCGGACCTGGAACGCTGGCACTATCTCTCGTTCCTGAAGTCTCCGGACACGATTCAAATGTTGCGAAGCATTCATCGGCACTCGCTTGAGCCGGAAAAGATCTCGGCGCTGCTGCACATCGTGCAAAACGATCTGGGATTTTTCATGCACCGTTCGGTACAGGAAATGAAGGAACAACTGTCGCTGGAGGAGTCCGGGAATTTCGTGTTTGAGGATTTCACGGTTCAGATGCGCGGCAAAGTGAAGCGGCCAACCTTCGAAAGATGGATCGACGAAGACCTGCAGAAGATTTGCGGCTGCGTCGACCGATTGATGACGGGAACCAGCACCTCAGTGAGTGACGTGGACCGGGTTTTTCTGACCGGCGGTTCATCGCTGGTACCAGCCGTGAGAAGCATCTTTGAAACGCGGTTCGGGAGCGACAAGATCTCGAGCGGAAGCGAATTCACATCCGTGGCAAAGGGACTCGCGCTCCGCGCATGGGGAGAATCCGCCAATTAGGAATTAAGAGATCATGTGAGTGAATGCAATTCCCCGCTGTAGGGGCGGTCTATGACCGCCCACATTTTCACAGGTCTGAAGATCGTGGGCGGTCAGCCTGATCCAACATGGTCGCGTTTCAGCTGCCGTAGTTTTCTTCTTCAGATGCAGCTTCATTTTGAAGTTAATGAACGTTGCCGAAGTTTTAATTTTCCGATTTGACGTAACGGACACGCGGAGATGTGACGGTCTATCGGGAAGGAATCAGAGCCGGGATGGACGATCCAAAGATGCTTCAGTTCCAGGTCGCTGATTGCGGTTCGCATCGAAGGAGTCACAATCGGAGACTCGCTGAATTTGAATTCCACGCCGTACCGCTTTCCCTGGTCGACAAACATCAGATCGAGTTCTGCGCCTCCGTGCGTTGCCCAAAAATAGGATTCAGGTGGACGCAAAGTGCTTAGTGTCTCTTCCAGAGCGAACCCTTCCCAGGACGCGCCGACGCGTGGATGTCCCTGCAACGTGTGGAGGTCGGGAAGGTTTAGCAAAGTGTGCAGAAGCCCGCTGTCACGAAAATAGATCTTCGGAGCTTTCACCTGCCGCTTTTTGAGATTCTCGTACCAGGGCTGAAGCGGCCTCACCATGAAGGTACCGGTCAGGATATCTAGCCAGCTGCGAACCGTTTTGTCGGTCACACTCATGGATCTCCCAAACTCTGAAGAATTCCAGATTTGTCCATGAAAGTGGGCGAGCATGGTCCAGAATCGCCGCAACGTGGGAGCCGCGACTGAAATTCCGAGTTGAGGAATATCCCGCTGAAGAAATGTCTGAATAAATCCTTCCCGCCATGCGTTGCTGTCCACTTCGTTACGAGCGAGTAACGATCGCGGAAATCCACCGCGCAGCCACAATCTGTCCAGGGCTTCCGGACCGGTTTCATTGAGATGAAAACCAGAGAGTTCGACGAATTCCACTCGCCCGGCGAGAGATTCGGAAACACCTTTGACGAGGTCCGGAGACGCGTTGCCAAGTATGAGAAATCGTGACGTGTTCCTGGGGCGATCCACAAGCACCCTCAATACGCTGAACAGCTCGGGCATGGACTGAATCTCGTCCAGAACGATCAGTCCTCGGAGTGCGCCGAGGGCAAGCTCCGGGTTTTGCAGCCTGTGCCGGGCAGCCGCGGATTCAAGATCGAAATAGGCGGCGTGACGAGAATCGCCAAACTGACGCGCAAGCGTCGTCTTCCCACACTGCCGCGGCCCCAACAACGCGGTGACCGGCGACCGGCGGACGGATTGTGTGAGCCTGGAAAGGTAAGTTGCCCGCGCAATCATTGGCGGAAGTGTACCTTGAAAACTCGGAGTCCGACTCCGATTTTTCAAGGCGAGAATCGGGAAAGAGTTCTTCCTGTTTTGAGATGGAGAGAGATTCAGTCAGACGACCGGGAATTGAATGTCCGATAAAGGGCACCGGCAGGTACTATTCGTAAGTTTGATTCTGCCACCATATAAGAACCAGCAATGAAAGAAACGTCATGGCAGGACCAGATCCGACCTTCGCGGAGCTTATTGTTGCCGTTGGGTCAGTCCCAGCAGTTACGGATATGAGAATCATAAAAGATAAAAATTCAAGCCAGGCAATGAGGTTTATTGATCTCTTTGCCGGGATTGGAGGAATGCGGCTGGGGTTTGAACGCGCCGGATGCATGTGCGTGTTTTCGTCCGAATGGAATCGATATGCTGCGGCAACCTACGAAAGGAACTTTGGGTCAGCCCCAGATGGCGACATCACAACGATTCCTTCCGATCAGATTCCGAATCACGACATCCTGGTGGGCGGGTTTCCCTGCCAGCCGTTCTCGATATCGGGAGTTTCCAAAAAGAGCAGTCTCGGACGGCCTCACGGCTTCGATGATCCCACTCAGGGAACGCTTTTCTTCGAAATCGTCCGAATTATTCGCGAAAAGCGGCCGCGCGCGTTCCTTCTGGAGAATGTGAAGAACCTTGTTCATCACGACAAGGGGCGAACGTACCGTGTAATACTGGACACCCTTGAGGATGAATTGGGCTACTTCGTTCCGGATCCCCAGGTAATTGATGCCCAGGCGGTTGTACCGCAACATCGTGAACGAATTTACATTGTTGGATTTCGCGATCCGGTTCCTTTCGATTTCCCTCGAATTCCCCGTCGGCGACCCGACCTTAAAGATCTTCTGGAGAAGGGAGTTCCTGAAAAATACAACCTGAGCAGGAAACTCTGGAACTATCTTCAGCGATATGCCGAAAAACATAGAGAGGCAGGTAACGGATTCGGGTTTGGGATTGCCGATCCAGAAGGGATTACGCGGACGCTGAGCGCCCGCTATTATAAGGATGGGTCTGAAATACTTATTTCACGCGGAAAGGGCAAAACGCCTCGAAGATTAACCCCAAGGGAATGTGCCCGTCTTATGGGATTTCCGGACAGTTTTGAAATTCCCGTTTCGGATACCCAGGCGTACAAGCAGTTCGGAAACTCAGTCGTCGTTCCGGTTGTTGAAGAAATAGCGAGACGAATGGTCGGCGCGCTGGCGTCTGAGGACAAGCTCCAGCCACAAAGACGCATGAAACAACTGCCCCTCATTGCAGCGTCTCGCTAACTTTAATCAGTGGTCAGAAATTTCTGAATTCTTTCTGCGATCTTCTCCGGCTTGCGCGTTTCGCACTCCCAAACAACCAAAACTCTCCATCCGAGCCTTCGCAGAGTTCTAAGATTCCGAGCATCTCGCGCGATATTTACTGAACGCTTGGCGGTCCAAAATGCAGCGTTCGACGCAGGAGTAACGCGGCCATACCGGCAGCGGTGCATATGCCAGAAGCAACCGTGCACAAAGATCACCTTCAATCTTGACGGAAAAACCAAATCAGGATGGCCGGGCAGCTTGCGCTTGTGAAGGACGTACCGGTATCCCAGCTTGTGCGTGATACGGCGCACAATCATTTCCGGTTTCGTGTTCTTGCTGCGAATCGCAGCCATATTCGCGCTTCGTTGTTGTTGGGTGTGAACGTCTGTCATTGCATCGAGTGGTGTCTGAGAAATCGTTGCCGCGCTAATCCAATGGCTTTACGCAAGTTTGCAAATGCCAAGCCAGCGCACTGGAGTCAACGCGATAGACGCGGTCCAAAGCCTCACGAATCTTATGTCCCTCGAAAGTCTGAAGGTAAGGGTCATTCATTTTTCGCACCTGACGAGGAAGATAGACTCTCCGGTCATCGTCAATTCCGAACAATCCTCGATCAAATGCCCAGTGCAGTGTGCGAGTGAGCGCAATTCCGTTTCTTGGATCGTCTGTCCCCTCTGCTGCCACGGGTACAACGTGCGCCGCCTCAATCTCGCAGAGGCCAGCTGGCGTCGCGATGCGGGAGCCACTGACGCAGCATGTCTGCTTGTATTGTCGCCGGACCGTAACGGCAAAAGCGACTTCTCTGGCAATTCGCATTCGCAAACTTGCAGTCTTTGATATTGACGACTTAAACAAATGGAAAGAGTTCTTCACAACGTCCAGGAGTTCAGCGCATGCAAATTCCACATCTTGCTGTCCGGCGGGATGGAGATTCTCAAAAAGGTTTCCCCACCGCCGACCATTCACCTCTTCTCGAAGCTCCAGAAAATCCGATGATGCTGCTTTTATCAAAACGAGACGAAAGGATTTCACTTCGTTTCTTCGTCTTTGAAAAATCAACAAGTCGCTTTCTTTAGCTTCATTCAACAAGGGCCCAAGGTTGGAAGTGAGACGAGTCTCTTTGCGCTCACCGCCCCAGGTCTGCAGCTGATAACGGGATGTCTTCTTCGCAACCAGAGTCTCACCGATGAACAATTCAGCTTCAAGAATCCGATCGGTTGTGGGCTTCGATTTGGATGTAACGTCCAAGTCCAGAAGTGGAAAGAATTTTCGCAAATTCTTTGGCACAACGATCCCTCCCTGGTTGCCCACAGCTCGTCCCGTGTCGTTGTGGGCCAAGCACTTGAAGAACGGAGCGTCCCACTCGTCATCCATGAGGAATTCTTTCAGAGACATCAGATTTTAGAGCCGGCTTTCCAGCGTTTCATTGCAGGGTCCAAATAGTGTTCAAAGAAGTGTTCAAATGTAATGACATTGGATGCACCTGGGTAACATTTGGTCTTTATGCGCTCCGGGACAACGAGGTAGATCCTTGTCTTCAGCATTTCATCCAAATCCCGCTTTGCAACCTTCTCATCAATAGTGGCAAGAAAGAATCCAAGGCCTCTCGTTCCCTCAGTGACGATCTGTCTCCAACGTTCACGAAGGGTTCGCTTCACTGTGAATATCAAGGCGTCCATCGGGTTGATCTTGAAATGCTCAATGGACGGAATAACGAAATCGGGAATACTGCCTTCGAGGTCGGCACGCGCTGTGTAGGGATAACCCAAACGCTTGAATAATTCTCCAAGAAGATATTCAAATACTCTTCCGGCTCGAGGCCTTCGGCTTTGAGTCAATCCAAGAAAAAAACGGTCAAGGTCGAGAAAGTGATCGCTTATTTTGTTCAGGACGGTAATGCCGTCGTTTCCATCAGTCACATTCAGAAAGACGGAGGAGAGGGCATACTTTCCGGCCTCGGACTCCGCTTTCAGGTAGACGTCATAGGCCTGAGACTGGATTTGTTCCACTAGTGAACTGAAATTCGATTTGATCCATTCGACGTCATGTCCATGTTCCTGCGTTGCGAGAGTGAAAGCAGCCTGCGCAATCGAATGTCCGGAAGGCATTTTTGATCGAAAGGCATCGTTGAGCGACTTTAGAGTTTCCGTCTTTTGGGTTTTGCCCGACATTGTTCATCCGTCATGAATTGCGATCGAGCGCCGAGTTTAGCGCAAAGGTCTGTACGGAGCGAAGCGTTGACACTGCAACTTTTTCGCTTCCTCCTTCCAACTGCAGTATTCTGACTGTGCTTCATATGTCTTCCGAATTCACGCGCAAGCTTTTTACCTACGACGACTGTCTCCGGATGGCGGAGGCGGGCGTCCTCTCGCCATTGGAAAAGATCGAACTTACGCAATTATGGGTATCCCAGAATATTGGGTTGCGGACCTCGTCAATGACCGATTGCTGGTTCACACCGATCCGGTCGAAGACAAGTACCAGACGATCCGTGAATTTCATCGCGGCGGGACAGTGCCGCCGCATCTGCTTCCGGAATGCAAAATTCCGGTGCACCTTCTGCTGCCATAGCCGTATTCCATCATGCCCCAACTGAAGGAACGATGTCAGATTTGAGCCCTGGCGAATCTGCGGAGTGGGCTGGAATCGATATGCGAATTGCTTTTTCTAAGGAGGCCCATGAAGCGCTGATAGTCGTTCATGTCGATATGGAACAATTCCGCAACTCTCCGATATGAGCCGGACGTCTCGCGCAAACCCAGAATCACCAGCGCACGGAGTTCGTCCGCGTTGATTTCCACAGCCTGGTCCCAGAAGTTGTTTCGACCGTGGACAAGGTCTTCGAAATCCTTCTCGATTTTCACAATGGAAGAGACCGTGGCTTGCGGAATGAGGTGGTCCCCAAAATTCGGACCAGTGAATAAGGTGTAAAATCGCGAGCTTCGAAACGGAGCATCATGAAATCGAAGCAGCGGCGGAATTTCAGCGCGGACATGAAGGCACGAAT
>JBGPBY010000385.1:0-7085 GCA_041481485.1 Terriglobia bacterium
GCCATTTCTTGATGCCCACCCTCTCCCGTTGGGAGAGGGATTTTTTCCAGACCTCGCTACTCGATTCCGCGAATCGTGCGGGCGCGCGATACCAGGCCGATAAACTCCTGGCGGTAGCCGTTTCGATCCGTGCCCTTGCTCCCCTGCGCATTTTCGAGAACATCGCTGATCGACGCCTTTCCACGATACGGAGAATCCCTCAAAATCATTCCGAACTCCGCAACCGATGCGGCGAAACGGAAGTCGGCGCTGGCCCGAGAGAACTGAGTTTTGCGATCTACCAGCGGAAGCGAAATCAGCTTGCTTTCCGTTCCGGTTGGTTCTTTGTAGCGAATTTTGAGAGTCAGCATCTCGTTCGATGCGTTGCGGTTTGCCGCAGGGGCTACGGCGCGATCGGCTGCCGGGATCTGATACTTCAAAGGATCGACATTGGGTCCGGGAACATCGCCGCCTCGCGGCACGATTTCATAGAGTGCCGTAACGGTATGTCCGGCGCCCATATCGCCGGCGTCTTTGCGGTCGTTGTTGAAGTCGGCGTTGGCAAGCAGGCGATTCTCGTATCCGATCAGGCGATACGCTTCAACCACTGCCGGATTGAATTCCACCTGCAGCTTGACGTCTTTGGCGACCGTCACCAGCGTGCCACCCATTTGTTCGACGAGGACCTTGTACGCTTCGTTCTGCGAATCCAGATAAGCGTAGTGCCCGTTGCCGTTGTCAGCCAGCTTCTTCATCATGGAGTCATTCAAATTGTCGGTGCCGACTCCGAGCACAGTGAGAAACACACCGGTCTTTGCATTATCCTGAATCATGCGAACCATGTCGTTCTGATTGACGACGCCAAGATTGAAATCTCCATCGGTAGCGAGAATGACGCGATTCACTCCGCCAGGGATGAAATTGTTTGACGCAATCTGATAAGCCAGCTGAATTCCGGCGCTGCCGTTGGTGGAGCCACCGGCTTCGAGATTGTCGAGCGCCCGCATGATGACGTCTTTGCGGCCGCCGTCGGTCGATTGCAAGGCGACACCGGAGCTTCCGGCGTAGACCACGATGGCCACATGATCATTTTCGCCGAGCTGATTCGTCAGCATCTTCAGACCACTCTTGATGAGTGGTAGCCGTTCCGGTGGCTGCATCGAACCGGACACATCGATGAGAAACACCAGATTCGTTTTGTCCCTTCGGCGCGTATCGATGTCCCTGGCTTTGACTCCAATCCGAACCAGGCGATGCGACGGACTCCACGGCGCGGAGGCAACTTCCAGCTGCGCCCCGATAGGATTGGAACCCGTGGGCTGAGGATAATCGTAATTGAAGTAATTGATCATTTCTTCAATACGGACGGCATCGTGCGGCGGCGCCTGATTCTGAGTCAGGAAGCGGCGAAGATTCGCATACGACGCCGTATCCACGTCGCTCGAAAACGTCGACAGCGGTTCGTCGGAAACTCGGCGAAACGGATTGTCGACAACCGGGCTGTAGTTTCCGCCAGGTGCGATAGTCCGATCGTTATTGTTGACTCCATCGATACGGGCCGGCGATGCCGCTGGCGCCGGTGTCGCGCGCGCCGCAGGGGGCGCTGGCGGCGGCGGTGGTGGCGCCGCTCCAGCAGCGGGAGCACCGCCGCGTGCACCAGCGGGCGCACCGCCAGCCGCAGCTGCATTACCACCCCGGCCGCCACCGGCGGCCCCGCCGCCTCCACGTCCACCGCCGCCACCTCCGCCAGCAGCACGCTGACCTTGCCCCTGACCTTGGCCCGCAGCATTTCCGTTGCTGTTGTTATTGTTATTGCCGGACTTAGCCTGCCCCTGTCCCGCCTGCTGTCCCCCCTGTCCCTGAAATCCATCAACGCTAACTGTGACGTTTCCGTTTCCTGCTCCACCTTTTGCTTCGGCCAGCTGGGTAAGGTAAACCAACAAATCATCTTGATTGTCTGGGAGATTAAGCAGGGCATCTCCGGTCTTCGTATCCTTGCTCAAACTGGAATTCGGGTTCACGCCGAGTCCGTCGCGTGTCGTATTGACGGTGTTGGGAGAGTTGCGAGCCTGCTGTTCGGTCCTGACTCCTGGCAAAGTTGCGAGCAGTTCCAGGACATTATTGCCGACCAACGGTAAATTCTGGACTTGATTCGCGGTGAGCACATCCCCAACGGACGCCGAACTTTCTCTAAGGACCTTGCCGGCTTCGACGGAAACCGAGGCCACTTGGCTGGAGTTCCCAAGATTCAACTTCATGTTGACGCGTTGAGAATCCGCATTGCCGAGGTTGATATTTGGCACAGTCGTCTTCTGAAATCCGCTGAGTTCGGCTGTTATCGTGTAGGGTCCGGGAGCCAAACTGGAAAACGAAAACACTCCTGAATCATTAGTTAATGCAGTGGCCGTAACACCCGTAATTGCGTTCGATGCGGTTACGGTTACACCGGGTATTAAAGCGTTCATGGGGTCTTGAATGACTCCACCAATCGACGAAATACCGGCGGTTCCTGGAATGATGGTTCCAACAAGCGGCAAGTTACGCAACTGACCACCCTGCACGGGCGCCCCGATCACTTCCTTCTTTTCGGACTTTTCGGCGGGCTCTGCAGCCGGGTGGTTTACGGCAATTTTAGCGGTGCCGAGATTTCCCTGGGCATTCGAAACCGGCGGTTGCACCGGCGTTTCAATTCCGGTGCGCGGCACATCAATCCCTTGTGTGGTGGGAGTGGCCAATACTGCGGCCGGTTGACTCTCCGTCTTTAGCGCCGCATCTGCCTTAGCGATTTGCTTCGCCTCGTTTTCTGCAACCTTGCCAGAATCTTTAAGTGTCGCCGTATCCGTTGCAGCCTGCGATTCCGTTTCCTCTTTCGATGTTTCTACCGACTTCATGACGCTTTGATACGTACCGGCATTCTGACCGGATTTCCGCACCGCCGGCAACACCACTGCAAACAGGATCAGTGCTGCAACAGCCATTGCACCGGCCACCATCGTGGCATTCCAGTTGAACCAGCGCGCTCTTCCATTTCTTCCCGTACTTCCAGCGGCCGCATGGACTGCTGCTCGCTGCTCGCGGGTCAGCCCGGAAATTGACGGCTGCAACATCGCCAGTTTCATTTCTTCATGAAGCGCGAAGGTGGCGTCGCGGAGCTCCTGCACATAAGCGCGGGCATCTTCGGAGTTCTCGAGCAGGGTGTCTATCTCGGCGTGCTCCGACGGGTCGAGTTCGCCCAGGACGTAAGCTGTCCATTTCGGGTCGTCGGGGTTGAAATTCATGGCATCCTCCTCGTGGTTTCGGAAAGCATCTGTTGCCGGATATTCCGGACAGCGGTGTGAATTAGAAATCCAACATTGGTGACGGAAAGTTTGGTGATGTCGCTGATCTCCTTGTAACTGAGATCGGATTGAAACTTGAGGTAGATCACCTCGCGTTGATTTCGGGGGAGAGTTTTCACCACCTGAAGAATCTCACTCACCGTTTGCTTTTCATCGAGGCCGGGAGCAACTCCGGCTTCGATTTGTCCCAGAGGTGTCATTCGCGTTTCCTTTCGCCGCACGTCGTAAGACAGGTTGCGGCAAACTGTAAACAGCCATTGGGCAAGATGCCCGGAAATACGGTCAGGATCTTCCTTGCACAACCGCAGGAATGTTTCCTGTACTACCTCACGCGCGGACTCGATGTCGTTCAGGATCCAACACGCATATCGGATCAGCGGTCGTTCGTGAAGCTCCAGCGCTTCCTCGATCCATCGCGATTTTCGTGAGTCGTCGTTCATGAGGCCTTCTGTTGGTGACAACGCCGGGGGAGCCGGTTTCTTAGACCATCGACAAAAAATTTCAGGGAATACTATAAGGTAACTGGCACCAATGAGGGATTTGTTCAGCCAATGGCTCGATGCCCTGGAAAAACGGCACCTCGCCAGCCTCACCTTCCAGGAGGTTCGCCGGTCCGTGCAGGCGCTCTCATCCCTCTATGTCGAACGGCGTGACCGCCTTGCTCAGGGAAGCGCCCTGGACGGCGCCGGCAAGCGGGCGGCTTTTGCCTGCTATTTCAGTCCTCTGCATTTTCTGCTGGTGCGCGAGATTGTCCGTAACCTGAAAACCGGAATGACGCCTGTGTCCCAGGTCGTCGACATCGGTTGCGGGACCGGCATTGCCGGAGCAGCGTGGGCACTGGAAATGGTACCAACGCCTCGAGTCGTTGGAATTGACCGAAATTCGTGGGCACTCGGAGAAGCAAAATGGAACTGTTCCCAATTTCAACTGAACGCGGCCTTCAAGAACCAGGATATCGAATCGTTCCGCATTCCCAGGGATTCCGCTATTGTCGGTGCGTTTGCCATTAATGAATTGACGGAACCCGCACGCCATCGAGCACTGAAAGCGGTTATTTCCGCGGCACGGCACGGTTCACCAGCCTTGATCGTCGAGCCCATTGCACGGCGCAGCGCATTGTGGTGGCCGGAATGGACGGAAGCATTCCGTGGCGCCGGTGGAAGAGCAGACGAGTGGCGATTCCAAATTGAACTTCCCGAAAAACTCGCATTGATGGACAAATCTGCGGGGCTCGATCACCGTGAACTCACGGGCCGCTCGCTGTGGCTGCCGGGTGGGGACGGGCAATCGTGTTCCCAGCCGCGTTCACTGTAGGGGCGGTCTGTGACCGCCCACAATGCGGAGGAATGCAGGCCTCTCAATTGTGGGCGGTCATAGACCGCCCCTACAGTCGGAACCGCATTCATTCACACATTCACAAGTTCTATCGAAATAACTTGGGGGCCTTAGAAATAGCCGATGGCGCGGCCAAAAACCGCGACGCCAAACCACAGGAAAAGCGCCAGAAAACCGGTCAGGCCGCGGAGGAATGGTTTGGACTTTTCGGATCGGGTGACTTTTCGATATACCGTGAAATGAAACAGCGTTGCGGGAAAGAAGAACGCCATTTTGTACCAGTACATGTCGTTGCTGAAGCACTTCAGAGCTTCCGACGCGAACAGAGAGAAGCCTGTCACGGTGACAGTTACCAGACCGAGTAATGAAATCCATCCCAGCTGTTTGGCCACTTTGGAAACCGGGGTATCGAGCAGAATAAATCCGAATAACCGAAGGCTCATCAGGAATACGGCGCCGAGCAGCAGCGTCAAACCAAAAAGATGCACCACTTCAATGACTGCAAACGGATATTGATGGTTCCGAATGACGTTTCCGAGACTGGTGTCTTCGGCCCAGACAAAGAACGGACGAAACGCGGGAATCATGTATCGCTACCTCCAGGAATCAGAACGTATAGGCCATCAGCCGTCCCGCGGCAATGATTATGGTCCACAACAAAATCGAGAATAATCCGGCCATGCGCGCGCTGGTGGGAGGAATACCTGCCGTGTCCCACTGCGCCTGGCTTCTTTGCGTCTTCAGGTGGAAGTACAGGATATTGATTCCCGCAAGAATAAGAGCGATGACTTTGATGCGAAAGAATATGCTGTTATATGCCTTAGCCGCCTGACACCAGAAGAGCAGTACGCCCGTAATCATCATGATCACGAAACCTGGCATCATCCACTTGAAAATATTGGCCTGCATTTGCGAAATCGGTTTGTCCTTCATGGAGAAACCCATCAGGCGCAGGTCCCACCACAGAACGGCTCCGACGGATATTCCCAGGGCCAGGACATGCATACCCTCAATAACCGGGAAAAAGAAAATCGATTCCCGAATCTGAGTCCCCCAATCCGTGTCCTGAAGCCACTGACACATTTCCAATAACGACATTCTGAAACCTCGTTGTTGAGTTGCGGGCTGGCCCGCCGGCAGTCTTTGAACGCAGAAATATTAACGCAGCACACTATCGAGACTTACTGAAAAGTTCCTTAAATTGCCGTCTTGGTTTGTACGTTTGGATAAAGAGAATCGACAGGATATACTCCGCGGCGGCATCGAGTTTCATCGAAAACAGAAGGGGTACCCGCATGCGAAAATCCGCGAAAATTTTGCTGACGGCCATAGCTTTATTGGTGGCTTTGACGTTGGGATTGCTGGCTCAGGCGCCTGCTCCGAATCCACAGGATCCGAAATATCAGGCCAAGGGCGAACAGGACCGGACATACGTCTTTCCGGGAACCACGGAAATGATTTCCTATCACATGTATGTTCCGATGAAGTGGGACAAGAACACGAAACTTCCACTGGCAATCCTGACTCACGGTGCGGGCCAGGCATCGACTGCGCCATTCATGCGGCCGATGGCGAATCCGACACTGGCCAAGACCGCTGAAGAGCGAGGGTACATCGTCGCAGCAGTCACGGGATATCACACCGCTTCAGCAACCGGCTGGAATGCGGCCACCGGTGAAACCGGATGGAACAACCCTTATAAGCTCGTTGCCGCACAGCGTGGCGGCGGTGGAGGTGGCGGAAGAGGTGCCGGAGCCGGCGCAGGTGCAGGCCGCGGCGCAGGAGGAGGCGGTGCAGCCCCTGCAGGAGCGGCTCCAGCGGCAGCAGGTGCACCACCAGCCAACGGCGGCGCTGCACCCGGAGGTGGAGCCGGAAGAGGTGGTGGCGGCCGCGGCGGCGCAGCCGCGGCTCCAGCGACTCCTGAAGAACTTCAGCGGGCAGAGCAGGACGTTCTTTACGTGACGGATCTGATGGCGAAGGAATACAACGTCGACACGAATCGGATCTATCTGATGGGGAATTCTTCCGGCGGCGGAGCCGTCTGGGCATATGCTGCCAAGTATCCCGAGCGCTGGACTGCGATCGCGCCAAGCGCGGCTGCACTGGCTCCCGAAAGTGATTACCCGTTTGAAAAGTTAAAGACCGTTCCGGTCATCTACATCCACGGCGATGCGGATACCACTATTGATTATGGCGCGGCTCAACCCATGGTGGATCGCGCAAAGGCGAAGGGAATCACGGTCACGTTCCTGCCCGTGCCCGGAGGAATGCACACCGACGCATGGGCCCAGCCCGATATCATCAAGCAGATTTTTGATTTCTTCGACGCACACAAGACGAAGGCGAAGTAATTAGCGGTCTGTGACCGACATAAGATTTGCAGGACCGTGGGGGCGGTCGATCAGGGTGGCCGAAGGCCGGGTGAGGGGTTAC
>JBGPBY010000386.1:0-7078 GCA_041481485.1 Terriglobia bacterium
CAGATCAGGGACATCTCGATCTCCACGGGCTACCCAAGGCACGCCTCCGCTTTATCGGTGCGCGCATGCCCGGTGTGTTCTGCGGCGTTGAACTCGTCGAGTTTGCGGGAGCGCAGCAGCAAAAAATTCGCCGTCGCCTGCAGGATCCAGGCGCCGCGATGCTGATCCTTCTCGTCCGGGATATTGATGCGATCTTTTCTCGGCTGAAAGCGTCAGGGGCAACAGTCATCACGAAGGGCGGAGCGCCAATATTGGTCGGCCCTTCGAAGACGGCTCGCGCGGTGATTATCCAGGATCCGGACGGTCATTTTATTGAGCTCGCGCAACTCACACCCACTCCTCCCACAACGTCCGCCGCTGGTAGCAATGTGATTGGAATTCGACTGCGAATTACAGTGACAGATAGCGAGAAGGCCGCAGACTACTATCGGCAAACCCTCGGCATCGACGCAAAGCCCGGAACTTTCACAAATGACCAAAGTGTGATGGCGATGATGGGATTCCCTGCTGCCGCCGAATACCGCGTGGGCACCTCGACGTTGCCGGGTTCGCAGCTGGTACTGGAGCTTATCGAATTCAGGGGAGTCGGAGAAACGAAGGCCGTCGCGTCTCGCGTACAGGACTCGGGCTCTTATCGTCTTCAGCTGAATGTTCGCGATATTGACGAGACGCTCGCAGCTTTAAAACAGGCCGGTTCGCGCGTCATATCGACTGGTGGCTCACCAGTCCGGATGACGTTCGGTTCAAATCCGTGGCGTCTCGCTGTAGTGCAGGATCCGAACAATCTTTTTCTTGTTCTTCAACAGCGTTTGGCGCTATAGGCGAAAGTTCAAGGGTGGAGTTTCAATGAGAAAACTGATTTCCGTGTTTGTCTTATCCGTGGGTATGCTGGCGGCTGTATCGGCTTCGGCGCATCATTCCTTCGCTGCCGAATTCGACGCCAACAAGCCAGTGAATCTCAAGGGCGCCGTCACAAAAGTCGAATGGCAAAATCCTCATGTGTGGTTTTACATTGATGTGAAGGATGCGTCCGGTAAAGCCGTCAACTGGGGAGTAGAAATGGGAAGCCCGAACGGCCTGATGCGCGCTGGATGGGACAGGAAAACAATAAAAACGGGCGACGTTGTCCAGGTAGAAGGCAGCCGCGCAAAGGACGACAGCAACAACGCGAACGCAAGGTCCGTCACCCTCGCCAGCACAGGAAAGAAGTTGTTCGCGGCGTCCAGTCAGGGGCAACAATGATCCACGCTTCACGTATTCAATTGCTTCTTCTTATTGTTGTGTTTGCCGCGCCGGTCGCCATCCTGGGCCAGTGGTTGCATTATCCGACGGCCGGTGTGCCAAAGAAGCCCGATGGCACTCCGAATCTGAACGGCGCCACGCCGCGGATGGCAGATGGGAAGCCCGACTTTTCCGGTATCTGGCACACGGCGAGACTGATTCCCTGCACTCCTGACGGCGGTAAGTTCATCGATTGCGGAACGGAAATCGGGGGTTCACCGCTTGCCCTCGATCTCGGAACAGACATGCCCGGAGGACTGCCGTATCAGCCGTGGGCCGCCGCACTGGTGAAACAACGGAAGGCTGATCACGGCATTGATGATCCTCACGTGAGATGCCTGCCCGACAATCCGCCACGAACATGGGTCATGCCGCATTTGGTCAAGGCGGTGCACACTCCGAAGTTGCTGGTGTTGCTTTATGAAGTAAACGCGATGTACCGCCAGATATTCGTGGATGGACGGCCCGCTCTGATCGACCCAAACCCCAGCTGGAACGGATACTCCACGGGCAGATGGGAAGGCGACACGCTTGTCGTCCAGACAAACGGTTTCCGAGATGACCTCTGGATCGACATGGCCGGAAGTCCAATGAGCGAAGCGGCTGTAATGACGGAACGGATGCGCCGCCCCAGCTACGGAAGTCTCGAACTCGAGATCACGATTAATGACCCGAAAACATACACACGTCCATGGACAGTGAAAATGGTTCAGAAAATCGAACTCGATACGGAGTTGATCGATGAGATCTGCCTGGAAAACGAGAAGTCGTACCAGCGGTTGCAAGCGGTTCGGCCCAAAAATTGAGACACCGCCCGCCAGGGAATCCGCATCAGTCAGATCTCCATAAGGTCGCGGCCGACGATAATCTGGCCGGTGAAGTGCTTGCGAACGCCCGCCATCCACATCTCATCCGTAATGGACTTGTCATCCGCCGGCACCAGATGGCTCAACACGACCGTCTTCACCCCTGCCGCTGCAGCCACCTTACCGACCTCCTCCACCAACGTGTGGCTGGCCAGTAAGTGCTCGCGTAACGTGGGCGCGTTCGGAAGGCGTCCGATGATGGTTTCGATTCCCGCAGGATCCATCGCTTCGTGCACAAGCACGTCCGCGCCCCTCGCGAGTTCGACAAGCTCCGGCGAATATGCCGTGTCGCCGGAGATCACGATAGAGCGATCGTTCGCATCAAAGCGGTAAGCATAGGCCTGAATGATTGGCGGATGCCGCACCCGGGTGGCTGTTACTTTCACGTCCGCGTTCTGCAGAACAATGCCCGAGCGGGTAAACTCGTGAACATTGACCATCCTTCGCAGATCGGGCCGCCCCTCGTCTGCAATTCGAGTCTCGATATCGAACTTATTGAGCTTCCAATAAGCGTCCACCATGGTCCGGAGGGGCGGCGGACCGTAGGCATCAATGGGCATGCTTAAACCGGAGACCCACGCGTCATAAATCAGATTGCCAAAGTCCAGGTTGTGATCGGAATGGTGATGAGTGATCAGCACGTTCCGCAGGCTATTGAGTTGCACACCCGCTTCCGCTAATTGCTGGGCCACGCCCTCGCCGCAGTCGATGACATATGGCGCGCCCTTTACAACAATCAGCGTGGCGGACTTGGAGCGTCCCCCCTTTGTCACTCGCGGGCCACCGCCGGTGCCCAACAGGATCAGCCGCGTTTTTTGTGACGCGATCTGCATGGCACTTCCCTTCCGCCAGCCCAGTCCGGCCATTCCCACAGCCCCAATTCCGACCGCACCTGCACCCAGCAGCAACGCTCGACGAGAAATGCGCGACATACCCTCAGCCCTCCGATTCAAGCTGTCATGTTTCCGGCGTGAGTAGAAACTGAAATGGCGGGTTCTGCCATTGACTTGTGACCGCATTTGTTACAAGAATCTCGGCTACACCGTTATGAAAAAATCGCGAATTCGCATTGTCTTCACAGCAGCGTTAGCCGCTCTTCTTTGTTCGACAGGCGCTGGAACCCATGCCCAGTCCAATTCCAGGATAATCACCCCGGCCGACTGTAGCACAGCGAAGCTTGGCAGCAGCATTCCAGTATCTGCAATCGGCGAGCCGGTGTCCGGAGTCACGCTCGACTCACCGCGCTGGGTCGAAGCAGGCAGGAATCTTCCGGCGTACTGTAGCGTGAATGGTTCCATGGCTCCGGTTGATCGGTCCCCGACGGCAAAACCCATTAACTTCCAGGTCGCCTTTCCATCCACATGGAGCGGGCGAGCCGCACAGTTGGGCGGCGGAGGCATGAACGGGAGCATTCCGGGTCTCACCGGGAATCCCTTTGGACAAGGGTTCGTCACTTACGGCAGCGATTCCGGCCATCAGGCGGGAGGTGCCGGAGCCGGCGGTGGACGAGGCGGATTGGCCGCAGGAAGAGGCGCGAATGCGACGAACCCTGATGACTGGGCCCTGAACGACGAAGCCATTCGTAATTTGGGTTATATGCAGTTGAAGAAGACACACGACGCCGCAATGGTTCTCATTGAGCGCATGTACGGCGGCCGGCCTGCCTTCAACTATTTTATCGGTTCGTCGCAAGGCGGGCGTGAGGCTCTGACTGTTGCACAACGCTACCCGCAAGATTATGACGGTGTCGCCGCAAACGTCCCGATCGTCGGGTTTTCCTCTCTCATGTTAGCCCGAGCGTTGAATCGGATTCAGGAGATACCGCTCGACCATTGGGTAACCAATGCAAAGGTGAATTCGATTCGCGGTGAATTCATGCGGCAGTGTGACAAGTTGGATGGGCTCGTGGACGGCATTATCAACAACTATATGGCATGCCGCGAGGTCTTCGACGTCAAGCAGGGACAACCCGGACGACATCCATGGAGCGCGAAGCGGTGCCCCGAAAACAAGGATCCGAACCCAGCAGACACCAGCTCGAATGCATGCCTCACCGACGGCCAGATCGCGACACTCGAATGGGTCTATAGCCGGTACCCTGCGTCAGTCATCTCAAATGGCGCAACATTCGGCATGTGGCTCCCGAACACGGACGTCAGCGGCGGCAGCATTATTGCCAACACGCGTTTTCTGGGACAGGAAGGTGCGGGCGCGACCGCCGGAAAGTATACATGGATGGGTCAGCTGGGCGTCACCGGATTCTTGATGAAGAATCTGGACGCGAACGCGTTGGACTACACCGAGAGTAAGTACGCCGAGCGGCGGCGCGAGCTTTCCCTGATTCTCGACTCCACAAATCCGGACCTCTCCGCGTTCCAAAAACGCGGCGGCAAGATGATCGTCGCGATCGGCACCAACGACACGACGGCGCCGCCGGGCGAACAACTGGACTACTACAAGTCGGTGATCGATAAGATGGGTCGCTCGAATGTGGATGCCTTTGCACGGTTCTTCGTGCTGCCGCAAACCGGGCACGGACTCACGGGAACGAACTACACGACAGACGGCGACGGCAAGCCGCAGGAAGCCCGGCAAGTTCCAAGCACGTTTGATCGCGTCAAGCTATTGGTCGATTGGGTGGAGAAGGGAGTAGCGCCCGGCAAGTCTATTGTTGTCACTGGTGGAGGGCGCAGCCTGCCGATGTGCTCATATCCCGAGTACCCCAAATACAACAAGGGTCCCGCCGATGCAGCGGAGTCCTACGAGTGCAGCGTCCGATGATTCCGATGATACGCCGCCGCGAGTTTCTGATCGGCGCCGCTGCCGGAACAGTCGGCTTAGTCACGTCATCAATAGCTCTTGGCAGTTCCCAGGCTGCAGGCTCCGATCCGAACTTCCATGTCTATCTCGCGTTTGGGCAGTCCAACATGGAGGGCTTTCCGGGAATCGAGCCCCAGGACAAGACCGGCGTGAACAAGCGATTCCAGATGCTGGCCGCAGTGGACTTCTCAACCCCTGCACGAAGCAAGGGCGAGTGGTATGACGCGGTTCCACCGCTTTGCCGCGCTTCCACGGGACTCTGCCCGGCGGATTACTTCGGCCGTACCATGGTGTCGCGAATGCCGGAGAGAGTCATGATCGGCGTGGTTAACGTGGCCGTCGCAGGCTGCAAGATTGAACTTTTCGACAAAGATACGTATCAGGCTTACGCCGCCACCGCCCCGGCGTGGATGACCAGCATCATTAATGGCTACGGCGGAAATCCTTATCAGCATTTGGTCGAGATGGCAAGACTGGCGCAGAAGAAGGGTGTCATCAAAGGAATCCTGTTGCACCAGGGCGAGTCCAACACGAACGACAAGGACTGGCCGAACAAAGTCGCCAAAATCTACAAAGATCTCATCACAGACCTGAGTCTCAGGGCCGACAATGTGCCGCTCCTTGCCGGAGAAACGGTCAACGTTGATCAACAAGGCGCCACGGCCAGCGTGAACACGATCATTGCCGAGCTTCCGAAGGTTCTACCCCATTCCTACGTGATATCGTCGAAGGGCTGCGAATGCCGGTCTGACCACTTGCATTTCACCGCGGCGGGCTACCGCGAACTGGGAAAGCGTTACGCCGAAAAAATGCTGGAACTGGCGTAGCCGCCGCTCTATTTGCTGCTCGGCTTGTAGCCTTTCCAAACCCACTCGAACGCTTCGGCCATTGTCTGAAGTTGCACTCGCTGATCGACGTGGCCGGCGGCCTCGGAAAAGACGAACTGATACGGATATGCTTTGGCCTTCAACACTTCCGACATCCGATTGTTGGCAATCACCCAGTTGCGCATCTGCTCGACCGGAGAAGTCGCCCCTAGATCGTTCTCGCTGACATGTATCCAGATCCGCAGCGGCTTGCGTTCGGATTGCGGAATGAAGGTCTGATGAAAATCCCACGCTCCGTTCGGGGCGGTAGCATTGCGTTGGAGTGCAACGAAAGTCCCCGAATAACTGATAACCCGGCGGTACAAGTTCGGATGCAGCCAGGCCATCGTCAGCGCGGCAGCGGCGCCAGAGCTCATACCAAACGTCGCACGACCTTCGGGATCCGTTGTGAAGGCCACCTGGTAATCCTTAGTAATGCGGGGCAGAAGTTCCGTCTCGACGAAATTCGTGTAACGATCGGAGACCGTGTCGTATTCGATTGTCCGCTGTCCGCCGGGCCCAGGTGCGACCAAGACAGCGACGATCGAGGGAATGCGTTTCTCATAGATCAGATTGTCGAGCATTGGCGGCATGAGAGCCTTATCGGTAACGGGATTCCCTTCCGCTCCTGCGGCGCTGACGTACCCCTGCCCATCCTGCACAACGATGAACGGTGTCGGTGTGTTTGGTACATACCCGGCAGGAATGTAGACGGCGACCTGACGCTGGAATGTCTGCTGCTGCGGGTCCGTCGGTGCAGCTCCGCGCGCAGCTCCGACGGGCGCGGTTGGAAAGATCTTGCTTTCAGCCGAGTTCATGGTGAAGTGGGCCACACGGCCTTTTGGCACATTGGGTTTCTCGGTGAACGCCGGGTCGTTGGCGTAGGGCGGCGCGATCCGGAAATTGCCATCGACGTCCAGACGCACCGGGACGAGCGGCGGCGCCGTCGCCGGCCGCGGCCCGGTTGGCTGCGCTGCAGGCGCCTGCCCACCGCGTTGCGCGTGCAAGCCTGCCGTCAGCGCGCCTCCCGCCAAAAGAACAATGACGACAACGGTTGCCCGCGGAAGCGATATGCCAAAAATGGTTTTCATGGGCATTGATTATTTGCATTACGCGAAAGAAATCCAACTTTTTTTGAGGTGTGATTCTTTGTGAGCACGCGCGGGTCGTTTCTCGAAGGTGTGAACCAGGGGCGGTCTTTGAACATGTGAAGGAATGTGATTAACAAGAAATCCCTCTCCCAAC
>JBGPBY010000387.1:0-7072 GCA_041481485.1 Terriglobia bacterium
ATGTTCGTCGGCTGGGAGGGCGTCGGCCTCTGCTCGTATTTGTTGATCGGCTACTACTTCCTCAAAAAGAGCGCCGGCGACGCTGCCAAAAAAGCATTCGTGGTCAACCGCGTTGGAGACTGGGGCCTCTCGATCGGCATCATGCTGATCTTCGTGACTTTCGGAAGCCTGGAATATACGACAGTCGGTGAAGCAGTGCGTGAAGGCGCGAAGTCCGGTTTATTTCATGTCGGCGATGCGATGTTTGTCACTATGGCGCTGGCGTTGTTTATTGGCGCCACCGGCAAGTCGGCACAGATTCCCTTATTTGTCTGGCTGCCGGACGCGATGGAAGGCCCGACCCCCGTCAGCGCATTGATTCACGCGGCAACGATGGTGACGGCGGGTGTGTACATGGTGGCACGCAGCAACTGGATCTTCCAGATGGCGCCGCAGGTCATGATGGTGGTTGCGATCATCGGCGCACTGACTGCGCTTTTTGCCGCATCGATTGCCTTCGTTCAAAACGACATCAAACGCGTTCTCGCCTATTCGACGGTCAGCCAGCTTGGCTATATGTTTCTGGCTCTGGGAGTCGGAGCATTCAGCGCCGGCGTATTCCATCTGATGACTCATGCCTTTTTCAAAGCCTTGCTGTTCCTCGGATCGGGCAGTGTGATCCATGCCATGCATCACGAGCAGGACATGCGCAAGATGGGCGCTCTGGCGAAGAAGATCCCGATTACGTTCGCCACGATGGCGATTGGAACACTCGCCATTGCAGGAACTCCTGGCCTTGCGGGTTTCTTCTCGAAGGATGAAATCCTCTGGCAGGCATATTCCAGCCCGCATGGTCACAAATTACTTTGGATTGTCGGCGTGGCGGTCGCGGGCATGACAGCGTTTTACATGTTCCGCATGCTGTTCATGACGTTTTATGGGGAGTCGCATGTGGATCATCACACCGAGCACCACATTCACGAATCTCCGAAATCGATGACCATTCCGTTGGTTGTGCTGGCGGCCGGTTCGATTGTCGCCGGCTGGGTGGGTATTCCGGCCTGGCTGCACGGTTCGAACATGATCGAGCATTGGCTGGAACCGGTGATTGAGCCCATTCCGGCTGCAGTGGCAGCCGCGCCCGCGATTCACTACAGCGCAAGCATGGAGGCCGGCATTGCCGCCGTTTCCGTGGCAGTGGCCCTGATTGGTTTCTTTATCGCGTTTACGACCTATTACAGGAGGAGCGATCGCGCCGAACGCGTCTCCGCACAATTTAAGGGGCTCTATACGGCGCTTTCGAACAAGTGGTACGTCGACGAAATTTACGATGCGCTGTTCGTCAATCGCTCCAAGGATCTTGGGACAGGTCTCTGGAAATTCGACAGCACTGTCGTGGATGGAGTCGTCAATGGCGCCGCTTCCGGCACTGTCAGATGGTCGAAGATTTCCAACTGGTGGGACCGCTGGGTTGTGGATGGCCTGGTGGGTTTCGTTGGTGGATTCCTGCGGGTTTCGAGTGAGCTGCTGCGCCTGGTCCAGACCGGTTACGCGCAGAATTATGCGCTGGTGATGGTCCTGGGCGTTCTCGTCCTCATCGGCTACGTTTTGTGGGGAACTTAGGGAGTATTCAATGGACTTTTTCCGACAACATATCCTGAGCATTGTTGCCTTCTGGCCGCTGGCCGGGATGTTCGTTCTCCTGTTGATGAACAAGGAGAACAAAGCATTGATCCGCTGGTGGGCCAATCTGGTGGTTTTCTCCGGATTTCTGGTTTCCCTCCCACTGTGGTTCTGGTTCGATGTGAACAACTCCGACAAGATGCAGTTCGTCGAAAAGCATGCCTGGATCGTGACGCTGGGCGCCGATTTTCACGTGGGAATCGACGGAATATCGCTGCTGCTGATCATGCTCACGACATTTCTCGGACCGCTCGCCATGTTGTCGTCGTGGACCGCGATTGAAAACCGCACCAAGGAATATTACGCATTCATGCTGATGCTGCAGACCGGCATGCTCGGTGTTTTCATATCGCTCGACTTCTTCATGTTCTACGTGTTCTGGGAAGTCATGCTCGTGCCGATGTACTTCCTCATTGGTGTGTGGGGCGGACCACGCCGGCTCTACGCGGCAATCAAATTTTTCCTGTATACGCTGGTCGGTTCCGTGCTGCTGTTACTCGGCATTTTGGCGCTGTATTTCGCCTTCCCGACTCTGGCTATGCAGAACCCCGAACTGGCGGCGCAGTTTCCCGATACTACGCACACCTTTAACATTCTCGCGTTTCAGGCGATGGCGAAGTATCTGTCGCATGACTTTCAATGGTGGGTGTTCCTGGCGTTCTTTGTCGGATTTGCGATCAAGGTCCCGATGTTTCCATTCCACACGTGGCTTCCCGATGCGCACGTCGAAGCGCCAACTGCAGGGTCGGTTATCCTTGCCGGCGTTTTGCTGAAGATGGGAACATACGGATTTCTGCGTTTCAGTCTTCCGATCCTTCCGTGGGCTACGGTGTACTTTGTTCCTTTAATGAGTACGCTCGCGATTATTGCCATCGTTTACGGCGCTCTGGTGGCCATGATGCAGCCGGATATGAAAAAGCTCGTGGCCTACTCATCCGTCAGCCACATGGGATTTGTGATGCTGGGCATGTTTGCACTCAATCCAAACGGACTCAACGGGAGCATCATTCAGCAGATCAACCATGGTATCTCCACGGGAGCACTGTTCCTGATTGTGGGCATCATTTACGAGCGGCGGCACACTCGTGAGATTGCGCAATTCGGAGGGCTATCCACAGTCATGCCGGTATATGCCACGATCTTTTTGATTATGACGATGTCGTCCATCGGGTTGCCTCTTCTGAACGGATTTATCGGGGAATTCACGATCATGATGGGCGCATTGCAGCACAACATCTGGTGGGCGGTGACCGGCGGCGCAGGCATCGTTCTTGGTGCTGCGTACATGCTGTGGCTTTACCAGCGCACGATGTTTGGAAAGAACGACAATCCGGCAAATCAGAATCTGTTGGACCTGAATGCGAGGGAATTGGCGACGCTGGTCCCATTGATCATCGTGGCGTTCTGGATCGGTTTGTATCCGGCTCCGTTTTTCAAGATTCTCGATAAGCCGGTTAACAAACTGGTCGAGACAATCAGTCCGGACTATTTCAAGGGTGAGGCTCCCAAGGCCGCTTCGGCAGGAGAAACCCGCTGATGGGACAGTTCTTTAATATGCAGGATCTCGGAGCCATCGCTCCGGAATTGGAACTCATGCTTTTCGGCATGATTCTGATGATTGCCGACTTGCTGGTGGAGAACAAAAAATGGCTGAGCCTCATTTCGCTTGGCGGCATTGGCTGGTCCGGGTTCTTTCTGTATCGCCTCCATGGCGCCATCGGCAGCGGCATTTATGCTTATGGCGGATTGCTGACCATCGATCATCTGGCGTGGATATTTAAGCTCATTTTCCTGATCGGAGCAGCGCTGACCGTCCTGATCTCGATGAAATATCTCGACATCGAAAGGGAACAGCACGGGGAGTACTACGCGCTCATCATGTTTGCGACGATGGGCATGATGTTCATGGCGGGAGCCATGGATTTGATTACCCTCTACATCAGTCTGGAGACGATGGCGATTGCCACGTATGTTCTTGTTGGTTTCCTGCGCAGTAATCAGCGTTCCAACGAAGCTTCTCTGAAATACTTCCTGCTGGGAGCGTTTTCGTCCGGAATATTGCTTTACGGAATGTCCCTGCTCTACGGCATTTCTGGTTCGACTCGATTTCTCGACATCGCCGCCGCGCTGGATCAACGGTCGCTGAACGATCCGATTTCCATGCTGGCTCTGGTTGCGGTTTCGACCGGCCTCTTTTTCAAGATTGCTGCCGTGCCATTTCACCAGTGGACTCCGGATGCGTACGAAGGCGCGCCGTCGCCCATCACCGCATACATGTCCGTTGCCGTAAAGGCAGCGTCTTTTGTGATGCTGGTGCGCGTATTTATGATTGCGCTATCTCCGCTGTACCAGCATTGGACCCTGATCATGGGTGCTGTTGCGGTGCTGACCATGACTGTCGGCAACGTTGCGGCAATGACGCAGACCAATTTGAAACGGCTCCTGGCCTACTCCTCGATTTCGCATGCCGGTTATATCTTGCTCGGTGTTATTGCCGCCTACAGTCCTCCCTTTTCCTCCGCCACCGGCATGACTGCGATTCAGATTTACCTGCTTGCTTACACGTTCACGAATATCGGTATCTGGGCACTGGTGGTCGCGTTGCGCAGCCGGGAAATGATCGGCGAGCAGATCTATGAAATGAACGGATTGGCACACAAGCATCCCACACTGGCTGTCCTGATGCTGATTTTCCTGCTATCCCTGGCAGGTATTCCTCCCACTGCCGGCTTTATCGGCAAGTACTATATTTTTGCCGGCCTGATTGAAACCAAACACACCGCGCTGGCCGTGATTGCGGTTTTAAACGCCGCAGTTTCGGTTTTCTACTACCTCCGGATTGTTGCCGCCATGTTCATGAAGGAATCGGCGGACAAAACGAGACTGTCGCTCTCCCCTGGGATTCTCGTGGCCATGAGCGTCGCGCTGGTGTTCACGTTGTGGATCGGGTTTTATCCGGATCCATTTATCAACCTCGCCCGCGAACTTTTCAGCTAGTCGTTTGGGAATGTGCTTCCCCCTGTAGGGGCGGTCTATGACCGCCCGCAATTGCGAGGCCAGCATTCCTCCGAATTGCGGGCGGTCAAAGACCGCCCCAATAGTCGCGGACCGCGCGCAATTATCAGGACTCAATCCACAGGTTCACACCCGTGGCAATTAGCCGCCGCCGCTAATGCGGTCATCGCGTTTCTTTCCAGGCGGCCCCTTGTCCCCAAAAAAATCGAAGGATCTTCCGTGGCTATCCGTCTAAGTGTTAGTTTTATAGATGAAAGGCGGTCAAACCCATGAAGCCGATTCTCCGTTTCTCCTCAGTTCTCGTTGGTTTGCTTCTCGTCAGTTCCAGCCTGTTGCTCGCCAGCGGACCGGCGGGCGTGATCTGCATTGTGGATAAGGTTGTGTTTGAGCCCAGCGATGCCGCCGCGCAGCGGATCCAGATCTGGGGGGCGTTTTCAGTCGCAACCTCGACGACCAATGTCTTTGGACCGGCGCGGGCCGGTTACATGTACTTCAGTCTTCCGGCAAATGCTACGTCCGCCGAAATTGCACGGAAGGAATGGGCGGACCTGAAATCAGTTGCGGGTACAGGTACCGGTGTCGGATTTGGTTCGGCTTGGACCAACAATAATGGAAAGATTCGCGACGCTAAAGACAAAGTGAACTCACCCGATGCCTATGTCATCGGATCCGGAGTCGTCAGAATTCAGGGCAACCAGTCGATTCCGGGCGTCGGAAGTTCCAATGGAATATCGGGTGTGATGACGGCCGGCGGCATTCTGGATCAAGTGCGTCAGGCACTTAAGGCCGCGAAGGTTCGTGGAAAATAAGCCCTGAAGTTAAGGGGAAATTGGTGGCCGCCCAGCTGGAGGAAGTGTTAGTTTTCTCCCCAGACGGCGTTTCCACTCGTATGTGAATCCATGACCGACCCGTTGCGCGCCGCTTCGCGCCAGCCACTCACGTTAGGAGACGACATCCCGCTATTGCGGTATTCCGCATGGGATGCAATCCTGATTGGAGTTTCGCTGTTACCGCCAGTTGCGTTTGGACTGGTGCCATCGATTCCGGTGGTCGCCGTTGGAATCTGGTGGACAGCCAACACGGTTTCCCACAATTTCATCCATCTTCCGTTCTTTCGTTCCGGTTCTCTGAATCGTGCATACTCTCTCTATTTGTCTCTGATCCTCGGCTTCCCGCAGACGCTGTGGCGCGACCGGCATCTGGCTCATCATGCCGGACAGGGCATGGCATTTCGCTGGAAGGGCCAGCTTGTCGCGGAATTCGTGTTGGTGTTTACAGTGTGGGCGGCATTTCTTGGACTCGCTCCCCGGCTGTTCTTTTTTGTTTATGTGCCGGGATATGTCCTGGGTCTCGGGTTGTGCTATATCCACGGCTATTTTGAACACGCCCGCGGAACGACCAGCCACTACGGTTCGTTCTACAATTTTTGGTTTTTCAACGATGGCTACCATGTCGAACATCATGCACGGCCGGCCGGTCATTGGTCGCAGCTCCCCGGGGCGGTTCCTCGTGGCGGGCCCGAGAGCCGTTGGCCTCCGGTTCTTCGCTGGCTGGATGAAGTCAGTATCGAGGGCCTGGAGAGAATTGCAGTTCGTCGGGAATCGCTTCAGAAATTCCTGCTCGTCACGCATGAGCGCGCGTTGCGGCGGTTGCTCCGGGAGTTCCCATGCCCGCGCCGGATCGTGATTGTGGGAGGAGGGTTGTTTCCGCGCACCGCATTGTTGCTGGGCAGAATGTTTCCAGGGAGCAGGATGGTCATTGTCGATGGCAACGCAGCCAACATTGAAACGGCAAAAGCATTTCTTCAGGAACTGGCCACTGACGTGGAATATGAACACCGAACATTCGAAGTGGGGACTTCAGAGGAAGCGGATCTCGTGGTAATTCCCTTATCGCTCATGGGCAGCCGCGAAGAGATTTATCGAAATCCGCCTGCTCCTGCGATTCTGATTCACGACTGGATCTGGGCCAAGCGGGGGAACAGTGCCGTGGTCTCGCTGCTGTTGCTGAAACGATTGAACCTGCTCCGGACTCACGAATGTACGGGATCGCAGCTGTAGGCGCGGTCTATGAAGGTGTGAATGAATTGCAGGTCGAGGGGAGAGTCCCCTCCTCAGCTGAGGAGGGGAGGATGCGCGATGAAAAAAATGCAGCGAAGCCACCGAAATTCGCGCAGCCGGGGTGGTGTTGATCAAGTTCAATCCAATTCGCTTGACCAACACCACCCCGGCCGCTCCAACAAGGTGGCTTCGCACTTTTTTCTTAATGTCGCGGCCACCCCTCCTCAGCTCTTAAGGAACTTGATTTTGAGTCACGGGAACTAACTGAAATCCCATGTCTTTGGCTTTGCGCGCCAAATACTTAAGTGCTCGTTGTTTGAATTGCTCCTCGTATC
>JBGPBY010000388.1:0-7061 GCA_041481485.1 Terriglobia bacterium
ATTTCTTCGGGAAAATGTTCAATGTTCACTGTTCAATTGTCATTTTTTGGGGGTCATAGACCGCCCCTACATTGGGGAATCATGAACCACGACGACATCATCATCAGCCCAGACACCCTTCGTGAAAACCGTCTGCCTCCCAATCAGGTGAGAACTCTGAAGTGGCCGGTTCTGGATTCGGAGGGGCCCCCGAATATCGACATGGCGACCTGGAAGTTTGAAGTCACCGGCCTGGTTCGGACTCCGCTTTCATGGACGTGGCAGGAGTTTCAGTCTCTGCCGCGAGTCCACGTGAAATCCGATTTCCACTGTGTGACCCGCTGGTCGCGGCTCGACAATCTGTGGGAAGGCGTCAGCGTGCGTGAAGTCCTCAGCCGTGCCGGCGTTTCCAAAGATGCGCGGTATGTACTCGTGCACGCCTATGACAATGACTGGACGACCAACATGCCGCTGGTGGAGTTCGATGTCGACGATGCACTGTTTGCGGATAAGCATGACGGAGAACCGATTTCGCTCGAACACGGTGGACCGCTCCGATTAGTCGTGCCGCGGCTTTATGCGTGGAAAAGCGCAAAGTGGGTCCGCGGAATTGAGCTGTTGGACCACGACGTGGCGGGATATTGGGAAGATGGCGGCTATCACATGAGAGGCGATCCCTGGAAAGAAGAGCGCTTTCGCTGACCGCCGCCATTCGGTAACTACATGCTTGGCATAGGGGCGTCGATTCCCGCCCAGAGGTTCATGGTGTTCAGTTCGTCGCGGCCGCAGGCTTTCAAATAAAGGAACAACTGCGTGCGATAGGCCGCACAGCCGCCAAGCACCATATTGACGATGATCTTGCCGCGGCTGGATTTTCCGCTTCCGAACAAGTCGATCTCTCCACGAAAGTCGGCATCGCTGAATCCGTTAAGCAACTCGGCGTAAGTGCCGCGCTGTTTTTCAATCGCAGCCAGCACCTGATCGAAATTGGAGGCCTTGGCCTTTTCGGTAGCTTCCTGCCATGCCGGCACGTCGAAAGCTCCAGCCTTGACCGAACGGATCAGCGAAGGTCCCATCACGACGAGATACTGAAGCAGTTCCATCGTGCTGCGCTGTTTGGGCGTCGGCCGGTAATCGAGCTTTTGACGATCGATCTTGCTTGCGAGGTGGAGCAGGACGTTAACTTCATGTTGAAGGGACGAGATGAGTTCTTCTTTTGTCAAAACCATGGCGATTGAAACCTTTCTGTAATACGTGAGTGACGACGGACTCCCTGTTGCAGAACACAAACTCCAAATTCTAACGTAACCACTGGGTGGCCTATCAAGAAATCCCTCTCCCAACGGGAGAGGGCGGGCATCAAGAAAGGGCGGCCGGGTGAGGGGTACCGCAAGCAAAAATTGTTACTTGCGGTATCCTCACCCGACCCTCTCCCGTTGGGAGAGGGATTTCTTGATAGACCGCCCGTACCGGTGTTTACCCGTTATAGTCCGCACCTACAGGCACGGGCCAAAATGACTTACACTTACGGGATCATGGATAACGGGAATTCACAATCTGAAGAAAACAGCGAACAATCGTTCGCCGACATATTGAAGGAATTTGAAACTTCGAATCGCCCATCGAGTCCGGCGAAGTCCGCTGCAGCCGGCAAGGGTAAGGGCAAGGGAAGGCCACCCGGTCGGCCTCCTCTTCGAGGGACGGTGGTTGGCATCTCCGAGGAAGATGTACTTGTCGATTTCGGAGGGAAGTCGGAAGGCGTGATTGCCGTCGCGGATCTGCGGGATGCTGAGGGCAATCTGAAAGTCAAAATGGGTGAAACCTTCGATGTCGCCATCACCGGGTTCAACAAGAAAGGCATGGCAACGCTCTCCCGCGTTGTTGGCCCGCGGCCTCGCGATTGGGAAGGGCTGGCGCACGCTTTCGATACCAAAGCGATCATTGCCGGACGCGTGACGTCTCAGATCAAAGGCGGGTTTTCCGTGGACGTTGGAGTGCGAGCCTTCCTTCCGGCTTCACGCAGCGGCGTGAAAGATGCCGCTGAAATGGAAAAGCTGGTCGGACAGGAAATCCGTTGCCGGATTACCAAACTCGATGTCGATGATGAAAACGTTGTCGTCGATCGGCGTTCGGTGGTGGAAGAAGAAGCCGCACAGATCCGGCAGAATGCCATGGATAACCTTGTCGAAGGAAGTGTCGTGCGCGGCACCGTGAGATCGCTCGCCGAATACGGTGCGTTTGTGGACATCGGCGGCGTCGATGGCCTGCTGCACGTTAGCGACATCTCCTGGTCCCGAGTCGTCGAACCCGGAACGGAACTCGCTGTAGGCGATGTACTCGATCTTAAGGTTCTGAAAGTCGACAAGCAGACTGGAAAGATTTCGCTCGGTCTGAAACAAATGTCGCCGGATCCCTGGATCGAAGCCTCTGCCAAGCTGAAACCGGGCGATCGTCTCACAGGCGAAGTCACTCGTCTGACCGACTATGGCGCTTTTGTCGAAGTGCTTCCCGGCGTCGAAGGTCTGGTTCATGTTTCGGAAATGTCCTGGACCAAGCGGGTACAGCGCCCCGCGGACATTTTGAAAATCGGCGAACGCGTTGAGGCTGAGGTTCTCAAAGTGGATGTCGCGGCATCGCGGCTCAGTCTCGGATTGAAACAGGTTCTGGGCAATCCCTGGAATACCCTGAAGGACCGTTATCCCACCGGAAAGATTATCGAAGGCAAGGTCTCTCGGCTCGCTAAATTCGGCGCCTTCGTCGAGGTTGAAGAAGGCATCGATGGACTGGTTCACATCTCGGAAATTACAAACGAAAAGCGCATTCAGAGTCCGGGTGAGATTCTGAAGGTTGGCCAGACGGTTCGCGCCGCAGTGGTGTCGGCTGATCCGGAAACTAAACGGCTGAAGCTGAGCATGAAGCAACTGGAAGCAACGCCTGCAGACGAGTTCGCGAAAGACGTTTCCGTTGGTGACCGCGTTACCGGCCGCATCGTTAGAGTCCGAAAGGACGAAGTACGAGTGCAGCTGGGCGAAGGTATCGAGGGCATCTGCAAGATCGAGGACTCCACCTCCACAGATGCTCCCGCGGCAGTGACTGGAACTTCGCTCGCCGAACAGCTGGCCGCAGCATGGAAGGGTGGCGTCAAGCCCAGCGCGAAGAGCGGCGGAGGAGAACCCTATGTCGAAGGTCAGCTCCGCTCGTTCGTGATCAAAGCGATCGATCCATCCGGAAAGAAGATCGAGCTGACGCCGGCGTAAGGGGATTGAATCTGTAGGCGCGGTCTATGACCGCGCGCGATTCCTCAGTCCGAGAATGTGCGCGGTCATAGACCGCGCCTACAGTGGACAAGACGGACTCATCCCTCGGCGTCGGACACGACCGCATCTTCCGGATACGCCAGCAGGCCGAATTCCGGCTCATCGAGTCCGGCCAATTCGGCTTCCTTGCTGACGCGAATCGATTTGATCGAGTTCACGACCTTGAACACCACAAACGTCACCGTGAAGGCATAAACCACACACAGCGTTGCGCCGCCAAGCTGCAGCAGGAATTGCTGGGTGTCGCCATGGAGCAAGCCGGTGACTCCCCTTCCGGCAACGCCCAGATAGGTCGACGCGCCGACGCCGTTCCATCCGGCGCCATAACTTCCGTCCGCGAAAATCCCAACGCTGACTGCCCCAAACCACCCACAGAATCCGTGCACCGAAATTGCGCCGCAGGGATCGTCGATTTTCAAAACATTGTCATTGAGCAGCACACCGCAGCACACAATCACACCGGCGATAACCCCGATGATCACCGCAGAGGTCGATGAAATGAATGCGCAAGGCGCCGTGACGGCAACCAGTCCGGCCAGCATCCCGTTGCACGCCATGGTCACGTCGGGTTTTCCAAATTTGAAATACCAGAACAACATGGCGGCCGCAGATCCGGCTACCGCTGCAAGATTCGTATTGATAGCCACGACGGAGATCCGAAGATCGGTCGCTGCCAGTGTCGAACCGGGATTGAATCCCATCCAGCCGAACAGCAGGATGAACGTTCCGGTGACGACAAAAACCAGATTGTGCGCGGGAAACGCGCGTGCCTTGCCGTCAGTACCGTACTTCCCGAGCCGCGGCCCGAGCACAATGGCAAGGGCCGCAGCTGCAAATCCTCCAACGGCGTGGACCACCGTCGATCCCGCGAAATCGACATATCCATGTCCCCAGCCCATGGAGTTCCCCAGCTGCGACATCCAGCCGCCGCCCCACACCCAGTTTCCGAAGATGGGATAGAGAATTGCCCCCATGAACAGCTCCGCAATCAGGAATCCGCCAAACGTGATGCGCTCACAGATGGAACCGACAATGATGTATCCCGCAGTCTCCATGAATACCACCTGGAACAGCGCAAAGACATTGGCGCTGGCATCGTAGGCGGGGCCAGTCATGAAGAACCCTTTACCGCCGAGAAAACCCCAGAGTCCATGTCCCAGCAGGAATTCGTTTAACGTTGATGCGCCGCCGATATTCGCGGGCGCTGCGTTCACCGCCACGGCGCCAAACTGGAACGCATAACCGACGGCGTAATACGCCAGGAACGCAAAGACATAGGCCGCAAAGTTCAGCATCATGAGATGCCCGGCGTTTTTCTTGCGCACCAGGCCGCAGGTCAGCAGAGCGAAGCCCGCCTGCATAAAAAGCACGAGGTATCCCGTGTTCAGCGTCCATGCAAAGTTGGTCCCAATTCGCGTGTGTCCCACGCTGTCGGCCAGCTTCAAGGCAAGCGGCTCCTTCACCGCCTGCTCTTTGTATTCGTCGTAGGCTTTTTTCTTGTCGGCGTAGTCGGGAGCACTCTTGTCCGTGGGTTCGGAAACCACAAACGAGTTGCCGGCTCCGTCGATGGCATTGTTGCGGTCGCCGGTGGCAAGTCCTGCAGGATCGGGCTGCGCGCCTTGCGCAAACAGGCCGGCGGTGGCCATGCACCCGAGCAGAACGACAACGAACAGGGTTATCACGCGTCGTTTCATCTTTGTCTCCTTGATGGGTTATGACTTCGTTGTCGGTGATTGCGGCACGCCGTTGTGCCGGCGCGATCCTATGGAAAACGGCATAAAGAAGTCATAAGGAATTCGTTAAGATCCTACAAATATGTTGGATTCGAAATTGGGGACAGAGAGGAATTGAAGGGGAAATCTCCCGAGTTCCCCAATTGCTCCGCGTCCCCTATAATTCGCGCCATGCCGAACTCGCGTGCCCCGCTCATTCGCTTCGATGTTTTCGAGATGGATGTCGAATCCGGGGAACTGCGCAGGAGCGGTACTCGAGTAAAGCTTCCACATCAGCCATTTCGCGTGCTCGAACTATTGATCAGCCGTCCCGGCGTGGTCTGGACCCGGCCGGAAATCGAACGCGAAGTGTGGGGCGTGGAAACGTTCGTCGATTTTGAAAGCGGTTTGAATTACTGTATCAAGCAAATTCGAGCCGCGTTGAAAGACGACGCCAACGCTCCCCGTTACGTTGAAACGCTTCCGCGGCGCGGCTATCGATTTATAGCGGCGGTTGAACGGCAGGACCGGGAATCCACACGGGTTCACACCCGCCCCATGCTGGCCGTTATTCCTTTTGGCAATCTTACCGGAGCCGCCGACGACTACTTTACCGAAGGCCTGACCGAAGAGCTAATTGCGCAAATTGCCAGGCTCAATCCCGCGCAACTTGGCGTAATCGCATTCACCACGGCCCGCCAGTACAGGAACACCGATAAAGGAATAGGACAGATCGGCCGTGAACTGGGAGTGGACTACATCATCGAAGGCAGCGCCAGGCGTTCCGGAGATCGCGCGCGGATTATGGTGCAGCTGATTCAAGTTTCCGACCAAAGCCATTTGTGGGCCGAAGCGTATAACCGCACTCTTGAAGACATGATCGGAATTCAGATCGATGTGGCGGAGCGCGTCGCGCAATCATTGACTGTGAATCTTCTGGCAAAGAACATCGACGCCATGGAACGGACCTCCACGCGAAATTCCGGAGCGTACGAGGATTACCTGAAAGGACGTTACTACTTCAATCGGCGGACCGATGACGATTTTAGTAAAGCACGCCGGTACTTCGAGGAAGCCATACGGAAGGATCCCAATTACGTTCTGGCGTATGTGGGCCTCGCTGACGTTTACGCGGTAATGGGATTGTACAGTGGACTTTCTCCGGCAATGGCGTATCAGGAAGTGTCCAGGCTGCTCCAGAAGGCTCTCTCACTGGACGAAACTCTGGCGGAGACCCAGGCCGCGGCCGGCTATGCGAAGCTGCTCTACGACTGGGATTTCAAGGGCGCAGACCGATCCTTTCGCCGTGCCCTGACCCTCAATCCGAATTACGTCACCGGTCGATATCAATATGCGTTGTTTCTGGCCGCAACGGGTGACTTCGACAAAGCGCTGGAACACATCGATAGTGCGATCCAGCTCGACCCGCTGTCGCTGGTGATCAATTCCAATAAAGGCTGGATTCTGTACATGGCCAGACGTCATGAAACTGCAATCGCGCAGCTGAGAAATACCCTCGAAATGGAACAGGACTTTGCTCTTGCCCGCTATTTTCTTGGACTGGTGTATCTGCAACTGGCGCGATACACCGAAGCCGCGGCGGAATTTCAAAAGGCAAAGAAGGCCAGCGAGAATCATCCCGCAAGCATTTCCGGACTTGCCGTGGCGGCCGCACTCGGAGGAAAGCCAAGCCAGGCCCGCAAGGGCCTTCAGGCTCTCGAGAATCTGCAAACCCAACGCTATGTAACACCGTACTATTCCGCGTTGATTCACGCCGCACTCGGCGACAAATATCAGGCTCTGCTCTGCCTGAAACGCGCCTGCGAGGACCGCTCCGCATTTCTCACCAATATGAAGAACGATCCCGCACTCGATCCGCTCCGCAAGGATTTGCGCTTCGTCCGGTTGATGAAGCGCGCGGGACTGGGGTAGGAAGAGATCCCTCTCCCAACGGGCTGATCCGTGCACACACTTGACACCGCGGGTCCCCACGTTGAGAGTTGTCAAATGTTCTGCTGTACGTTTGTCAAATGGCCCTGGCGAACTGACCCAC
>JBGPBY010000389.1:0-7057 GCA_041481485.1 Terriglobia bacterium
CATTAGCTTTTTTGACGAAAATTGCGCGGAAAGAGATGTAGGTAGAATTCGCAATCAATCTCTTCAATTTGAAGCGATGGATTGGCTAGCATTCAGCATCTGCCGCATCGGACGCGGGCTTTAGGGTGACGGCCTCTCGCTTATTCTGTATCTTTGAAGAAGAAGCGTATGCGTCTGACCACAGCGCCAGGCCAGTCTCGATCCGCCGTCGCCACCCAGGTTTCCCTTCCAGTGGCGTTGGCCGTTCTAGTCGTAACGTTGTCCGTAATCTTTGTTTTGGACCGCGCCACGGGTTCGGCGCCGGTCCAGCATCTTTATTACCTGCCCATTGTCTTTGCAGCCGTACGATTTGGGAATCGTGGAGCGTTGGCGATGGCGGGGGCCACTATCGTTCTTTACCACGCAGCAAATCCTCACCTCCTCACATTTCGTTACGAGGAAGTGGACTTTATTCAAATCGTCCTGTTTGTCGCGGTAGGCGGCGTCGCCGCAAGGCTGGCAAACGACAACCGCAGGCTGCATCAGCTCGCGATGACCGACGACCTGACCGGCCTGCACAACCTGCGTTCCTTTGAGGCGCGGTTCAATGCAATGATTCGCGAGACGCGCGAAACGAACGCACCGCTCTCGGTGTTGATGCTTGACGTCGACAAGCTCAAGGCGCTCAACGACGCGCATGGCCATCTTACCGGGGCCGAAGCCGTCCGTACTGTCGGACATCTGCTCGCCGTCCGGCTCGGCGAACACGACATTGCGTGCCGGTACGGAGGCGATGAATTTGTCGTGGCACTGCCCGGTTATCCGGTGTCACGCGCGGCCGAACTGGGCCGCGACTTGTGCCGTGGCGTGAATGTGATGGCTCCGTGGCTCGCCGGCCAGCGCTTTTCCGAAGGCAGTCTGTCCATCAGCATTGGCGTGGCCTGGACCTGCGGAGCCCAGGGTCAGGCGGGAGAAGTTCAGATGAGCGACGAGGACTGGGGAGAGGCGCTCTTTCATGCAGCCGACGCTGCCCTCTATGCGGCCAAGGAGGCTGGCCGAAACCGTGTATGCGTGGACGAGCAACCGGTCAGTGGATCTTCGTCGCACTAAATGAACCATACAGCAACTGAATCCTTCGTGACGTCACCCTTCTCGCCCTCACGTTTCAGTGCTCATTGAGAGTCATCACGTTTTGAAGGATCACATTTCGGAATTGGACCTCGCGATGAAATCGCCGCGGAGGATTCTGAATATGAACTGCGGCTCCGCTGACTCCCGAGGTGGCAACTCCAGCTTGAAGTCGCGGGTACATATCCATCGCAAAGGTTACCCCCGAATCGCCAGAAATTACGGGCAACGGGGAGTACAAATACTCTGGACTTCCACGATACGGAAATTTCGATGGAATGGAGGCCGGGCGGAAACGCAAGTATTCCGTTATGAACGGATAAACCCGAATCACTTGCAAGCTTCCTGGCGCAGAGCGGCAAACGACCTGTCCTTCCCGATATCGCTCTGGAAGCAAGATGGGCAAAACCATTTTGCAAACGATATTTCCTGGCATTGCCTGGAACGTGTTGGAAATTTGGATCGTTTGAGATGTTTCCGGCGGGTAAAGAAGTACATCGGCCGACACCTGCACATCGACAGGCGCGCCGGATTCGGATTCGAAGAATTTTCGTGAAATGCTGCCGGTCTCCAGATACTTCAGAGCGTACTCAGACTGGTGAAACGGGAGTCCAACATCCACAACTTCGGACGCATTGCGCGCGCGGAACGTGACAGACAATTGATCAAGATTTGGGATCCAGGCGTCTGGAACGTTGCCGATTTGCACCGGGATAGTCACTAGAACGGAATCGCCGCTCAGAGTTGAGAGCTGGATCGCCGGACCGATCTGAATCGACGGAGACGATGTGGACGACATCGGTTCTCCGGTCCATGCATTCACGGCTTGCCCGATCGACGGTGGAAGCAATGTGTAAATCAGCAGGCAAAATGCAAGCACACCGATCGTGAGCGCGCGAACCATGAACGACCGCCGGGTGCGGTATTGCACCAGCACAGAAGCCATGGCGATGAACGACAAGATCGCAATGATCATCCATGCGCGCACCCACACTGTCCGCTCCGGCCACGGCCGAAACAGCTCGATGTCTTGTAAGGAAAAGATGAGCGCCGGAGTCAGTAACAGGGTCGAAATCAGAAACGGTATCAGTTCTGAAGTCAGCGCGGAAATCGCCGTCACCATCGCCCCAAGAAAACAAGTGAAGACAAGTTGCTCCCAAAGCAGCTGCCAAAACGATGGAAAGAGATTGAATCCTTCCAGCTTAAGTGTCAGAAGGCGCGCGATAAAAAACGGCAGGCTGACGCCGATGAAGACAAATGCGATCTTCGCGCCGAGTAAACTGGAGGTGCAATAGGGCCGAGTGAGCCAGAACTGCTTATCACCGGGAATCGCTTCGGCATGCACGGCCTTTGAAATGAGAATTGCGGCACTGAAAAACACCAATATCCAAATCCCCGGATGTACCAAAGTTGTGACAAGTCTTTCCTGGGGCTCAAAGAAATCGAATTCATCAAAGTGAATTGAAGAAGCGAAACGCGATTCCGTAACGGCGAAGAGCGCCAGGATACAAAAGTAAAGACCGAGTGCGGCGCGAAGGTATCGAACATCCTTCAGAAAAATACGAAAGAGTTGGCTCATTTCAGTTTCCTCTCGCCGATTTGGGCAGAAGTGTTACCGGAACGTCGACGAGATCGATTTCGCGATGGATACGGTACGGAATTCTCGCAGTCGAAATCCGGAATTCCTTCGGAGCGGGCTTGTCCCAGTTTCGCGAGTACTCGGCAATCGGATCCATCCCGAACCGGCCCGAAGGCAGTGGATAATAGGGGTTTTCGAAATAATATTGCGAGTTCCCCCAGCTGAGCGGCCACTGCGATCTAAAAGAATGGGTCAATCTCCTGATGTCACCGGCCATTCTTCTGATGTCATCTTCGGCTTCAGTGCTACCAACCGGAAATATGTTCACAAAGGCGATTTCCGATCCGTACAACACTTCGCAATGACTTTCCTGGTAGATCTTCTTGTCGGATGGCGGATCCATGTTGCACTGGAGTCCGGGGATAATCCGGCTCGGCTCGGGACCCAAAGTGATGATTTGAGAATCGATCCTGTTGGATGATAGAAAGTCGATGGCAGCATGCATTCGCACCCGCTTATCGGTTCGGGACTCGATGAAGCTTTTAGACACAAGTCCCCGGAATTGCAAATAGCCCGGATCCATGGCGGTCGGATTATCGAATTCAATGGTTTGACGCTGACCGGACTCCGTCAATGTTGCGGCGAACCTTTCGATGAGGAACCGGTTTTCGTCGAGAGGTATCGAAGTGGCAACTTGAACCGTTGCAAGCCAGTAGTTGGTGATGATGGGATCGTCGATTTTCTTAATTTGAATTCCTGGCTGGACATTGAATGCGGTACCCGGATCCCGGTTCAACCTTTTGGTAACTACAGTGCTTGCAAAGCCGTCGATCGAAGCCGGGAAGAACAGATAGGCAACGTTTCCAAACAGCAGCAGCACCAGAGCTATTCCACGTGGCAGGCCCACACGGCGGTTATGAAACACCACAAGCAACAGTGAGGTTCCTCCCACGACAGAGAGGAATTCCACAAACCAGTCTCTGATCGAGGGTGGGATTAGATGGGACAGTGGCGGTATGAGCCCCAGCCAGGATTCGAAATTCCCCGCGACGAATGCAGTGGCCGCAATGGCGAGCGCTGCGAGAGCATACGCGCCCAGCCCACCGGTCATGGCCGCCAGGGCCGCCAGCGGAATCGATAGAACCAGGAACATCATCGTTTGCGTCAACAGGATGCTCCAAAGGGCGTCACTCAACGGGAAGCCGCGTAGCAGCACGAGAAACAGACTCGTCAACAGCATCGGTATATGAAGGACGAGAACTATGAAGGCGATCTTTGCACCGAGAAGACTGCCCCACCGGTAGGGACGTGTAATCCAAAAGCGATTGCTCCCCGGGATCGCTTCCGCGTGGATCGCACGGGAAATCAGGAGTGCGGCCGCAATTGGCGCAAGTAGCTGCCCAAGAATTGGAAACGTCAGGAATATCGTGGATGGGTGCAATTCGGTCCTGGTCCAGACAAAGAACGCCAGGAAACACCAATACAGAAAGATCTCGTTCCTGAGGAAGCGGATGTCTTTTTTCAGAATGTGGAGTACTTGGGACATCGCCTCTCCTATGCTGCCGTTGCAGCGCCGCTGCGCGCGAGAGTGACAAAGATGGAACGCAGCGGCATTGGAGTGACTGAGATCTGAATCGGATCGCCGAAGATCCGCCGGATCTCGACCGGTGTGCGTTCCGGATCGAACTGGCTTTCCACAAATCGAACCACGGCGGGCGTGGCATCCGGCCGAAGCCAGGTCGATGGCCATGCCGATGACTTGGCGTTTTGCGGCCCATTTGCGCCGGACTCGACCGTGACCTCCACTTCGCGGAATCTTGAGGTGAGCGACGCCATCTCTTCAGCAAACCGCAGTTTTCCGTTTTCGATATAACCGATGTGGCTGGCAAAGCTTTCGATATCGCCGAGATCGTGAGACGAAACGAGAATGCTCGTTTCATCCGCATTCTCGATCAATGCTTCGGACAGGTCTTCACGTACCATCGGATCCAGTCCGCTGAACGGCTCATCCAGCACGAGCAGCTTTGGACGATAGGACAGCGACGACACGAGAGCGGCTTTCATCTTCATTCCGCGCGACAGGTGCTTGAGTTGCCGGTTGAGCGGAAGTTCAAACTGGCGGATCATGGCTGCCGCTCGAGCGTCATCCCATGCCGGGTAAAACGGCTTCAGGTACGACAGGAAGTACTCCACCGTCATCCATTCGGGCAGCTCCTGGTTTTCCGACACATATCCAATTCTGGCAAATTCCGCCGGACCGAGGCGGCGCGAATCCACTCCGATCACAGTGGCGCGGCCGGAATCCGGGCGGTAAATGTTCATCAGAGTCTTCAGTGTCGTGGTTTTTCCTGCTCCGTTGGGTCCGATGAGTCCGAAGATGCTGCCTTCGGCAACTTCGAGATTGAGCCCGTGCAAGGCTTCCGTCTTGCGAAAGTGTTTGGAGAGTCCGGATGTGGAAATGACTGGCGTCATGGTTTCCTCCTGGGACGTATCGTTCCGTCGAGGCGCCGCCAATGTTCTCCGATTGCCTCGGTCAGATCTTCCATTTCAATTCCGAGCTTCTTCGCTTCCACCACAAGCTGCTCGAGTTCCTTTTTCAACAGGCTGCTCCGCTCGATTGCGGACGAAGCCGACGGTGTTGCCACGAACGCGCCCAGCCCCGGACGGATTTCAACAATGCCTTCCGCCACCAGTTGAGTGACCACCTTGTGCGCCGTATTCGGATTGATCTTCAGCGCCTTGCTCAGCGCGCGAACCGAAGGAAACGGCTCTCCCGGAAGCATCTGCCCGGAGACCACGGCCTTCTTTGCGGCATAGACGACCTGTTCGTAGATCGGGAGGCCGGGCTCAAAGGCGATACGAAAAGGAATCATTCTGTCTGTACTAATACTCCTAGTACAGTGAGGCGTCAAGAAAACTCAATCCTGTTGTATGGAATTTCTATATTCGAAGGCACACTGGCGGGATTCAGATGGTTGAAGTGGCGAACTCAATTCGCAGCAAGTCGTTGGTTTGAGTCTGCCGATTTCCCGGACCATTCGCGGTTCTCCCTAAAATATCATCCCCGAATTCCCTCTCGGTCCACATACTCCATTCGTTAGACTGGAAGCGCATGATTGTTTACTCGGGTCCTCCGGAAGACACCCACCGGCTCATCCAGTTTTTCAGACGGAAATATCCCGACTTCTTTATTCTGCGGAAGGTGATTGTGACTACGGACAAAACTGTTGTGCTGGACGTCAATCGCGACGGGATCGAATTCCCCGGCCTCACCTTCAACTCCCCGGCACTGGAGACGCTCCTTCAAGACCTGGGAGTTGTCTACAGCCGCGATGCTCTCAACGAAGCCAGCTCCAAACCTGGCAGCGTGAAGGAATTCGGACTCGGGGCCGTCTGGACCTGGGGGCATGACAGCGTGTAGTTCGAGCCGCACAAGGGGGAGATGGCGAAGAGGGATGTACGTCATGGTGATGCTGCACCATGTTAGTTCCTAAAACTTTCGCGACTACCCGTTATCAATCCGACGTCATATGCTTTTCCAGCTGTACAGAGAAGTCGATTCTCGTTTCCTGTCAATGTGTGAACCCAGGTCAGTTTCCTATTTCGTAATTGGCGATTGCGGAAATTTGTCACTGACGTCGAAAGTCCGACCATCTGCGAAGGTCAGAGTCCGACCACTGGCATGTTTGGACCCATCGTAGGCTGGCCATATTTCCATCGAGTATGTCTTGGCCAGATCGATCATGTTCTTATCTAAGCCCGCCTTCGTAAGAGCAGCCACTGACGCCATCTTCACTTTCCAGTTCGCAACTACGCCATTGGCATCCTTGACGTTCATATAAATCCACGCATGCGGATTGATCCAAATCGTGAATTCAAGTGGCCGCATTGTCGGCAAATCGTAAGATTATTGCTAGCAACAACTGATTGGGCCGGCTAACAAGCCGCTTCAACCGACGAGCGGCGCTTGCGGGGTATGGCCAATTCGAAAGGTAGTGTTTCGCGCCACTGGCGGCTGAGCGGCAGGTCGTTAGTCCGCAGAAGAAACATTCCTACCACCACAACGCATCGGAGGTCACATGAAACGAGTCACTGGCATCGGCGGCATCTTCTTCAAGGCCAAAGACGCTCCATCACTGCAGGCTTGGTACAAACAGCATTTGGGAATCGATGTCCAAGTTTGGGGCGGAGTTGCCTTCGATTGGACCGACGCCGAAGGCAAGCCGGTTGCAGGCACAACTGCGTGGTTAATCGATCCCCAAGAAAGTGATCACTTTGCTCCGAGTTCTGCTTCCTTCATGGTCAACTACCGAGTGGAAGACCTCCACGCCTTGGTCAAGGTCTTGAAGGAAGAAGGCTGCAATGTGCTCG
>JBGPBY010000390.1:0-7048 GCA_041481485.1 Terriglobia bacterium
ACTGTCGTAGCTCCCGCATCCACCGCTGGACTGATCTGCATCACCTTTCCTGCAATTGGAGACGCACCCGGAGCAATCAGATTCGCAGACATTCCTGGACGAAGAACGGCGGCTTCCTGCGGTGAAACATGGGCGCGGGCAACGACGCGAGACAAATCCATAATGGTCATGATCGGCATTCCGCTGACTGCGGTTTCACCGGGGAAGACCGGCAAATCGGTCACGATGCCATCGATCGGGCTCGTTATTCGGGAGTAGCCGAGCAGGACTTCTGCAGTCTCGATCTTCCGTACGGCAGCATCCCGATTGGCCTGCGCCACCTTCACTTCCTGATCCTTGGCAGGTCCCCTGAAATCCTGAACCCTGGCTTCCGCAGCCTTTTGCTGATTTTTCGCCTGCTCCAGATTGAAAGCAGCATCCTTGACGTCTTTCTCTGCAATAGCGCCTTGCTTGAACAATGCCTGACGGGCGTCGAAAATTCTTTGCTGATCGGCTACCGCCGCTCGCGCCCTGTCGATATCGATTTGAACCTTCGAAAGTTCGTGAGGAACACCGGCCGTCACCGATTGAATTGCGACATCGGCCTGATCCCGTGCAGCCTTGGCTTCATTGACAGCGGCATTCAAGTCCTGACTCTCCAGTTCCGCGAGCAACTGTCCGGCATGCACGCGGCTTCCTCGTTCGACATACAGTTTCTTTATCGGAGCTGAAATCTTCGAAGACACCGGCGACTGTTGAATCGGGAAGATGACTGCATCGGAGGCAATCTTCTGGCTGATTGCCGTTCCCAGCACTGGCGCCACATCGACTGTTACTTCCGGATCAGGCTCGGCCTCTCCCGTGGCTTTCGACCGGCAGCCCGTAAGCATAAGCAGCGGTAGAATTGCGGCGATACCCAATTGCACACGCCAATGTCGGCGGTTCATCAGACTCACGATGTCTCGGAACATTTTTTCAAAAACTCCCCGTAATGTTTTGCAGCATACTGATGGCTACCCGAAATCGAGACTGCGCATCGGCGTAGTCGTTTCGGGCCTTCACAACAGCGTTTTGAGACTCCACCACTTCCGATGCCGGCGCCACACCGCCTCTGTAGCGGCTGTTCGACAAATTCAGGCCTTCGGTTGCCAAATCCATGGTGCGCCGTGCCCGATCCACCGCCGTCCGCGCCGCTATTGCCTCATCATAGTTAATTAACAGGTCGGCAGAAAGCTGCCGTTCGGTTGCTCCGACCCGCGTTTTCGCCTGCTCTTCACGAAGTTGAGCCTGACGCACTTTGCTCTTCTGATTGCCCCAGTCGAAAATCGGAATGGTCAGGTTTGCTGTGATGAAGTAGCCCATATTCGGAAGCACTCCGGCCTCGGGAGCGGCAGCCACAGTGCTGTGTCGCGCAAATGCGTTGGCTTCGATGCCGTAATTCAGATCCAGCGACAGTGTCGGAAGAGATGAGTTGCGGGCCACTCGAATATCGAGGTTGGCCTGCCGCACAGCGTGATTCGCAGCGCGAATTTCCGGATTCTCCCGCTCGGCCAGCTTTCGAATGTCGTCAAATGCCGGCAGATTCGGCGTCGACTCCAGGTCATCGACGACAGTGAAGTTTTCGTTCAGCGAACGAAATAGCAAAACGGCCAGATTCAATCGAGCGTTTTCCATCGCAAGAGTGGCATCGTCGAACGCCTGCTGCTGCTGTTCGGACTGAATTTGCGCCTTCACGACATCATAATGGGCAACTTCGCCCAGGCGTTCCTGTTGTCCTGTAAGTTCGAGAAATCGCGTGGCCTCCTGCGACCCCAGTTGCGCCGTGGCGTACTTGCGCTGCGCTGTGACCAGTGAGTAGTAGTTTCTGGTGACGATGACGGACAGGCCGCGCTGTGCAATTTCAGCCTTCGCCTTTGCCAGAGCTTCGGAGGCCTCGGCCCGCTGCGATCCTGTTTTCAAAATCGTGTTCGCCGTGATGTCTTCATGGACCACACCCCAGTCGCGATACAAATGAACGCCATCATTGGATACAAAACGGCCGCTCGGCAGTGTGCCGTTTCCCTGGGTTCCCAAATACTGGGTCGTATGATTGACCGAAGGCAGCAGAGACGCTTTGGCCTGCAGGCGATCTTCTCCGGCCGATTTCACCTCTGTGAAAGCCGATTGCACATCCACGTTGATTTCCTGAGCTCGTTCCAGGGCATCCTGCAGCGTAATAACGATTGGAGCCGCAGAAATGCCCACAGGCTGAACCAGTGGAAGGCGAGCTGGACTGGTGGAATTTTGCGCGGCGGCGATGTTCGCCGCCGCGAGGACAAGAATCAGGGCCGTTGTCAGATGTCTCATAAATTATTTACCGAACACCAATACTCTGAACGAATCCGGCGCTGAACCGCGGCCTCCGCCGGGGGCCGGATCCACAGCTGGAAGATAAATATTGTGGGTCTTCTCATCGACGGTCATCGTTTTCGAACGAGGCTGAGTTGGAATGGTTTCCGCAACTTCGTATTTTCCGCCTGTGGTTTGGACGATGGTCAGTGTCCCATCGCCTCCATTCGAGCTGAACGCATAACCAGTGCCGGGATCGAATCCGGCCCCGTCCGTCCCCGCGCCGATCGGGACGGTGGTGATGACTTTTCCGGTATCCGGATCCGAAATGGCCATCAACCGGTTGCTGCAAACTGAAAACAACTTTCGATTCTTGGGATCCATTGCCAGTCCCGATGGACCCATGCAGGGAGCCAGCGAGTACTCTTTGGTTACCATGCCTTTGGCCGCATCAATTTCGACAATGGTGCTGCTGCTTTCCACGTTGGCGTAGACTTTGCCTTTTCCGTCCGCGACCGACAATTCCGGATTCCCATTGAGGGCCACTGTCGCCACGACATTTGCAGTCTTGGCATCGATGATGGTGACGTTGTTCGAGCGGGCATTGAAGGCCAGCACTCTCGAAGTAACTGGTTCAAACACAATACCGTCCGGATTGGTTCCAACCTTCACTGGCATTCCGATGGGCTGCAGGGTTTTCAAATCAAAAACAGTCACATCGTTGGTGTTGCCGTTGCTGGTGAATCCTTTGTTCAACGCAGGCGCAACCGCGATGCCGTGAACTCCGGTCGTGTTGAGCACCTCACCGACTTTTTTCCCGGCGTCTATGTCGATGACTTCCACTTTGGACTGATGAGAGACGTAGAGCCGACGTGCCGCACTGTCCACGGTCAGGAGGTCCCACTGTCCGGCGCCGCCGATCTTGATTTCATTGGTCTTGTGATATCCAGTGGCTGCAGCCACCGCGATACCGGAAAAGAGAAACACGAGCCAAAACGCTTTTTTCATTGGAAAACCCTCAATTGACGATGTTGGAGTTGAGCGCACGAAGTCTTGTCAGTAACAGTTCACCATGTGTGGGCAGATCTTTTCACATCCGGCGAGTGATGAATCAGGTATTTTCCGGCTAAAAGAATATTAATTAGTCATTTATAAATGGCCATAGAGGAAAAACACAGTCCACCCTTCCGAAGTTTCAATTTCGCCTCGCCGGGATGATCGTAATTTGCTCGGCCGCATAGCTGTTCTTTTCGAACTAATCCATCGAGAAATTCATCAACAATTGGTTGCAATTGTAGTGCGGGGCAGCTTCAATGGCTGAACTCTGGCTTCCGCATAACGGAATTCCTGTACACTCTCCCGATGAAAGCGAAGAAGGCTCGCCGCACAAGCGAATTACGCGCGAACCCTCCCGCTGAGAAAAGCAAACAACCACCCGTCAATTCGACGTTTGTCGTTTCTGGAGTCTGCGTCGTTCTTGCGATTGTTACTGTCATCGTTTATGCACAGACTTTCTGGTTCGGGTTCGTTGCGTACGACGACGATCAGTATGTCTACGAAAATCCAATTTTGAAGTCGGGCATCACGGCTTCGGCCGTAAAGTGGGCTCTCACCACCTATCACAGCGCGAACTGGCATCCGCTGACCTGGATCTCCTATCTGTTTGAAGCGCAGATCTTCGGCATCAATACCGCCGAACTTCATGTCGTCAACGTCATGCTCCACGCCGGAAGCGCAGTTCTCCTGTTCCTGTTTCTTTTTCGAATGACGCACCGGCTATGGAGATCTTCGATTGTCGCTGCGGTTTTTGCGCTGCATCCGCTGCATGTGGAATCCGTTGCGTGGATCGCAGAGCGCAAGGATGTGTTGAGCACTTTTCTCGCGATGGTTGCATTTGGAATCTATTTGAACTATATCCGCCGGCCTGCTGCATCGCGCTATGTACTGCTGTGTTTCGCATTTGCTCTGAGCCTTATGGCCAAGCCGATGCTGGTCACCTTTCCTCTGGTTTTACTGTTATTGGATTTCTGGCCACTCCAGCGAATTCATTGGCCGCTGCGCTGGCATGAATCCCGGCTGGCTGTGATTGAGAAACTGCCACTGCTCGTCATGAGTGCGGTCTCCAGCGTGCTGACTGTCGCAGCTCAACGCAGTTACGGAGCGGTCGCTTCATTGACGCGAGTGCCGTTTACAGTGCGAATGGAGAACGCTGCCATTTCCTACGTCAAGTACATCCAACAGACGTTCTGGCCGGAAGATCTGGCAGTGCTATATCCGGCAGCGCCGCCGGTTCCCGCTAACGCCATTTTCGCGTTGCTTGTGTTGCTGGCCATCAGCGCTGCTGCCTTGTTGGTCATGCGCACACGCCCATACATATTCACAGGCTGGTTCTGGTATCTGGGAATGCTGGTACCGGTCATCGGCATTATTCAGGTTGGGGCACAGTCGCATGCGGACCGGTACATGTATGTTCCACAGGTGGGACTTGCACTTGTCGTCGTATGGGCAATCGCAGACTATATCGAAGCACATCCGGGATTGAAGCAGGCAGCCGCGGCCGCGGCTCTGGTGATAATGATTGTCTTTGCTGCCGGGACCTGGCATCAGATTGGGTTCTGGAGCGACAGCCGAATGCTCTTCCAGCACACATTGGCGGTGACCGAACGAAATGCAGTTATTCAAAACAACCTGGGCGTCATCCTTGCTCGGGCCGACGACTGGACTGGAGCCGTCAGTCAGTATCAGCAGGCGCTTGCAATCAACCCGGAGTATCCCGAAGCGCATGCGAACTTTGGACACGCATTGCTGCGCTCCGGAAAGTTTGAAGAAGCAAGAGCGCACCTTCTCGAGGCGGTGCGCCTGAAGCCGGATCTTGCGATTGCATTAGCGGATCTGGGTCTTTTGGATGCCGCGGCCGGAAACTTTCCAGATGCAATCTGGCACCTCGATGAATCGTTGCGGATCTCGCCGGATAATTCCGAAACCCACAGCAATCTTTGCTTTGCTCTCCAACACGCAGGCCGCGTGTCTGATGCGATCGCTCAGTGCCGTGAGGCGCTGCGCTTAAAGCCGGACAACAAGGATGCGCAGTTCAATCTCCGGAATCTGCTCAACTAGTACGCTTCGACCTCGACGATACGGCTCCAGGAGTTAAGCGCCCCGTTCACCACAACGCGAATGCCTGTTGTCGACACTGCCGGGAATGAAATCTTTTGCCAGACGAGCCTGTTGCCGATGATGTTCCCGTTTTGCACCGTCAGCCACTGAAAGCCGTCCCAATACTGGACCTGGAAATCGGTGATTCCATACAAGCTGAACGTCATCGTCGGCGTCGGGTCCACTGGCGATTGATAGTTATCCTGCAAGGTGAAGACATCAATTTCGCTGATCGTTTTTGCACTGGCGAAATTAATCTGCAGAATGTCGGGCGATTGATTTTGTGTGCCGTCGTTCCAGCCGCCGGTTCCACTACCCCATCCAATTCCTTTGCGGTCGCCGTTAATTGCCGAACTCGCCGGATATCCCGAATTGGCGAATGAAGAGGCAGACGCCGAGGCGCCATTGGCTGCCGCCGCAACGTTAATTGGGCCAGCGGGTGCAGTTGTAAAGGCCCACCACGTACCTCCGTCGGCATCCGTGGTTCCTGAGTTGTTTCGGGCCCGCACCTGCCACGAATAATTCGTACCGTTGTTCAGGCCGCTGATGGCGGCGCTGGTATTGGTGGTGCTGATCCAGTTCGTGTCGCACACCCCGTTGTTGATGGTATCGACGCAGTATTCATAACTGGTGGCGCCACCGCTTGTCCCCCAACTCAACAGGGGGATTGCGGACTGTCCGTTTGCACCGTTCGATGGAGAACTCTTTGAAATTGATCCCGGGACGCTATTCAAGGCGTAAGCTTCAACTTCGGTGATCCGGCTGTAGGCATTCAGCGCTCCTGTAACGAAAACGCGGATCCGCGAAGTGGTAATTGCCGGGAACGTCATCTGGCGCCAGATCTTGTTGTTGCCACTGATGCTTCCGCCGGGCACCGCGACCCAGTTTGATCCATCCCAATACTGAACCTGAAAATCGGTAATTCCGTACAGGTTGAATGAAGTAGAAGGTGTCGGATCGATTGGAGCCTGATAGTTATCCTGAACCGTAAAGACATCGACTTCGTCGATCGCCTGCGGCCGGGCGAAATCCACCTGAAGCCAGTCCGGGAACAGGCTCGCATTGAGGTCGTTCCATCCTCCGCCATTACTCCACGCGATTCCTCTGCGTTCGCCATCAATGGTGCCGGAAGGCCCGTACGCGGCATTGTAGAAGGAAGAAGCGGTTGCGGTCGCACCATTTGCAGCCAGCGCCACATTAACGTGACTACCGCCGGAAGGCGGAGGACTGGGTGGAGGAGCCGGGGTTCCTAAGGAGGCGACAGGTTCCAGAGGCGCATAGCGCCGCACGAAGATATTGTTGAATTGCGCTACGGTTCCCGCCTGTCCATCGAAGCCGACGCCGCCGGATTGGTAGGTTCCGTCGAAGGCCTGGGACTTCAAGACGCCATCTTTGTACGTATCAAGCTGGTTCCCATGAACCTTGATCGATAAGTTGTACCACACCCCCATTTGAACGATCCCGCCGGCAGCAATTGCCAGGGAAGTGGTGCCGTTTTGCCATCGATAGGTGTAGAGGTTTCCGCTCGGGCCTAAGTCACGATAAAGGTCCGCCGAATATTGCGCCACATTGCCGCCGGCACGCG
>JBGPBY010000391.1:0-7021 GCA_041481485.1 Terriglobia bacterium
ACTCACAACGTGGGGAAGCGGGCGGCGTCCACGTGTGAACATGGATCAGACGATTTTGAGTTTAAATTTCGCCATTGGGCCAGTTCGCCAGGTACATTTGACGAACGTACAGCAGAACAATTGACAACTCACAACGTGGGGAAGCGGGCGGCGTCCACGTGTGAACATGGATCAGACGATTTTGAGTTTAAATTTCGCCATTGGGCCAGTTCGCCAGGTACATTTGACGAATGTACAGCAGAACAATTGACAACTCACAACGTGGCCCCCCCACCCCACGTGCCTACCAGCCTCGCTGCCGGTGATACTCCGCCACCAGGCACTCGAGACGCTCTCGACTTAGCGACGCTTCCGGATCGCTGGGCAGCGGCGTGTCCAGAAATCGTTCCGGCAGTGTGTCTTCATCGAGAGTCCAGCCTGCTTGTAGATTGAACTGACGCTTCGCGGCGACGATGCGCTTTGCTGTCTCCCGCAGCTCATCGGCCGTAACATCCCAGCCGGTCACGTAACGCAGCATTTCCGCAGTCTCGGTATGGAAGTCCTCAAACACGCCGCGCAGGAATTTGCACAGGATCAATGAGTCCATCAGCGCGGCCTTGTCTTCCGTTTCGATGGCATGACGGACCGCGTCCAGAGTCACCCGCCTTCGGTCCACCTTGTCGGAGAAGTCCACTTCGTAGGCGCCGCTGCGATTGTGATCGGCCCCACGAGCGCCTACGGCAAAACCGAGCGCCATGGTCTGGAGCGCCCGAGGTTCGTACCCCGGAATCTCAAGTCCCTTGACCTGCGGTGCTATCGCAATACTGTTATGACCTATTGACAACGCGGCTCGGCGGCTGCCCTCTGCCAGTAAGTCTCCGATACCTTCGCGTGCACCGATCAATTCGATGGCGCGCAACAATGCTTCACTGCTTCCAAATGTCAGCCAGGGCTCGTCGAGCCATCCGCGCGCGACGCATTCCATCGCGAAGGCGATCGTTCCGCCGGTGCTGATCGTATCAATTCCAAGTTCATCGCACCGTCGAGAAGCACGAAGCACCGTGTCGGAGTTGCCCACCCCACACAGCGAGCCCAGAGCGAACAGGCTTTCATACTCGATGCGGACACCGTTTTCACCGTTCCCGTAAATGTGTTCGCAGCCGATGGTACAGGCCACGCAGCTCTTGCGGGTCTTTGGACGAAGCGTTTCCAGTTGTTCGGGAGAAAGGTTGACGGCTTCTTCGAATGTGCCGCTTTGAAAGTTGCGTGTTGGGAGCGCGCTCAGGCGATTGAATGTGAGCAAGTTCGTCGCCGTGCCCAGTTCCCGGTACTTCGCGGTTGCGGGGCCGAAGGATTTCCTCGAAAGCGACTTGCTGAGCGTCGTCAACTCCGCGGGGTTGCTCCACTCCGTTCGTAGATTTCCAGCGATAGCGATGGCTTTGATGTTCTTCGCGCCCAGAACGGCCCCGCTGCCGCCACGTCCCGCATGCCGGCCATCGTGCGATATCGTGGCGTATCGGACATTGTTTTCAGCTGCCGGTCCAATCGACGCGACTCGATAGTGGGCGCCGAGCCGAGCCTTGAGTCCTGTCTCCGTTTCGCGGCAGGTTGCCCCGCGATACTCTGCCGCGGATTCGAGCCGGACCCGGGGCTGTTTGACACCGTCTGCGCGTTCGCTTCCTTCGATAATGAGCACGGACAATTCCGTCGCGCGTCCCACGATCAGCATCGCGTCACAACCGCAGCCCTTTCCTGCAATCGCGAAGCCGCTGCTTGCCAGGGAGTCATTGATGCGTTCGGTCAGTGGACTCTTGCTGACGACGGCGAATTTTGCCGAAGTGGTGAGCGGGCTTCCCACCAGTGGACTGAATGCAAAAATGAGCGGCGCGTCAGGGGAGAGGGGATCGAGCCGGGCGGTTCCTTCGTCCAGCAAGAGCTTGACACCGAGCCCGCTGCCTCCAATGAACTGTCGAAGAAGATCGTCCGACAAAGGGATCCGCTCTGCAGCATCGCGAGAAACATCGATGCGAAGGTAGCAACCGTGGTAACCGAAGGTCATGGTTATTCCCTTTACCCGCCGGCGTCGGCGGAAAGGATCAGCACGCGGTCGTTTTCTCCCAATTCCGTTTCCGGGTCCCTGACGAAGTGATCGCCATTCAAGTTGGCAATAAAAGATGGGTGAAGCTGGTTTGAAATGATGAATTTGCCGAGGGAAGGGAACTGTACTGCCAGGGTTGAGAGGAGCTGCCCGAGAGTATCCGCCTGTACTTCGACTTCCGAAATACCGGCGAGGCGGCGGGGAATCGCTAGAAATTCGACATGCATCGACTGTGACAACCTTTGGGCCAGTGGGGCTAGGGCTATTCTCGATAAATAAGGTGATGATAGCATGGCATCCGCCGCATTTTCCGATGCCGGCTATTGTGAAGGGAATGGAGTGTTTGCAGTAAACCTATGAGTAATATTGTCCCCTCATCCGTCCCCGGTTCGAAGTCGAAGAAAAAGAAGGGAGGTAGCCAGGTACGGTCAACGCCTAAGGGACGACGCGTGGACCCGCAGGCACTCGAAGAAGTGCGGGAATTACTGGGCGATGCTCCCCACCGCCGGGATTTGCTCATCGAGCACCTGCATAAAATCCAGGACAGATACGGTTGTTTGTCCGCGCGCCGGCTCGTCGCGCTGGCTTCCGAAATGAAGCTGGCGATGGCGGAGGTCTACGAGGTAGCGACGTTCTACCACCATTTCGACGTCGTGAAAGAAGGCGAGCCCTCACCGCCCGCAATCACGGTCCGCGTCTGTGATTCAGTCGTTTGCGAACTCGCAGGCTCTCGGAACATGATTGCGAAACTGCCGGGTCTGCTGGGCACGGACGTGCGTGTTTTGCACGCGCCCTGCGTCGGGCGATGTGAAACCGCGCCGGTGGCTATCGTCGGCCAGAATCCCATTCAGTACGCCACTCCGGAACGGGTCGCGGAAGCGGTTCGAAATAATCATGTGACCCATCCCCAGGAAGGTTCAGTAACTCCAGAATATATCGACTACGCCGCGTATCGCGCCTCGGGAGGATATTCGCTCGCAGCAGACTGCATTACGGGGGAAAAACAGGCAGTGGATGTCATCGCGATCATGGAGGATTCCGGACTGCGGGGTCTGGGAGGCGCTGGGTTTCCTGCAGGCAGAAAGTGGAAGTTGGTCGCCGCTGAGCCTGCGCCGCGGATGCTGGCGATTAACATCGATGAAGGCGAACCCGGAACTTTCAAGGATCGCTACTATCTGGAACGAGATCCCCACCGGTTCCTCGAAGGCGCGCTCATTGCAGCCTGGGCTGTGGGAATCGATGCGATCTATATCTATCTCCGAGACGAATACCACGGATGCCGTGCGATCCTTCAGCGCGAGCTTGCGGCGCTTCAAGCCAATCCACCCTGCAAAATTCCCGAGATTCATCTCCGGCGAGGCGCCGGCGCGTACATCTGCGGTGAAGAATCCGCGATGATCGAATCGATCGAAGGCAAGCGCGGCGAACCGCGATTGCGGCCGCCGTACCTGGCGCAGGTTGGCCTGTTTGGGCGGCCCACGCTCGAGCACAACATGGAGACATTGCACTGGGTGCGGAGCATCATTGAAAACGGAGCTGCCTGGTTCGCCGGTCAGGGACGAAACGGACGCAAGGGGCTTCGTTCCTTCTCGGTCAGTGGCCGGGTGATGAAACCAGGAGTCCATCTCGCGCCGGCGGGCATCACATTACAGGAACTGATCGATGAATTCTGTGGCGGCATGCTCGAAGGACATCAGTTGTACGCATATCTGCCTGGCGGAGCATCTGGCGGAATTCTGCCCGCATCGATGGCGAATATCCCGCTCGATTTCGACACGTTGAACCAGTACGGCTGTTTCATCGGATCCGCTGCGATTGTGGTTCTGTCGAATCACGACAAGGCGTCGGACGCCGCGCGCAATGTCATGAGTTTCTTTTCCAAAGAGTCCTGCGGCCAATGCACTCCGTGCCGCGTGGGGACCGTGAAAGCGCTCCAGTTGATGGAAGAGAAGCAGTGGGATGAGCCGTTGTTGAAGGAGCTTTCATCCGCGATGATGGATGCGTCGATCTGTGGCCTGGGTCAGGCGGCGCCCAACCCCGTGCTCTCGATCTTGAAACATTTTTCCGGAGAAGTGAAGTAGTGGCTCAGAAGTCTGTAGTTGCAACAATTTCAGCCGTATCGTTCATCCTGAATGGAGAGACTGTAGTCGCCGGTGCCGACAAGACCATTCTCCAGATTGCCGATGAGCGTGGCCTTGAGATTCCCCGCCTCTGCTACATGGAAGGCATGAGAGCGGACGGCAACTGCCGCACCTGCATGGTGGAGGTGAAGGGCGAGCGCGTGCTTGCGCCGTCCTGCTGCCGCTATCCCAGGGACGGTATGGAGGTCACGACCAACAGCGCGAGGGCGGTGGCCAGCCAGAAAATGTCACTCGAGTTGCTGCTGTCGGATGTTCCGGAGACCGCATACACGCGGAACTCGGAACTCGACTTCTGGGCAAAGAAGCTGGCGGTCGGCAAGCCGCGTTTCAAAGCGCGTCATCAACCGGTTGAAGACCTTTCGCATCCGGCCATGGCTGTCCACCTCGACGCGTGCATTCAGTGCAACCGCTGCGTGCGGGCATGCCGCGAAGAGCAGGTGAATGACGTAATCGGTTATGCCTTCCGTGGCGGGGAATCGAAAATCGTGTTCGATCTCGACGATCAGATGGGCGATTCCACATGCGTCGCCTGCGGCGAGTGTGTGCAGGCGTGCCCGACCGGCGCGTTGATGCCGGCGCGCAATGCCGCGCTGGAAGCGCCCGATAAGCAGGTCGATTCGGTATGTCCATACTGCGGCATTGGGTGCCAGTTGACCTACAACATCAAGGACAACAAGATTCTGTACGTGCAGGGCAAAGACGGGCCGGCGAACTCGAGCCGCCTGTGCGTCAAGGGGCGTTATGGTTTCGACTACGTGCAGCACAAACATCGGCTGGCCACGCCTCTGATTCGCAAGCCCGGAATACCCAAGCACAAAGACTTCGTCGTCGATCCCGACAACTGGCGCGAGATTTTCCGCGAGGCGACATGGGAAGAAGCGTTGGACGCCGCCGCTAAAGGATTCCGCGAAATTCGCGACGCCTACGGAAAGCGCTCGCTTGCGGGATTTGGTTCCGCCAAGTGCACCAACGAAGAAGCCTATCTCTTCCAGAAACTGATCCGCACCGGTTTTGGTTCCAACAACGTCGATCACTGTACCCGCTTGTGCCATGCGTCCAGCGTCGCGGCGTTGATGGAAGGCATCAATTCCGGCGCAGTTTCAAATCAGGTGCGCGACGTGGCAAACGCGGAAGTGATGTTCGTTATCGGAGCGAACCCCACGGTGAACCATCCTGTCGGCGCTACCTGGATCAAGAACGCGGCGAAGGCTGGAGTGAAATTGATTCTCGCCGATCCTCGCCGCAGCGACCTGGGCCGCCACGCCACCTATTATCTGCAGTTCAATCCGGACACCGACGTCGCGCTCCTAAACGCCATGCTCTACGTCATTGTTGAAGAAGGACTGGTGGATGAGGCTTTCATTCGGGATCGCACGTCCGGTTACGACGCGCTGGCGGAAAACGTGAAAAAGTTTTCTCCGGAAATAATGGCGCCCATCTGCGGGATTGATGCCCGGACGATTCGTGAGGTCGCCCGGCTATACGCCACCTCAAAGGCGTCAATGATCCTTTGGGGAATGGGAATTTCCCAGCACATTCACGGCACGGACAACGCTCGCTGCCTGATCGCATTGGCACTCTCGACAGGACAAATTGGCAAGCCGGGATCGGGTCTGCATCCTCTGCGCGGACAAAACAATGTGCAGGGAGCATCGGACTCCGGCTTGATCCCGATGTTCTATCCCGACTATCAGCGGGTGGCGGCGCCGCGCGCGCGGCAGCGTTTCGAGAAGCTGTGGGGCATGCCTCTCGATCCGGATCCCGGTCTCACGGTCGTTGAGATAATCAACGCTGCCAAAAAACACGACATTCGCGGCATGTTCGTGATGGGTGAAAACCCGGCGATGTCCGATCCGGATGTGGATCATGCGCGCGAGGCGATCGCGACTCTCGATCATCTGGTCGTGCAGGATATTTTTCTCACGGAGACGGCGTATCTTGCCGACGTCGTACTTGCCGCGACTGCCTGGCCCGAGAAAGTCGGTACCGTTACGAACACCGACCGCATGGTGCAGTTGGGACGCAAGGCCATCGAGCCACCGGACGATGCAAGGGAAGACTTCTGGATTCTCAACGAATTGGCTCGGCGACTCGGCGTGGACTGGAACTACGCGCATCCTCGCGATGTCTTCAATGAAATGCGCCAGTGCATGGATTCCATCGCGGGCATTACCTGGGATCGCCTGGAACGGGAATCGTCCGTTACTTATCCGTGCGTCAAAGAGGGCGACCCGGGCGACCCTGTGGTCTTCATTGAGAATTTTCCGACCGAGTCCGGGCGTGCAAAATTTGTGGCTGCCGACCTCATTCATGCGGCGGAGCAGCCGGACGCGGAGTATCCAGTGGTGCTCATCACCGGTCGTCAGCTCGAACATTGGCATACGGGCTCGATGACGCGGCGTGCTTCGGCACTCGACTCCATTGAACCGGAACCTGTGGTGTCGATACACCCGCTCGATCTCGCAGCGCTGGATGTGGAACCCGGCGGAACGATCACCGTCCAATCGCGCCGCGGTGAGATCTCTCTCTACGCTCGCGCTGATGATGGGACGCCGCGTGGCGTGGTCTTTGTCCCTTTCTGCTTTTACGAGGCCGCGGCGAACATGCTCACGAACCCCGCGCTTGATCCGTTCGGGAAAATTCCCGAGTTCAAATACTGTGCGGTCAAGCTGAAGAAGGGCGGGACTCTTTCGAAGCACCTAAGTTTCGGTGGTGGCGTCCTGCTGCCCGAGCGTCCGCCCGAGCCCGTACGGTAATAAATTGGGGACAGAGAGCAATTTCTCGGCGCAACACCAGGCATACC
>JBGPBY010000392.1:0-7020 GCA_041481485.1 Terriglobia bacterium
AAACAGTACTTTTTCGAAGTTTTGGATACTTCGGCCTGGCTCCACTCCCTCGCTGAAGAGTTTCGCCCGCAGGGTTTGAGATCCGGACACCAACTGGAAGCCGATATTCCTGTCGGCCTGCCCCTTGTGCGCGGCGACCGCGAGGCCTTGACCTCGGCATTGCGAAACCTGCTCGACAACGCCTGCAAGTACTCCCCTCAATCGACGACGGTCTGGCTGAATGCCGTAGCCGTCAACGGCGGCGTGCGCGTGCAAGTCCGCGACCGCGGCGTCGGGATTCCGGCCCGCGAACAATCCCAGATCTTCGAAAAGTTTTACCGGGGAAATGGAGAGCTGGAAAAGCAGGTTAAGGGCGCGGGACTGGGCCTGAGTCTTGTCCGCCATATCGTGGCGTCCCACCACGGCGAAATTCGGGTGGAAAGCCGCGAGGGTGAGGGCAGCACGTTCTCGATTCACCTGGCAGGTGCGGCATGACTCGCATTCTTGTCATCGAGGATGAGCCGACGATCGCCATTGGCCTGCAGGATGACCTCGAGGCGGAGGGATACGAGGTAGAAGTCGCCGGCGACGGAAACACCGGCGCCGCATCCGCGGCTAAGGGCGGCTTCGATTTGATCCTGCTTGATGTTATGTTGCCCGGCAGGGACGGATTCACCGTCTGCCGGGATCTGCGATCGTCTGGATCGCGCACTCCCATCATCCTGCTGACCGCGAAAGGTCAGGAGCAGGACAAGGTATTGGGGCTCGGGCTCGGCGCCGACGATTACGTGACAAAGCCCTTCAGCCCCAGAGAACTCGTGGCCCGCATCCAGGCCGTGCTGCGTCGCGGACTTCGCGCACCTGCTGCTAAATGTTTTCGGTTTGGGGACGTGCAGGTCGACTTCTCGCGTCATGAGTTGCGGCGGGGAGGCCGACTCGTGGAGGTGACGCCGTCTGAACTGAAGCTGCTTCGCCTGCTCATCGAGAATCGCGGGGAAGTGCTTTCCATCGACCGGCTGCTGCAAGAAGGATGGGGCAGCGATATCTTCCTTACCGACCGCGTGATTTACACGCACCTCAATAATCTCCGAGCCAAGATCGAACCGGATCCCCGCCATCCCCGCTACATCGTGAGTGTCCGCGGATCGGGATACCGCTTCGATGGATGAACGAATCTTGAAACACGCTTGAACAGGCCATGAAGCAACACGCGCACAGTTCCGGCAGACTCGCCTCAGGAGGTGGGAAACAATGAGACATACAGGAATCTGCACTGCGGTGCTGTTGGGGAGTCTGACGCTTGCGCTCTCGGGGCAAAGCAACAAAGCCGAAATATTGTTAGGCGCGGGTTTGCATCAGGAAGAAGTTGACGGCAACTGCAAGGAGGCCATCAAGACCTACCAGAAGGTGATCCAGGAAAAGAGTGCGCCAAAGCACATCGCGGCGCGAGCCCAGCTTCATATTGGTGCGTGTCAGGAAAAACTGGGTCAGCGCGAAGCTCACGTGGCGTATGAGCTCGTCTTGAGCCGCTATGCGGATCAAACGGAACTGGCAGCAGAGGCCCGGTCGCGCATGGCTGTTCTCGGCGGAGCGCCAAGCGTGGATGGACCGAGGCAACGTCTGATATCCACAGGAGCAGACGCCGATAATTTCGCTTTCATCACTCCCGACGGCCGCTGGATGTCGCGACCGGACTGGCCTATTGGCGACATGGTGATCCGGGACATGGCTACCGGAGGCACCAAACGTCTCCTGCAGACCAGCGGGGCGAACCCTGATTCCGCCTTTCGTGCGATGCTTTCACCCAATGGACAGCTGGTGGCGTGGGTTTGGTGCCAGTGTGCCAATGAATATCGCTATGAATTGCGGGTAATGCCGAATCAGCCGCAAAGCAGTTCGCGTGTTCTTCTCGCCACTGAGCCAACTGCAAACGGTTCGGAGTTCACGTTTTTTGAACCCGTGGCCTGGTCTCCAGACAGCAAGTCGATTCTTGTAAATACTTCCAGGAGTGATCGCAGCTGGGAATTGGCGTGGGTGTCCGCCACCGATGGCTCAAAGAGAATCATCAAGTCTCTGGGGCGGCGGCTCCGGCAGAATGCGCCGAATCGTCCGGCTCTTTCACCAAACGGCCAGTTCATTGCCTATTCCGCTCTACCAGAAAATCCAGCCACAGCGTTGTCCAATGACGCTTTCGACACTGCGGAAAAACATATTTACATCCTGGCGGCGAACGAATCGAGCGAAGCAGTAAAAGTCGTAAAAGGGAACAGCGTGAATGAGTCCCCCATGTGGACACCGGATGGGAATCACATTGTTTTCGTAAGTAATCGTTCCGGTAGTTTCGCACTGTGGTCTACGGAAATACGGAACGGAAAGAGCCTCAGCGAGCCGGTGCAACTCATGAAAGATACGGGAAGGATCAGTCCCATCGCCATGACGCGCTCCGGAGCCTACTACTTCGCGAGAGGAGACACTAACCGTCTGGCCAGCGATGTGTTCATAGCACATGTTGAAGCGGACAGTATGATTCCAGGTCCCGCGACCCGTCTCTCGAGTAACTCCGTGGATCAAAACCGCAGCCCTGCATGGTCTCCAGATGGCAAGTGGATCGCGTTCTTGAGAGGTCTTCAACAGAATAACTACCAACTCGTGATTCATTCGGTCGACGCCCATGAAGAGCGCGTCTACTCCATAAAATCTCAGGTGCGAGCGCCTGTTTGGTTTCACGACAACAAATCCCTGTTGATATCCACTGGGGGAGACTTTTCCGTGCTGGACCGTGAAAGCGGTCAATCCAGATCGCTTGGCGTGGCTGCCGCGTTACTCAAGGAGATGATTACGGGAGCTGCTCTGCCGCCTGGTGTCCCAGAGCCGCCGGTTGGACTTGCAAACGTCGGTGCCGTCACCATTTCGCCTGACGATAAGACGCTGTACGTGGTGCAACGCAACAGGATCGTCGCGTTTGATCTCCTGACAAGTCAGTACAAAGAGATCTGGAAGCCAACGACAGCAGGTATCGTCATTAACGGGTTGGCGCTGAGTCCCGACGGGCGTACCCTGGCGTTGGCGACAGCCAGACAATTGGGGTTTGTGGGGCCTGTGGTCCGGATCGCCACGGATGGAAGCGGTTACCGCGAACTCTATCCGTCCGCATTCGGGAGTCTTACCTGGAGCAAGGATGGGCGGTCCATATTGTTCATGGGCGACAGCCAGGAGCGGAGCCAGTTGCTGCGCATCTCGGCGGAGGGAGGCAAGGCTCCTTCTGAACTGTCCACAATGGAACTCCGCAACATGTCTTTGAACCCGGATGGGTCACGCGTGGTGTTCAGCACTGTAACTCGTGCACCTGAACTGTGGGTCCTCGATAACATTTCATCGCTTCTAAAGTCTCGGTAAGGACTAATGCGGGTTAAGGCAGCGGGAACGACGCGGCTTGGGACGTTCCCATCGAGTTGCTCAATGTGACGGCCACCGTGCCATGGACTGTTCCCGAAATTGAGAATGGCAAATGCAACGAGCTCAAGCTGCCGAATGTCGTGTCGCTGCCAAACCAGCCGGCGAACAGTGACCGGACATCGAAGTTAATTGTTGAACTTGAGGCGGAACAGTTCGACACCGAGCCACAGCTGAGCGAAACCTTGGCCGTGGTGCTCCGAGTACCCGCAAAGAACGACGCCGTACTTTCTGCCATTGATAAAGCCCTCGCTCAAAGGCGCAAATCCAAACGTTCCAATTCCCTCTGAGAAAGACTGTATGCACTTAAAAGAGGTTTGCCGCACGGGTCCGGTGGTTCTTCTGGCCGCCGCGTTCTGCAGTCTGCCGGATACGGCATTTGGGCAGGCCTGGGCGCCCAAAAAAGGTGAAGGCTCGGTGAATTTCGCTTTCCAGAGAATCTCCAACCTGGGACATCGCTTAACCGATGGGTCTTTGGTTCCCGGGACCAGTCCATTTGGAAACCTCCAGCGCGGAAATTTCCGCGTCTATCGAGATATGCGGGATTTCGAAGAAGAACCCACCATCGCAGTCTCAGGTTTTTCCGTTAAGACAGGGAATCCTTCGAGGAAGCTCCGCTATAGGAATGGTCGATTCCAGTGGTCATGACGACCGCGCCGAAGCGGATTGCCTGTCGCTATTTTCGGGCCCTTAGAAGTGGCCGCGCAGGTGCGAGAAACGGAGCTGTGACCGCAAGAGCACCGCAGACGAAAGCGATGCCGAGGTATTCGGTGATTTCGAACGGCCCAATGGCATTCACGATCCAGTCGTACCGCATGGCCGATCCCAGTGCGATCGTGTTGCCGACCAGCAACACCCACCATGCCCAGCGATCGCCACGGCGGAAGGCGGTGACAGCGATGGTGCTCCCCATCAGTCCGAACAACACGTTGTAGATGCCATACATTCGGAAGAGCACGATCATGTACCTGGCAATTATTGGAGACGTGCGCAAAAGCTCCGACCAGGAACCGCCGGAGTAGCCTTCGTAGCCGGCGGGTAGAATGGCCTTGCCACCGGGCCCGAGCAAACCATCGGGCGCTACAGCCGCCATCGCGCCCCACACGACGTAGCCCCCATCGACGATGAGAATGAGGATCCATGCAATCTGGCGCCGGTTCATTTCGGCAGTCCTCCAGTAAGTCTGAGGATCCAGCGCATGCACGTGTGTCCGAAATCGACGTTGTCGCCGTACATCATCGGGCAGGCACCCGCGATCACGCCGATCTCATGTTGACGGCAGTACTCGACGGCCTCCGGCGAGACGCTCGATCCCTTCCCTATCGATTGATGCATCCACACGCGGCGAACGCCGGCATCGTTGCAGTCGTGGGCGATCCGCGCCGTGACCTCAGGGCGCGTCACGATCACCACGCCATCGACTCCGCCCGGGATGGATTGCAGGTCAGGATAGCAACGATCGCCGTCGAAGGTCTGCATGTGCGGGTTCACCGGAAAGACCTCGTGCCCGGTCCTCTTCAACCGGCGATAGATCAAATTGCCAGTCGGATGATGTGTGTTGTCGCGCGACACGCCGGCAACGGCGATGCGCTTCTGCGCAAGAAAGTCATGCACCTTTGTGTCGAGAGTTGTTGTCGTCATAGCTTGACCTCAAAGAAGATGAGCGTTGTGCGTTCTGTCCGGCGAAACGCCGGTCCTCATTATTGAGACTCTGTCGCCGCGGGCGTGTCCTGCCGAGCAGCCGCGCAGATCGTCTCGATGTCCCGGGGCGAGAGGCGCGCTTCGGGCTGCAGCAGCGTCCACAGACCGGGCATCTTGCCGGCCGATACGTCGCTGCAGGACTCGGCCAGCAGCGTTCGCTGCCGGTTCGACGAATACGAGCCCCACTCCGAGAAGTTGACAGCCTTTCGTCCTTCCGCGATGCCGCGCGCCATCAGCCAGGAGAGGGGCGCGACTTGCGTGTACCAAGGCCACACGGTCCCGTTCGAGTGACAGTCGCGACATGCGCGATCCAGAATCGGGACGAGTCCGCTCGCCGTCCCCATGTGCGCCTGAATCGTTCGACTCGCATCAATTGGCGGGTTCGCGCGATCGGGACGCACGAGTTGAGCAGCAGCGAAGAGGACGACGAAAACAACGGCAGCCTGCTTGAGTCGTTTCCTCATGGCCGGCTCATACAGGCTTGGTCTCGCCACCCACCGGAGGCCGCGACGGACCCGAAGTTGGCTCCAGCCCCTGAACGAAGTAAAACCACTTGAACCCCACTCCGTGTGCCTTGAACAAATCGAGGAGAGGCTGCGATGCTTCTCCATAGACCGTCATGAAGTGGTTGTCCGCGTAGTCCTTAAACAACTTGTTACGAGCTTCGAGGATATTGCGGTTGTGCTCGATCAGCCCCTCCGGCCCGGTGTACGCCTCGTGAACCTCACACTCCGTGCCATCGCTCGTGAGAAACCAGTCGTAGCGCAGCGTTCGGGTGTCCTTCTCTTTCGTGAGCCTGATGCACTCCGCCGCCTGCTTCCTGAAGCCCTCCAAGTGTCCGGGCCGAACTGTCAAATGTGCGAAGACCTCAAAGGCCATAAGTCCTCCCTTCAAGCTGTCGATCCCAACGACACTCCTGAAAGTTCGCGCGCGTTGTCGTGAAATCGCCTTGGTTCTGGATGACAGCAAGCACGAAAAGGTCCTAAGGAATCCCTCTTAGCCGCGAACCCGGATCTTCTTGGGCGCCATTCAAATGCGGAACGATCCGCAATGCGCGAGAATTTGCTGGTTTGCCAAAATAGACAAGGAGAACAGGACAAGCCGATCTGACGTGGACAAATTGGCTCTCGGTCGTCGCGTCACCGCTGCCCGTACGAACGATCGCATAACGCCGCAGGCATACTCAGAGGTTGAGTGGTTGTGTAGTCGCTACCAGGCACGACGGCCGCGGCACACCCTACGGCGCAATGTTGGCATTTAACCGAAACAGGTTCGTCGGATCGTACACGCGTTTCACGAGACGCAATCGGTCGTAGTTCTGGCCGAACGAGGTACGTACTTTTTCCGGACGGTCGTCCGACGCCAGGTGATTGACGTAGGCTCTGCCGGGCAGGTGGGGCTCAAGCCGGTCCCAAAGAGATTTCACCCACGCGATGTGGCTGGATGATTCAGCCGCGTTCGACCATTGCCCGATCAAATCAAAATCCCATTGCGCTTGTCTGGCGGCAAACGCAGTGCCGGTCGGTGAGACACGCACCGCAGCACCGTGCATATAGAAGAAGATCATCGCGCTCAGCGGTGAACTGAATTTCGAAGCGCCTTCCACCAGCAGGTCAATCAACCCGTCCGAGACGGTCTCAGTCAGGGCGGAGCGCCAGTAGCGCTGAAGTCCGTGAGTCGCGTTCGGTCGTCCAACATCATCTGTCTGGCAGTGTACGGCATCGGCCCGACGAGATCCGCGATCGGCTTTCCGAATTGCCGGGCCGGGGCGAGAACCTTTTCGCCCTCCGAGATCGGGCCGTTGTAGCCGAGCATCATCGCGCCCACCGGCATCCCCTGGGGCGCCGTCAGAAGCGCCGCATACGCCTCGGCCTCGTCAGGCAGCGT
>JBGPBY010000393.1:0-7005 GCA_041481485.1 Terriglobia bacterium
ATCCAGAGGTGCAGGAGCTTGGAGCCTTCAGCGCCATGGCCTTCCTCGAGCATCATGGTCAGACGGTTCACTTCGAGCAAGGGAACCTTCGTCTCCGCCGCGACAGCGCGAACCGCGTCCGGGTAGTCGCCATGCGTGTCGACCAGCTTTCCTGTCTCATCAAACGATCGCCGTGCACAAGGTGTGGCGAGAATCGGATTCGCTTTCTTCGCGCGGACATCTCCCACAAACCGCCTCAGGTTGTCTTGAAACTCCCCACGGGCATCAGGAAATATCTTCTCGTCGTTGTGCGCGAACTGGATGATCACCCAATCGCCGGGCTGCAGGGCGTCGATCAGCTTTTGCCAGCGACCCTCGGTGATGAAACTACGGGTGCTTCTCCCGTTTGCGGCGTAATTGACGATCATCGCCGGGTCCTTGAAGAACTTTGGCAGAAGCTGTCCCCAGCCGTGCTCCGGATTTGGCGGATCGGTCGGCTTATCCGCCATCGTCGAGTCTCCAGCAAGGTGGACATGCGGCGCGCTCCGGACCTGCATCGAGGAGAGCGGGGCAACGAGCGTTGCGGCAGCAAGAATTGAAGCCAGAAGTTTCATACGCCTGGCGCGTTGTTATCACAAGTCGCACGCCTGGAACAAGTGACTGTAGACGCTGATGGGATGCGAATCAGGAAATCCCTCTCCCAACGGGAGAGGGCGGCCGAAGGCCGGGTGAGGGGTACCGCATGTAAAAATTGTTACTTATGGTACCCCTCACCGGCCGCTGCGCGGCCCCTCTCCCGTTGGGAGAGGGATTTCCTGGTTCGCGTTCCTTCACCACGACCGATTGCATTCCCGGCATATTTATTCTAGAATCTCGAATATATGGGAGCTGCGCTCAGCCTAAGCAATTTCGAGCTGATGGTCATGCTGGCGATTATCCGCATCGGCGATGAGGCTTATGGCGTTTCCATAACCAATGAAATCGAGTCCCGGACCGGTGGCGCTGTGCTCCTCGGGAGTGTCTATGATGCGCTCACGCGCCTGGAGGAAAAGGGACTGATTACATCTTCCCTCGGAGAAACGACCGCCGAACGCGGCGGCAGAGCCAAGCGCCATTTCCGCGCAACGGCGGGAGGGCTCCGGCTTGTGCGGGATACGCAGCGGTCTCTGATAAAACTGTGGAAAGGTCTGCCGCAACTTAGTGGAGGCGAAGTATGAAGCGCAACGCACCCAGGTTCGTGCTCTGGTTGTTGAAGGTATTCTGTTCAGGTCCTGGCGAAGAGTCCATAACGGGGGACATGCTGGAGCAGTACCAGCAGGGACGCGGGCGACTCTGGTTCTGGTTTCAAGGCGTCGGCATAGTGCTGTTCCGGCTGCAACGAAAGGCAGTTCAGCGAGTGCTGCATCCGAAGACCCGGTACACCGCGAAGCAGAACCTGGCAGTGCTCTTATTGCTGGCCGCAGTTCCGCTGATATTTGTGGCCGGTTCGTATGCACTCCAGGGAACATCCGTCTTGCCACTTTTGGCGCTCGGACTTCTCAGCGGAATTGTGGTCGAGGCGCTGAATTTGATGGACGGGACCGATCGTATCGACTCCGCAGATTTCACGTCTCCTGAGCGCGCGAGGATAGACAGCTCGCAGATTAGAGTAAATGGCGGTCCGGGATCGGCCGCACTGATCACTGTTCTGCTCGGCGGTGTATTGATCGCTCTACCCGAACTTCGGTTCCTGGCCGCCGCTGCAGCGATTGCCGGGCCAATTCTTGCGATCGCGATGCGGTTATGGCGAAAGGTCCATCCGCCGCGGCCTCTGCAGAGCCTGCACCTGGAGAAATAAGCAGGCTAAGGTCAATCCGATTCCGACTGTAGGTGCGGTCTATGACCGCCCACAATTGAGACGCCTGCAATCTTCCAAATTGCGGGCGGTCATAGACCGCCCATACAGTCGGACAGCTCACATTAACGGGGAGCCAGTACATTATCCAGCAGCGCCGGCGTTTCGTTGATTCGTTCGAGTCGCGGGTAGCGCAGCCCGTTGTGATAATCCAGCCGTATCGTCCGGTAGACATCGCCTTGTTTGACGAGCAATTCAACCGGCGGGCCATTCTCCCTGGTTGCTTTAACGGCGGCTCGGAGTTTGTCGCCATCGAACGCGATGTTGTTAACGGCGACAACCTGAGTCTCTGAAGTCAAACCAGCTCGGAATATCGGCCCGTCCCACAACACGGAAGAGATCCTGCCGTTGGTTTCAAAAACAGCGCCGAGCGAAAAGCTCAAATCGATCACCTTGCGCCGCGATTCATTTGCCTTCGCGAAGTCGGTCGGAGTCTCGGTATAGACCAGCCGATATCCGCCGCGCTCTATTCCGTCGAGAGGAGCATGAGGTGATGTCTCATCGAGGCGTGCTCGAAGAAAGGTTCCCCAGTCGTACGGTTCGACAGCATTCAACTCGCGGACGACATCTTCAAACGTATAAGTCAACTGTCCCCAATCTCCGTCGTTCACGCCAAAGAACGCCTTCGCAAAGGTGTCCAGCGAGCGCTTATTACTCGAACGTTGGCGAATCAAGGTATCGACATCGAGCCACAGGAGCATGCCTTCGTAATAGTAGTCTTCGCTGCGTTGCCAACTCGTCCAGGGAATGGCCCGGCGGTTGGCAATAATCGGATCGTTGGTGGTGTCCTGCAGGCTGCGCCAACTGCGTCCAGCCCGCGCGTCGTAGGTGGCAGCTATTCCTGCGAGGTTGTCGAGGAATTGCTGTTGCGTCAGGAATCCGGCGCGTGTCTGCAGCACCTGACCGAAGTATTGCGTCTGGCCCTCGTAAACCCAGAGCAGGCTATCCCGCATTGGCACATTGAGGTTCGGAACCCACAGATCGGCGGGGCGGCGGTACTTGCCGTTCCACGAATGGTTGTATTCATGCGGCAGGAGATCGCGGCTGATAAAGGCCGTATCCCAGGTCGTAAAGTATTTCGGGTCGGTTCCATTGTCGCTGGAACGCTGGTGCTCGATGCCGCTTCCTGCGAGCCTGTCGCTCAACGACAGCAGAAAGTCGTAGTGGTCATAGTGACGCGCGCCGTAAAGTTTGTCGGCCTGGCGCACCAGTTCGCGGTGGATTTCGAGAACTTTCGGAGTCACTTCAAGAAATTCCGGCTCATCGGCCATTACGTTGAGAGTCACCCGGGAACGGCCGCCCGGATCGAGATCGATCTTCTTGAAGTGTTTGCCCGCAATGACCGGCGAATCGGCCAGCGTTTCGAATGAAACGGTCTTGAATGTCGTCAAACCACCCTTCGATGACGCTGTCTCCAGTGCCGTGCCGAACTGCCAGCTGTCCGGCAGTCGAAGGCTCGCTTCCACTTGAATCTGCCGCGCAAAATAACCGGCAGGGTAGAGCGCGGTGGCGTACCAATTGAGGCGCAGCATCTCCTGCGTTATCGCGGCACCACCCTGCGAGCTTTCGACCGGTGTCAGGTATTGGGCTTCGATTTCAAGGGCATTCGCGCCCGGCGGAACTTCCACGTGAAAGGCAAATACATCGGCGCTATCGCGCACCCACGTGACGGGCTTTCCGGCGGCGCTGATTTTCAGCCCCGCATAGTTGAAGAGTGGTCCGCCCGGGGAGTGTGTGCCAGGGATCCAGCGTGAATACAGAAGAACCATCGGTCCTGGCCTTGCCACGGGAATGGTCTGGCGAATCTGGTAAATCCGATGATCGAGATCCGTCGCGTCCACTTCAAGGCGCATCACGCCGGGAAAAGGAACATCGCGCGGAGCTTCGATCGCGGGAGGCATCGGCACCGGTTGCGGTGCACTGCGCGGTCCCTGAGCGAGTGTCAGGCTGGCGAAGAGCAGAAAAATAAATAAGCTGCGCAGTGAGTTTTTCACAGGACCTTGAATCAGAGGATAAGCGATTTGACCGCTGTGCGTCGAGCGCGTCCGGCGTACGCTTAAAACCCGAACCGCGGATTGACTGTGCTGTTGTAGATCGAGCCGAAGCTGTAATTGATTCCGAAACTAAGATAGTAACTGTAGCCGGTGGCGCGTTGTTTGAGCCGGAGCAGAACCTCTTCGGTTGTGGCCTCCTCCTTTCGGAGTCCGATTTGATCGGCGATCTTGTCGTACTGGCTGTAGATGTTGAACGAGAAACCCTTGAACAGCCGGATATCCGTGTTGCCGTTGAACGACAACCTGTAGCGATCCGTATGATTCAGATGCTGTGAGATGTTCGCCGTCCCGCCCAGCGATCCCCATGGAGCTCGCAGGCCGAGCGAGGTGTTGAGCGAATGGCTGGGGACGGTCTCTTCAAGCTTGTCGAAGATGGTGAGTTCCCGGTATCGAAACGTTGTCGCGCCCGCGGAATACTGGACCGTAAGGCTCCGGCGCGTGGATTCGCTGTAAGGAAAGAAGTCGAACTCGATGACGGGTGAACCGCCAATGGAGCGGCCGGTGTTCGAAAAGCTGGAATGGTTTATGGAAGACCGGGCGCCATAGGACCATCTCGGGCCGAAGCTTTTCACGACAAGGCTGTTGATGTTCCATCCATTCGTGTTGCTCTTGACCGTCAGGTCGTCGGACACCTTGAAGGTGGACTGATTCGTATTGCTGAACATGGAGACATTGACCTTCCACTGTTCGGTGGTGCGGCTCGCGGAAAAATTGAGCCGGTAGGAGCGATTGTTGCTCGTCAATTCTCCGCTCATGTTGCCTCCGGCGCCAAGCCGAAATACCCAGTTATTCCACCGGTCTCGCTCGGGTTTGGAGGCCGTTGTTTCTTCTCCCTGACGCCTGAACGACACGTCGAGGTTTGGCGCGACGGTTGTTTCGGCGGCGTAACTGACAAGACCGACTTTGAAGACGCGCGCCAGCTCTTTGCGTCGATCGTCATCGGTGGCGGTTGTCGCTGTGGTGAAGTTCAGGGTGTGATTGCGGTCCTTGAAAAAATCCTGCCCGATGAACTTCAGGTTCCAGGCCGTGCCACCGCCACCGGTTCCTTGTGTGGTCACGAGGACATGCAGATCGGCCGTCTCCCGATCGCGCACATAGTCGATAAATTCGATCGTCTGGCGCAGGTACTCCGTATCGCATTCATACTCGCAGTCGATGAAGACTCTCAGACGGGTCGGGGGAGTACGCACCGCTGCCGTGGTCTGCGCGTGGAGGTAGGCCGAAAGAAAGTAGAAACACATTAGAACAGAGCTTCCGCATCGAATCCGCCGCTTCCGCATCAGCGCTCCAGTTGTTACGAAATCAAGAGATCTCAGCCTGTTAATAGACACCGCGCAGTGAAGCCCGGTTGGCTTTTCTTGATTTCCCCATAAAAACACGGTTTCTCTCACGATGAAATTGAGTAACTGTAGAAGGGAGGATTATAAAGCTGTGAATGGTTGGGCTTCCCCAGTGTAGGGGCGGTCTATGACCGCCCGCAATTGGGAGGAATGGAAGCCTCTCAATTGCGGGCGGTCATAAACCGCCCCTACACTGGGGAAGCGCAACCATTCACAGCTTCCATAGACTAGCGCGCCACTCGAGCAAAGTCCGGCTTGGTATCCATGAGGATCTCGCGAATCGCGGCGCGGTCTTCGGCGCTGAGGTGGCCGAAAGTTGCCGTGTCGGTGCCGGACAGAATGGAACTGACTCGTTCGTAAAAATAAGCCTTTGCCGGATCGGGTAAAGCGTCGAACGACGGCGAATAGATCAGGTAACTGAGCGGATAACGGAGGAATCGGCGGTTCAGATCCAGATCTTTCAGCGACCGGCCCTTGTGATCGCGAACCCCGCTCTTCTCGAACTCCGTCACATATGTGGAAACTCCCCGAACCGAATCCGTCAACGGCGCTTCATTGACGAAAAGCATGCCGCGGACAAGAGGTTCTACTGCGGCACGGATCCGCTCCCTGGTGACGCCCGAATAGCCACCCGCTGGGCCTGAGCCGCTACTGGTGCTCTCTTCATCTCGCAAGGCTCGCTGTGTTTCGTAATTTGCACGTGTGATGAGGTTGTGCATCCGAGTCTGGTGAGTCAGTGCAATCAAGGCCACGATATCGCTGCTTGGAGTGAGGTATTCCGCGATGTCGATATGCTCGTCAAGTTTGGTCAGGTTGGCGCCTTTTGACCAGTCCATCCGATCCAACATTGAAGCGGTGGCTACCGTGGCCAGCATGTTGCCACGATGGTGCTGGGCTCCATGCGTTCCGGTGACATACCATCCGCCCCACCGCTCACTGAACGGGGTTTGATCACTCATAGCGTTGGCGGGAGCGGACCGGATTGCGTTGCCTTCTTTGTCAGGCATCACCGAAAGAGTCATGAATCCCGGAACGCCACCTGTGATCGCGGAGGAATCGTGACAGATGAGGCAGAAATAGACCTCACGATGAAACCGTGGCGGCCCCTTTTCCTCCTCGTCCAGCGTGTAGAAAACCGCTCCCAGTTTCGGGTCGACCGAAGCAAACTCCAACAGTTTGCTGCCCTGCACGGATCCGACATAAACCTCATCATTGAAATAGAGGGCCCGCGGCCGCCTCGGAGCGATCTGGGTGAATTGAAAACTGGTTTTCGAAAAGACGAGACTTTGCGAAGAGATCGGCACATTCAATTCGCGGAGAATTGCCCGCAGATACCCCAGGTGAGGTTCGGATTTGAGAGCGACTTCGCCGGAATCGATACGACGCTGCAGTCTGGCCACCGGGTCAGTGGTGGCCGTCTTCGAATAGGCAATGAATCCATGGTCAAAGTCGGAGTCGGATTGAGCAGTCAACTTAGTGCCAACGGAGAGGACGATCAGAATGACAACAAAAATTCCGAGGAGACGGACATTCGACGATCGCAATTGCATTCGCATATTTTCCCATGAAACCTGTGCAATCCGGCTTCCGGTCGGCTACACGTCTAACGCGGTTGTCGAATCTTGAAGTTGCGGTCAGCGAGACATGGATATCCCGATGGTTCCATGCCTGAAAGTCAAAGACAACCGATAACCGGCCGGCTTATTGACCAGAGTGTCAATTGCAGGAATGCGATCAA
>JBGPBY010000394.1:0-7001 GCA_041481485.1 Terriglobia bacterium
AGAGGGCTTGACCTCCCAACTCGAACCAATCGATTCCGGAGGTTACCTGCATGTTGAAGCTGACGCTGCGGCGATAGAGTTTGCCGTCCGCCTCGACCCGCCAGCCTTCATCCGATAAGGTGCGCACGATCGCGGGAAGCCGGGATGGTGGAAGCTCCCACCGGTGCCGGCCCCAGGACTCGGCAGGTCGAAAGCCCAACGCCGCCAGTCTCACAAGAGTCAGGGCCTCGGCACTTCGGTCGCGGATGAAGAATCGATCGGCAGCGGGATCGTGAATCGCCGCATCCTGACAGGATTCGGGTACTCGCGTTCCGCCGTAATCGAATTCAACTTCGCACCGAAGCATGGCCTGACCGTAAAATCGCCGCTCTCCCGCACGAATTTTCAGATGCGGAGGAATGGCGAGAGAACGTTGCTCGAAACTCAGTTCTTCGGGCAGTTCGAACGGCGGAAGGGATGGAAACTGCGCGATTTCCAACATCAGTTTCGGCCCTGCCGCGAACGGAACCGATAGGCTTTGAATCTCACGAAGCAGTTGGACCCACTCTGGCGCTCCCAGATCATCGAACCGCGCGATGCGATCGCGCAGGATTACAACGCCGGGCGCGATCACCGCAGGCTCGGAAAGTGAGATCTGTTTTTCGTTGCGGGCAATTGTCGCGGCGATCGTATAGCAGCGCGCCGCCTCATCCCGCGTCACGCGAATCTGGAGCAACCAGGGTGGCCCGCCGTCCCAATCCAGACGCATCAGGCCATCGGAGCGGCCGCCGAGTGGCTTTAAGAAGCAGCGGCCCGTGGCGCATAACGCCGGAATCAGCACTTCGTAAGAGGCCGCGCGCAGATAGTGTCTGTTGTCCATGCCGGGAAACGTGCTCCCGGAGTTGCGGCAGCCGGCCAGGAGCGCCAGAAGCTTTTGATCCGCCTCTTCAAACAGATCGATGTCATGAAGCCAAGTCTCCTGCAGATTGGGGAGGCCCCATTCGCCGTTGCTCTTGATCCGGTGTACTGCAGAACGGACAACGAGAGCTCTCGACTGTGCACACTGGGCGGCATCGATAACATAGCTGATCTTGACAGGCGTTTCGGCAACGGCGCCGTTTCGAGCCTGCACCGCCGATCGAAGCGCGGTCAGACGCTCTTGCCAGGACGGCGTCACGGGTTTGCGCGCCGCACCGAGCCTGGACCGTGGGGATCCGCGGTTCTCTCGCCACTGCATCCCACTCTCGTTCTTGAAGTCATCGGCGTATTGTGCGATTTCGCTTCGCGCATGCGTACCTCGTGGCACGCCTTGTTTGACCACGCTCTGATGGGAACGCCTTTTCGCCCAACGGCGTTTCATCGCGTCCTGAAGCTCCCTGCGCTGCTCTTTTGAAAGAATCGCCACCGATAATCCTCCTTCCCGTTGATTTGAAGAAGCTACCCGCAAATTGGGACATTAGAGGTCTTCATTCGATCCGAATATCAGGCGGCGACGGCAGTTTTCCGGATGCGGTCTAATACCTCCAATAACTCGTTGACCTGTTCTGTATTGAAGAGCCCTTCTGGTCCCAAAGGTGTGACATCGGTAAACGGAGATTCGTAAAGAAGACTGGCATCCATGACACCATGTTCCGTCAGGTGATTCACGATAAGGTTGAGGAATTCAATCTGACTGGAGTTGATCGCTTTACCCGAGAGGAAACTGGCGAGAGCACCCTTGGCTGCTTCTCGATCCAAACCCACCAGCGACCGCACGAATAATCCAAGACCTTTCGACGTTTCTTTTGCACGTCCAATCTCTTCCAGACTGCCGACGCCGCTTTCAGCCAGCATTCGCTCGAGTTCCGAGATGTCGTTCCTGGTCAACGGCTGATTGGTTCGAAGCTTCCGGATGGCCTCGGCATCCTGATGCGCGCGGAGGAACACCTGCGCCTTCTCGCGGAACTTCTCAAAGTTCCTTGTCGCCACAAATCCTGCCAGCTCGATGGGAGTTTCCATGCCCATCTCATCCTCGAAGTCCGTATACACCGGTTTGCGTTTCTGCTTTTCGATCAAGTGAACAAGATCGCGCAGATGCCGGCGCACTGACTCCAGCATGGGCGCTGTGACGTCCTGCCACCATTCATCCGTTTGCACGTCCTGAATCAATGCCATCTGTTGCCGGACCATTGGAATCGTAGAGTACTCTTCCAGCAATCCTGCGATGGACTTCACCTGATCCCGCAACCGTTCGAATCCGGGAGCCGCCTGCAGCAACGTCAATTGGAGTTTCAGCATCAGCAGATCGAACCGCTTCGCCTCTTCATTTTCCGGTTCGACTTCCGAAGGCAGACCAGCGACTTCACGCGAAAGTTCTGCGATTTCCTCCGGCGACAAGGCGATCCACGACTCGTCCCTCGCATACTTCTCAATGAGACGGCGCTTTGGCCGAACGATAAAGTTCTCCAGGTTCATGGCGGTCACGAGATCCTGCAACAGCTTCGCGATGGATCCCCGCAAGGTGGAATGCTCCTCAACCGAGGCCTTTCCTGCGTTGCTCGCCGGATAACGATCCAATTCCGAAAGAAGCTCAAGCCGTGCCTTGAACAGACGCTTGCTTAGTGACGCGCCAAGCGCGCCTTCCGTTGTCTCGATATCCTGGTTAAAGAACTCCAGGTTCTGGCAGTAGTCGAAGATGAAGAAGTACTCCTTGTGCTGTCCCGGTGCGAAGAGGTCCGGGCACAATCGCGTACCGCGCCCGACCATCTGCCAGAACTTGGTTTTGGACCGCACGATTTTGAAAAACACCAGGTTGACGACCTCGGGCACGTCGATGCCGGTGTCAAGCATGTCTACCGAGATCGCGAGGTGCGGCGGTTTCTCCTTCTTTCCAAATTCATCGATCAGGCTTTGTGCATACTCCGTTTCGAACGTAATCACGCGGGCAAAGTGTCCTTTCAAGTGCGGGTAGTTCACGTCGAACCGCTCGGCAATGAATTTCGCGTGGTCCTGATTCTTGGCAAACAGAATGGTCTTGCCCAGCCTGTCGCCACCGGCGACCTTGAGTCCGCGGGTCATCACGTGTTCGAGCACTTTGTCCACGGTGTCGACATTGAACAGCCACTTATTCACAGCCTCAGCCGCGACGCTGTCGGGAACGCCGCCCTCGTCGTCCCATTCGAGGGCGTCCCATTGCTCTTTGTCTTCTTCGGACAGGTCGTCGTAGCGGATACCCTCCCGCTGGAATCTCAAGGGGACGGAAACGGCTCTCGCCGGAACAAGGAATCCGTCGTGCACCGCTTCTTCCAGGCCATAGGCATCTGTAGGAACGCCGTTCTCCAGATCGAAGAGGCCGTAGGTGTTGCGATCCACCTCATCTTTGGGCGTCGCCGTGAGTCCAACCAGCATCGAATCGAAATACCCAAAGATGGCTCTGTATTTCTGAAACACGGAACGGTGAGCCTCATCGATGATGATGAGATCAAAGTGGCCGGGACCAAACCGCCGTTGATCGTCGGCCGTTTCGTCGATCAATCCCATCATGGTGGGATAGGTCGAGACGAACACCCGCCCTTCCTCGTTTCGTTCTGTTACCAGATTTACCGGCGATGCGTTCGGTAGATGAATCTTGAACGCGTTGACGGCCTGGCGGACCAGGGCAACTCGATCCGCCAGAAAGAGGACGCGCTTTGCCCAGTTGCAGCGCATCAGCAGATCGCAAAGCGCGATCACGGTGCGGGTTTTGCCGGCGCCGGTCGCCATGACGACCAGAGCCTTTCGGTCGTGGTCGCGTTCGAAGGCCTCACCAATACGGCGGATTGCGCGTGTCTGATAGTAGCGTTCGACGATATCGGCATTGATATCGGCTTCGCCGAGCGGCTTGCGAGTGGACCGGCGTTGAACGGCCAGTTCGAGTTCCGCCTTCTTATAGAAGCCTTGCACCGCGCGCGGCGGATAGTGGAGGTCGTCCCAGATCCAATGCTCGTATCCGTTGGAATAGAAAATCATCGGACGCTGGCCGTACTGTATTTCCAGACAATCGGCGTAGAGTTTGGCCTGCTGCTGTCCGACTCGAGGATCGCGGCGCGTTCGTTTTGCCTCGACGAGCCCAAGCGGTTTGCCGTCGTCGCCCCAGAGCACGTAGTCGACAAATCCCTTACCTTGATTATTTGGCATCCCGGCGACTTCGAATTCGCGGTCGCGCGGTTGATCCAGCGCCCAGCCGGCTTCCTTGAGCAGCAGGTCGATGAAGTAGTCGCGGGTTTCCGCTTCCGAATAGTCGTGAGTGTCCCGTTGCGCAGCCGCGGCCTTCCTGGCCTCCGCGACTTCGGCGCGCAGCCGCGCGACCTCTTCATCCAGCGCTTTCTTGTTGTCATGAAGCGCAACGAGCTTCTCGTCACGTTCGCGAAGTCCGGCTTCGAGTTGCTGGAGTTGTTCCAGCGTCTGCTTCGGAATTGGTGTCGTTTTCGGCAGAGCATTGGGATCGAAGTTCAGGCCGGGCGCTGGCCGCATATTGCGCGCGTACGTATGTGCCAGCCAATGACCGACATGAAAGAGTTCGCGCACCGCAACGAGCGCATCGGATTGCTGAATGGGACGATGACTGTGGACAGCCTGATTCCCAAGCTGCGTGATGACACGTGCCTTGTTGAAGACCGCGTCTCCAGCGGCGGCCTTGAACGTGGGTTCGTGGATGAGCGCGCTGAGACTGTCCTGATAGGGAACGCGTAGGGAACCGTCGTGCCTGTATGCCCAGCTCACCGCCAGCTCGAGAGCGCGCCGGGCATAGAAGCACGCCGTTCTCGGATCGGGATGCACGGATGATGCCGCTTTCGTTCCAGCCTCGTAGATTTCAGGCCATTCGGACTGGAGGAATGTGAACGGGCTCGTCATCCGATCTCAGGGCTCCAGGCGAGAATCGCGCCACAAATACGGGAATTTTGGCGCGATTCGTGGCGCGATTCTGGCGCAAGTCTTCATAAGTTTCCTATTGTCAGCCCGTTGCGAATACCCGAAACGGTCCAAAATGGCGCAAGTTTTGGCGCAAGTTTGTCGCAAGTTCCGATAAGTCATTTAGTTTCAATTTGTAACAGCTGGCCATTTTTGGCCCAAATGTCGCAAGTTTGTCGCAAGTTCGAATAACCCCAGCCGCGTCTTCGGTTTCCTTCCGGTGGACACCCAAATTCTTGGCGCAAATTGTGTCGTGATACTTGTCGCGATTCTGTCGTGATACTTCATAAGTCTTTTATTTTCAGTTTGTAGCGGACGGCCCGGGCTGAGCCAGTGGCCTTGGCGACTCCTCGCTGAACGAGACCCCGAAGATCTCGTTGTAACGACCTCTGGTTCGTGCCTGGACAGAGACTTTCCATGTCCTCCAGGCGAAGTTCGCCTTGTTCCAATAGATGGCCTATTGCCAACGCCTGGCGAGAATTGAGTCGAAACTCTCGAGTGATCAGGTCCTGTCGGATAATCCTCTTGCCGCGTTCGGCGACTTCTTTCATCTGGGTCGCAAGGCCGCTAACGAAAAACTCAATCCAGCCGGTCATATCCATGTCCCGATCCCGCACTCCTTGCAATGCATCGTAGAAGGCCCGGCGCTCGCGATCGTAATACTCGCTGAGCGTGAACAGGCGCTTGATGTCGTAGCCAGTCCGATAGAGATGTAAAGTCGACAGCAACCGCGACGTTCGTCCGTTGCCATCGACGAATGGATGGATGTGCACGAGTTGGAATTGCGCAACGCCAGCCACGAGGACGGGATGAATTTCCGTTTGATCGCGTAGCCAGCTCACGAGTGATTGCATCATTGGCGCCACATCGTGAGGCGGAGGAGGCGCGTACACGATTTCTCCCGTCTTGCTGTTGGCGACGTAATTTTGAATCGTACGGTAGGCGCCAGGCCCGCCCTGGCCTCCGCGCACTCCGATCACGAGGCGCTTGTGAATCTCGCGGATCAGTCCCTCGGTGACAGGCTCGCCACTTTCGAGATACTCCGAGACCAGATTGAACGCGTCCCGGTAATTCAACAATTCGCGAACATCATCCGGACGAGTGTGCTCGACAGTCTCGCCCGCCCACAGCCGCTCCGATTGCTCAATCGTGAGTTGCGTTCCTTCGATGTGTGTCGTGTGATGCGCCTCCAGCAGCAGCGCCCGCTGGCTCATGCGCTGCACCCAGTCGGACGACAGAGTCGCCGCTTCCAGAAATCCTCGCGCCCGCTCAATCGCCGTCAGACCGAACGTGATGGAATTGGTTATGGTGAAGCGCGGCTCGAAGGGATGCATCTCAAAGCTCTCCCCGAAATGCTCGATGCTGGAGGGAAGTAAAAAGCGAATCGAGTTTGGTTTGCGATGCACGATGGGCAGATTTCAACTTTTCGACTGCCACGATTCTTCGCGCGAACTCGGCTTGCAGTTTTGGCGGCGGGAACGGGATATCTAAATTTCGCAATGTAGCCAAGTTAATGTTCTTCTGTGCGGACTCAGGAGCGTTTTCTTCCAACGACTGTTGCAGGAAGGAAAGCCAGATCCGAACAAACTCCACAGTTTCTGGAGCTTTGGCATTGAAGCCCACAATGCTGTCAGGGAAACATGCGGCGAAGGTCAAAATACCAGTCTTTGCGATATTGGCAGCGATTGTAATGCACAAGGTACCTGTCGGCCACAATTTGCTTTGTCTCAATCCAAGATCCGAATAGGTGGCATGGTAGTAACGTATGTAGCCGCCACAATTTGCGATCTCTCCAGTTTGAATTAAGGGGTGAGCCCCCCCAAGCAATTCAGGTGCGTTCCGAGGACGATGTTTCGAGACGCCACGGTCGAGGGAGCCGATATCTCGAAACTTCTTCAAAGGCCAACCCTTTGGATTCACTATGGGGTCGCCGAAGAGGTCGATGAAAATAGACTGAGTTAGCGTATCGAGTTTGGCGAGAGTGGCGCGGCGCTTGGCCCGCAGTGCGTCCGCCCGATCCAGCACTTCCGCAATCCGACGCTGGTCGACAAGGGGCGGGACCGGTATGAGGAGATTCTTGAGTTTATCAATCG
>JBGPBY010000395.1:0-6995 GCA_041481485.1 Terriglobia bacterium
CGCCATTTCAAAGTAGGTGTCGCTTTCAAATCCTTTCGCGCCCACGCACTCCTGAAGCTGGGCCATGACCTTCACGCCTTCGGTACTCACTTTCGCCTTCTGGACCGCACAGTAGAGAAGATATCGCCGGTCGTCTGCAGTTGCGCCATGGACATAATCGATTGCGCGATAGGCAAACAGTTTCATCGCGGTCAGGCGTGCATAGGCATGAGCAACGCTGGATTCGAGATGAGGCATCTCAAGGGCCGGCTTGCCATAAAGCATTCGATTGCGAAGGTGAGACACGGCCTCTTCCATGGCATGCTCACACATGCCGATGGAGCCGAATCCGAGGAAGAATTTACCAAGAGTAATTGTGCCGAATATGGAATCCCACGCGGTACGCCCTTCTGCAATGACATCCGTCGGGGGAACCGGATGCCCGGCGACTTCGAAGGCCCCCACATTGGCAGATCGGACTCCCAAAGTACGGATCTTTCCTAGGCTTTTGAATTCTGCAGACTGCCTTGGCCGAAGCGCCATCAGCATGAATGGCGCGCGAAAGGAGCGCTCTACTTTGGCGTCATCGATGACTCTTCCAAGCACAGCGATAATCGACGCGGCATCCGTATTTCCGATGTAGTACTTCTTTCCGTTGGCACTGTAACCCGACGCCGTGCGTTTGATGGTGAACTCGTTCGAAAGCAGATCCGAACCATGATCCTTTTCAGAAACACCGAACGCTAACAGCTTTCCGGATTCCAACTCCGCAACGGCCTCCCGTTTCAAATCGTCATTGGATCCCAGAAGAATGGAGAAGAGTCCGAGAAATGTAACCTGGAGGCTATATCCGTGGGCGGGACTGCAATAAGCAAAGGACTCGAGGAAACGGGCATAGCGCAGCAAATCAAAGCATGTTCCATGATGGGAATATGCCTCGGGAGACAGGACTGAGGCATAAAGCGAGTTTTTAGCCTGATAGGCAATCCAATCCTCGTACCATTCCTCTCGCCGGTCTTCCTCCTTGAGTGTTGGTAATCCCTTGAGTTCGAAAAATTTCAGCAGTAAACGAGTCGCTGAATCTTTCAGATAGGCATCCGCGTTTTTGGAGCCCTTTGAACCCAGGAATGCAATGGGATAGATGGATCTTTGTTCCGGCGGGACTACGGCGATTCCTGTTGAATTTTCGGCGTGCATGCCACCTCTCCCGCTTGAACCTGTGATTTCGCTTTCAGCGCGGCAATGCCGTCCATAATACGCTTGAGTGCGATTTCACGGGCCTCCTTATCGCGATGTTGCCCTGCCAGATCCAAGAAACGAATGGGCGGACCAAAGCTCATTGTGATTCGGTTGAATCGGAAGAAATCCAGGATCATTCCTGAAAACGGATTGGCCCCATCCAGATAAGCCGGCACCACTGTGGCGTTCGAAATCAATGCCAGCAGAGCGACACCCTGCCGCGCATCTTTCAACTGGCCATCATCGCTGATGCGGCCCTCGGGGAATATGCCAATGCATCCATTGTTGGAAAGTTCACGTGACGCAGCCCGGATGCTTGCAGTGTCGTTGCCGTTGCGATTGACGGGAATGACACGAAGCAGGCGATATATATAGTACAGAGGTCTTCTCTCATAGTATTCGCGAGCTTCCATGAATCGAATTGCACGATTGCGGCAGCTGACCTGAAGACAGACCGGGTCGAATACGCTGGTGTGGTTGGCGACAAGAATCAACGGTCCCGATTTCGGAATGTTATGTGTGTCGACGGCACGATACTTCTTGAATATCGCCAGATAAATCACGGCCATCGTGCGCAGCAACTCCAGTGAAGGAGGCAGCGAGGGATTGGAATGCCGCAGCACGAGGGTGAGTCCCAATGTGGCAAAGGTGGCGGCAATAATGAATTCCATCAAAAAATGGTTCACAAAGCAGCTCCTTTCATACTTTCTTCCGATTTAACAGTGGCACGTCTGCTGCCGCGATGCATAGGAGTTTTATTCCCCAGTCATTTCAAGACTTTACGGCTCGCTATCTTACCTAAATCGTAAGCTGCGGAATCAGTTTCCTCCCGGGTGAAACTCCACCAATTGCACCTCTGCTTCTCCCGGAGTGCCAAAGCGTTCGTACACATATGACGTTATGCCAATTCCAGGGACGAACTGCAACGATGTATGCCCCGCGGGGGATCGATGTTCGAGTTTGTATTCGACTGCGTCGTCCCGAACCACAGGTGTATTGATCTTTTCAATTTTTGCCGGCAGCGGTACTCCGACTTCCCAGCAATCGGCCTTCTCGTAACATGATCCTGGCCGAAGTGGCAACTCCATGAATGGCGGGATTCCGCTCAGCTTTTTCGAAATCTCCGTCTCGTCGGATAGAAGTAAAGACAGGTCCTCCACCGCGGTGAGCTCATAATACTTTCCGTCAGCACTGACAATGACGTGATTCTCGCGAGCCTTTCCCGGAACATACCATGCGAGATCTTCCGGATGACCCTGCACAAACGAAACGTTAAATTTTCCGATTTGTTCGCTGCGAGCGACAGCCATCTTCCAGGTGATGGGAGATTCGCGTGTCTGTGTTCCGTCCTGCCATTTCACTTTGCCTTGATAGATCCAGTACGAGCCCGTGGACAGCGGGAAATCCTCACGAACGACGGATGTTGCTACCGATGAGATTTTGGCAGTGGGAGGTTTGCTCGAGCAGCCGTGCAGAATCAAGACACCCATCAGAATAATCGCGGACCGGCCCCGGATCTTTCGGCGCAACGTGTGAGCGAAGGAGTTTCGACCGCGGCCCGCTACGGAGTCGAATACCATGCGTAGCCCTTGCGATGAGTGACTTTCAGATCCGGCTGCCGCATTTTGACTTCGATCGTTCGAAATTCGCCCGGAGTGCCTTCATTGTTGCGGGAACGATATCCGAGGACATACTGACGGCGCGCTTCTTCAGTAATCTGATTGAACGCGTGTTCCATGGCACCCTGGGATTGACCGTCCCGGACATCTCCACCGGTAACGTTCGCGTACGAACTCAGCGCGCCGAACGAGCCGAACCGGCCGTATTCCGTCGAGACCGCGAATACCTGGATATTGTTGCGTAACAGCAGATCCGTATTCTGATCGAGCGAATGGACGTTGTTTTTCCCCGCGCCCTGGCCGTCGGAAATGAGAAGAATAATCCGGCGCCGATCGCCGGGACGGCTCTTCAGCGCATTCGCGGCCTCATATACGGCATTGTGGATCACACGATTGTCGCTGCCGGTCTTATTCCCGTAATCAAAAATCCGGAGCGTGGAACGCAGCCATCCCGGTCCGCCGGTGATTAGTTCCTGCTGACCGACCGGGTAAGCTTCCGCGATTTTGGAGATCACCTTAAAGCTCTTTTCGAGCTGTTTCGGATCATTACTGAAGTCGGAAAGCCTGTCGACGATCTGATCGAAGCGAAATACTGCGGCTTCATCATCCGGAGTGAAACCGGCACTGATGACAAACAGAAGCGGGGCAACACGCTGAAGGGCATTATTGGTGACCCCGTCATCAATGATGACCGCGATGGACATCGGTTGCGGATCGGAGTCGAAATTCAGAATTGACTGCTGCCTTCCGTCCTCGAGTACTCTGAAGTCTTCTTTGGCGAGACCGGTGACGAAATCGCCGTTGGGCCCTTTCACGGAGACCGGAACAACCACAAGATCGGTTCGGACCTGAATTTGGCTAAGTGCGGTTTTGGCAGAACTGATCAGGAAGCAACAGGAGAGGACGAATGTGATGCCAATGGACAACCAACCCAGCCGGGTTTTTAATAAATGTGCTTTCATCACTTTCATGGGGAAACGTGCTCCGCAAACACTGTTTCGAAATGGTCTGACGCCTCTCCTTCTCATGGGTAAGCAAATACAATTCCTAATTGTAAGGCAATACCGTCTTGACAGTCTCGTGTAACAAGGTTTACAAGAAGGTTCACGGTACGGTGCCGTACCTCCAGCCAAGACACTGCTGTCCAGGGAATTGAAAACTTCGCTTTTCAGCAGGTGCCATGCCCCAATTACTTTTATCTAATGTTCCATGGAACTGTAAGGAATCGGAACTTCGGGAGTGGGTAACATCTTACGGATTTTCGGTGGACTCGGTACGCTTGGTTCGAGATCTGGTGACCAATGGATCGCCCGCGTTTGCCTACGTGCAGCTGAACGACAGTAACCACAATGCCCTGGCGATCGATAAACTCAATCGCAGGGTCCTGAATGGTAATGTTGTTCAGGTTCAGGAAGAGTGGCAATCTTCATCTTCACAGTTCGAGAGAAGGAGAACCCGGTAAATGAATCATCCGACACAAACGCGCGATGCGCTGCACGTACTCACGCTGGAGGAAATTGCAGCACTCGCGCAGGAATCCGGAAAACCGGCCGAGACGCTGATGAATGTAGTGGAGTTGATCGCGCGGCGCTTCAAGACCGATGTCTGTTCGGCGTACCTGCTGGAGCCGGACCGGGCAAACCTGGTCCTGGCGGCGAGTCTGGGGTTGCGCCGTTCGTGCATTGGCAATCTTCGTCTCGGTTTGCACGAAGGGCTGGCAGGACTGGTTGCCGAACAGTTGCGGCCGGTGAATGTGCCGCAGGCGCAGAATCATCCGCGTTTCAAATACTTCGTTGATGCCGGAGAAGACGCTTACCAGTCCTTTCTTGGTGTTCCTTTGGTGGATCGCGGCGTATTGCAGGGTGTTCTTGTGGTTCAGACCGTGGATGCCAGAGTCTTCAATGAATCCGAAGTGCGCATGCTCACAGAGGCTGCATCGGAAGTCGCGCCGGTTGTCAGCGAAGCCCGGTCGCTGGACCGATTTATTGCTCCGCTTCAGGAAAGGCTGTGGTCCCTCGCGCGCAATCTCTGGTGGAGCTGGGATGCCAATTCCACCAGCCTGTTTCGGGATTTCGCCCTGGAGAACTGGAGAATTTTTAATCACAATCCCGTTGTCCTGCTCTCGTCGCTGAAGCTGCCCGAGATCGAACGGCGTGCCGCGCAAATGGGATTGCACAGCCGAATCATTTATGCCTTCCGTCGCCAGCGCGAATACCTTCGCGACGAACGGACGTGGGGGGGAATCCACGCCGGCGTTCTTCGCGCGCGGCCGGTGGCTTATTTCTCTGCGGAGTTTGGCCTTCATGAATCGATGCCGATTTATTCGGGCGGCCTTGGAATATTGGCGGGGGATCACATCAAGAGTGCGTCCGATCTGGGAATACCTCTGGTCGGTATTGGGCTGTTTTATGGTCAGGGATACTTCAAGCAGCGCCTGGACGGAAGTGGCTGGCAGCAGGAAGAGTACATTGCCAATGATGCCGGAATGCTCCCCATGGAGCCGGCCATCAGTATCGGAGGTGAGCAGGTTTCGGTTCAGGTGGAAACGGGGAGTGGTGTCATTCGGGCAAAGGTCTGGCGGGTACGGGTCGGCCGAATTGACCTGTTCCTGCTGGATTCGAATGTTGAAGGAAACGCGCCGGAAGATCGGGAACTCACCTCGCGTCTATATGGCGGCGACGGCCGGGTCCGCATCCGGCAGGAGCTGCTGCTGGGTGTCGGTGGATTCCGGGCTCTCCGCGCTCTCGGCATCCAGCCTTCAGTACTGCACCTGAACGAAGGACACAGCGGATTTGCAGTGCTGGAAGCAATTCGAGCACGGATGGAAGACGAGGGCATATCGTTTACAGAAGCCTTGCCTCGAGTGGCTCGCGAAGTGGTATTTACGACCCACACGCCGGTTCCTGCCGGCCACGATCGTTTCAACAGCGCGTTGATCGAGGAACATCTCGGGCCCCTGGCCAAGAGACTGGGAATTTCTCCGCAGCGGATGATGGAGTTTGGACGCGTCAACCCGCTCGATGACAATGAAGAGTTCTGTATGACTGTTCTCGGATTGACTATGTCTCGCCGTGCCAATGCCGTATCCGCATTACACGGGGAAGTTTCGCGCGCAATGTGGACGGAACTGTACCCGGGAAAACTTGAAGAAGCGATACCGATCGGACATATCACCAACGGTGTCCACGTGCCGACATGGCTTGCCCCGCAAATGGCGACTCTCTATGACCGGCATTTTGGTACCGAGTGGCGCGAGCGCAGCAGCCGCCCTTCGACATGGGAGGCCATCGAAACCGTCGATGACGGCGAACTCTGGGAGATTCATTTGTCGCTGAAGTCGCAGTTGCTCGAATTCGTGCGCGCGCGCGCCGTGGAACAGAGCAAGCGCCGCGGTGAACCCATTGCCGTGTGGCAGAACCTGTCGCGGGTTTTGAGTCCGGACGCATTGACGATTGGTTTTGCCCGTAGATTCGCTACGTATAAGCGGGCCAATATGATCCTCGCAGATATGGAAATGTTGGCCTCGATGGTCAACGACCCGAAACGGCCGGTTCAGTTCGTATTTGCCGGAAAGGCACACCCGCACGATGGTCCGGGAAAGGATGTTCTCCGGCAGATCGCCGAACTGACTCGAAGCGCCCGGTTCGCCGACAAATTTGTTTTTGTGGAGGACTACGATATCAACGTAGGCCGCCATCTGGTACAAGGGGTCGATCTCTGGCTGAATACGCCACGCCGCCCGCTCGAAGCATCGGGAACCAGTGGACAGAAGGTTGTACTGAACGGGGGCTTGAATCTTTCGGTCCTGGATGGATGGTGGGCCGAGGCGTATGACGGTCTGAATGGATTTGCCATCGGCAATGGCCGCACCCACACCAATACCACGGTTCACGATGCGCGCGACAGCGAAGCGCTGTATCGCGTACTGTGGGACGAAGTGATACCGCTTTACTACCGGCGCGATCAGGACGGACTTCCGAGGGAGTGGATCAAACGGATGAAGCGCACCATCCGCACTCTCGGATGGAGATTCAACGCCGATCGCATGGTGATGGATTACACGCTGAAGTGCTATATCCCCGCCGCGGGTGGAACGTCGAGCAGCATGCCCCCGCTTTGATAATTTCAAAGGCGCGCTTCCCCAATGTAGGGGCGGTC
>JBGPBY010000396.1:0-6971 GCA_041481485.1 Terriglobia bacterium
AAATCTATTTTATCCTAGTCCCTACTACGCAAATATTTAATTCTGGGTTTAATAACCCACGGGTTTACGCCGTGGCCTACGCGACGGCCGCCGCTCACGCGGCTGGGAACTTCATGGCGCGAGTCCCAGCCGCACTGCGCAATCCTTCATAATTTCCGTTTCCCACTCCGGGCGTTGCGGGTTTTGTGGATGCGTCTGCGGCGAGGGGATCCGGCCGCACGAATGCAGAAAGACTGCGGCGGAATGTTTGTACGCCGGCACAGGCGGACGGAACGCAATGTTTCCCAGATTTTGCAGCGCGTCGGAGAGCGCGTAGTAACGCGCATCGCCGTCGCGCCACAACCGGTCGCGCTCGGCAAATTTATCGGGAGCGAAGGCCGCGAGACCGAGCAGGTAATCCGAACCGTACTCGATCATGTCGATGCCGAGGTCATTGCCGGTGTAGATGCGGAACTCCGGACGATGCGTGTTCCTGAGCTCCAGCCGTTCGAACTCCAGGAGGCGATCGAGTGAGGAGTGCTTCATACCCTTCAATTCGGGGATGTCCATCAGTCCACAGAACGTTTCTTCATTGAAGATCTCTCCGTTGGGCGCGAACACCGGGCTGAGTTCAAACGCCAGCACAGCAGGGAAGCCCCTGCAGATTTGACGATAGGCAGCGGCCTTATCCCGCGCGGAGAATCTGTGTAGCCGCCCCGTTTGAAAGAGAATGGGCGTTGCACCAGATTCTGCGATGCGATCCATCTCCCGCCTATAGAGCGCGACAACATCGCCTTCAGCGTTTTCGATATAAGCGCCCGCCACGAACGGCGTTCCCGGTCCCAGTGCTTCCCGCGTCCACGCCAGTATGGTCTCGCGTTCTCCAGTGCTCAGGTAGTTCACGTAACCCGTGTCCATATTCACCGCGTTCGTCAAACCTGCCCGATGCGTCACGAGGAGGTTCTGCTGGAAAGCGTCCACCGCGATTCGGCCGTCGCATTCGAATGGCAGCAGAGCCGCGGCAATGCCGTGCACGGTTCGTCCCGGCTGCACGCGTTGGAGGATGTGATCGATGTTCATGGCTTCGTATCGAGGTTTTGCGAGTGCCACTGTAGGGGCGGTCCATGAGCGGAGCGAATGCAAGCCCGACAGGGCGCAGCCATCAAGAGATGACCGCCCACATTTTCGCAGATTTGGAAATCGCGGGCGGTCATAGACCGCCCCTACAGTCGCTCAATTCGAATTCATTCACAATTTTTGCGTTACCAGCCGGGCGTCTTTAATGGCGCGGAGCTTCCGTCCTGCTTCCGACTTCTTGTAATGTTCATCGAGTGGATAGCAACCCGATGGCAGCGCATTGCGCGGCCCCGTCGTGCAATCGCTGAATGTGCGGCAAAACCGTTTGCGATCGAGAGGACGGCCTTCGAGAATATCCCGGGCAACTTCCGGATAAGAGAGCGTGATCCGGCCAAGCCCCACCGCATCCACCCAACCTTCGCGGACCGCGGCCTGCGCGACATAAGGCAGAAATTCCTGCAGGTAGCTGTACGCCGTTCCGACGAACAGGATTTCCGGAAAGCGCTGCTTGAGCGCGCACGTTACCGCCATTTGCCGCGCGACTTCAATCAGCGGATCCTCCGGGGGCCGATATCCATCGGAGGGAGGAAACAGCGCGGGCCGCTGGATGTGCGGATTCGTATACGGTGAACCGGCCGTGATGTTCACCAGATGGATACCCAGTTCCCGGAGCACGGAAAGAAACTCGATGGGTTCGGTCAAATCGGGCTCAATGGGATTCTGCGGATTCACGCCAAAAGCGAAACGATATGGAACGCATGCTTCGAAAGTCTCCGGCATTCCGGACTTGTTAAATGGAATGGTATCGAACGCAGACAATCGCACGCCAAGCTCGAGTCCGGGGGCAACGGCTCGAATGCCCTCGACCACTTCGCGCAGAAAACGCGTCCGATTTTCGAAGCTTCCGCCATAGGCGCCGGGACGTGTATGCGCGCTGAGAAATTCGTGTCCGAGATAGCCGTGGCAGTGCTTGATGTCGAGAAATTCGAATCCGATCTCGCCGGCAATGCGCGCAGCGCGATGAAAGTCTTCAATGATCTCGCGTATGTCGCCATCCGAGAGCAGTGGATAGTCATCCGGCAGGCCGAGACGCCGATCCATGATCGGATGCCTGTAGAGAATGCGCGGCTCGGGACGATGAGAATTCGGACGGCTGAACCGTCCCGAATGAGTCAACTGCAGTCCCACCACGACGCGAGAGCCGGCCGCCTCGATCAGTGTCTCGCGCAGCCGCGACAAATCGTCGCGCGTCTTCTCGTTGATTAGCAACTGATTCGGATTCGCGCGACCGTCGTGGCGCACGGCGACGGCCTCGCCGCCCCAGATCAGCGCCGCTCCACTGCGGCCAAAATGTTCCCACCGCCGGATGGTCCATTCGCTCGGCCGTCCGTCCGGTGTGCCGTCCCAGCCTTCCATCGGCTGAACTGCAAAGCGGTTCGCCATCGAAAGGTGCTGCGATCGCATTGGCTGGGCCAACGGCGATGCCGTTCCGGCGAGAAGTTCACGATCAACCGGGATCGAAATGTTCAGCTTACGCAAGTGCGCTTGAAACGCGTCGACTGTGTGCAGGCTGCCGAGATGCGCGAAACTGCCGCTCAACTCTGCCACTCGCAGTCATCCCTTCGCATAATCGTCCCAAAGCCGGTTCAGTTCGGCGGCGCTGACTTCGCCGTCATAGACGAGGAAGCGATAGCGGGAAACATAGGGCTTGCCCGGCGTGATTTCCCACTGTCCGCGTTTTGAGGGCGAGAAATTGAAATATGGATCGTCGGGATGAATACGCAACGGCTGCGGCGCGCGGAAATTGGCCGGATGGCCGAGAGCAGCAATCCCCACGGGCTGCCCGTCGACACGTCCGCCTATCGCGCACCAGCGCGCCGTCGTGTCGTCGCCGGCAATTCGGTCCTTGCCTTCAGAAGTCAGGAATGACACGTTGGCCTTCGTTCTCCAATTGCTATGGCCGCGAATGCCGATTCCTCCATATCGATAGTCCGGAAGAATCAGTGGACTTGCCGAGGCGCACTCCTGAGTGGAGACAATGTCGAACATGGCATATCGGCTCATTCCCGGGACTCGGCGATACACCGTGACATCCCACACTTCGTTCAGTGCTGTCTTTGGTTGTGGACCGCTGAGATCGACATGACGCAGTCGCGCCTTGAAGGTGGCTTTCTCGGAACCGCTGCGGACGTCTTCGATCTTCTCGAACTTGACGGCGCCGGTTCCATCGCCCATGTTCCAGAAGTCCGGGTGGCGGCCTTCGAACTCCGTCTTGGTCCATGCGAAAAAGACGCCATGCTGATGCGGATGATCGTCCGGATAGTCGTCCGTCACGATTCGGCCGTTCGGCGTGAACACGGGATGCATGTATCCGGCGCGAAGGAAATTCGTCCGGATGCTGGCACTCGGCGGCTGAGGGCGGAGAAGAAAGTCGAACACCGGACGCCCGTCCGCCTTGATGTGCAGTGCGGAGGTGTCGGCAAGGGCTTCAACCGCGTCAGCTCGGGGGGCGCCACGCCAAGAGCGAGGCTCCCACGGCCATGAAACTGCGACGGGATATGGGTGAGTCAGTCATACGCGCAGATTATGTAAAGCAATCCCTCGCTGTCAAATGTGCGATGTACGATGTGCGATGTCAAATGTACTTGCTTAGATGACGAACTGACCCAATCAGTTCTAAAACCAGGGCATTTTTAGGCAGTGAGCCATCGAAACAGGTACATAGGACATCGCACATCGTACATCGCACATTTGACAACGTGGGCGGGGATCACCGCCAGACCGGAAGTCCGGTAGCGTCGTCGAATTTCAGGAAATCCATGGCGGCGTAATGCTTGCCCGCCGCGTCCCAGGAATCCGTGCGGATTACGAGGAGGCCGGTACCCGCCTGCCATTCGACAGGAACCGTGCTGCGGCGCGCATACACTCGCCCAGGGCCGAGGGTGGCAATATTGGCGCTCTCGGCCCTGCTGATATCGTTGGCGATAACCGTGTAGTCCTTCTTCGTCACAAACGCCACCACGAAGGAACCTTCCTTCCGTTCAAACGCGACCGCGGCCCGAAGGCGTTCGCGATCCCAGACAACAATCTTGAGGCCGACCGCAATACTTTCCGGTGTGATGTCTTCCGGAACGGCGATGGACGCATGCTCCAAAAACCCAGCTGAGTCGGACTGAGCAATGCGTCTGTCGGCGCCTTTGCCCGAAACGATCAGAACCTGATCGCCGGATGACGGAGGAGAAATCTGGGCTTGAATGTAGTGCAGGGCGGACTTCAGATCCGGGTCATTCGGAAATCGCTTCAGTGCCGCCTCGATGCACGAAACGGAAGACTGGCCCCGAAAACGCCGAAGGGCAACTGCAGCGATTCCTCTGGTGTACTGGTCCTGCGCGGTCACGAAGCCACAGTAGTAGCGGACCGGATCGCGCAGCGCCTTCCATTGGGGAACGACCGCGCCGGTACGGACGTTCCATGATAAGACTTCAAGATCGGTTCCCAACAGGTCCGTACCGTATCCAATAAGCAGATTGCTACGCACCTCAAGCGTTTCGCCATTCCATCCCTTCAGAGAAACATTGCCATTGATGCCGACGCCTAATTCGCCATCCGGCTTCATGGTTTTCTTTCGGACGAATTCCGCCAGATCGACAACCTGAATGAAGGGGACGCCCTCCGCGGAAGAGAGAACCGCGAGATATTTTCCGTCTGGAGAGGGCAGAAACTCGTTGATGCTAGATCCCCAAAAACTGTTTGGGCCGATGCGGCTGCTCTCGACGCCTGACGATGTTTTGGTCAACAACCACCAGTCGCCGGGGTCGCTCACGGATAGAGCGTCGACATGACAGAGGGTTTCGTCTACACGCGTCGACCGGCCGTCGAGGAAGAGCGTCTGGATTGGACTTGCCTTGAAGGACAAAGCTGCAGACAGGCAGTTGCGCGCAACGGCGGCCGGCTCTGTCCTTTCGCGTCGTTCGGATCGCTCACCCTTGTCAATTTGAGGATCCGGATTCTCTTTCTGCTGGCATGCTGCCGCCAAAATGAAAAGAGCAGCCACCATAACCATGCGTATGGCGGACGCCCGCTGACGGCGCGCGCCGTTTCGCAGACCTTCGGTCCGGTGCCGAAGCGCGGCCGTTCCATTAATGATTAAAACTGGCATGGATTGCACTGCTCCCTATAGTGCCAGAACTCCAATTCAAAGTTGGAAGAGTGTTCAGCAAACGAATGCGCCCGCTGATATGGAATCCCGGCTGCTTAACTATTCCGTGAACGTCCTTTGATACGTCGTTATACACGGGAGGTGTGCGATAAGAACAGGAGATGATGTCAGGGAATTCGGGATCTATTCCTCGGATTGCTGTCTCGAGGAAGTAATTTTTGAAGCGGGTTGTTTTTCCCGGTGTCCCCGTTGTTCGGGGCTTTGTGAATGGGAACTCGTTGATGTTGGGGTTGCGTGGGAACATATGGAAATCTGAATTCACGCCCTTCAGCAAAAATAAATGCCTCTCAAGTTACTGAGTCTGATTGGGTGGTTCCCCCGTACCACCCAATCGGGAAAGGCAATTGCTTCCAATTCCAGCAAGCGGCGAGTGTCATCTTAAAAAATCCAAAAAAGAATTGAGGAAAATCATGAGACACAAAAACATTTTTCTCACAGTTGCCGTATCGTTGATTTTTGGGCTGCTGAATGTCCCAGTTTCAAACGCGCAAAATCGCGGTTTGAATCGTTTGACCGGAACGTATCAGGTGATTAAGTCACGTAGTGACGATCCGGCCGTCATTGCCGATCGGGTGTCACGCAGCCTGACCGGCAGGCAAAGGGATAATCTCCGCACGTCCATCCTGAACCGGCTTGAAGCCCCGGAATTTCTCACGCTGGACATCCAGGGGCGACTCGTGACCATGGCTTCGTCTGTGCGTACAACGCCGGTCACTTTCGAGGCGATTGGGCGGGCGCAATCTGAACCGTCACAGAATGGCAGGATGCAACGCATCAACGCAAATCTCGCCGGCGAGCGACTGGTGGTGAACACCAACGGAGACCGCTCAATGGATTATCAACTTACATTCGAGGTCATTGACAATGGCAGAAGCCTGCGGGTGACCCGAAGTATTAGTGACGAAAATCTCAGACAACCTATCGTGGCGCGAAGTATTTATTACAAGAGTTCGGATCGTCCGGATTGGAATTTCCGATACGCCGATGTGAACTCTCCTCGCGTTCAAAGGCGCAATCTCGATGTCCCCGACGGAACTCTTTTGACTGCGACATTGAACGATGATCTTTCAACACGCCAGGCTCGTGAAGGCGACCGGTTTACTCTTACTGTGGAATCACCATATGAATACCGGGGTGAAAGCATCGAAGGACATATCGTGGCAGCGAATCGTTCCCGTCAGGTTTCGGGACGGGCGGAACTCACCCTGGACTTTGATCGCATCCGGCTGAAGGATGGACGGTCCGCGGATTTTGACGGAAACATTGAGAGTATCCACGCAGCTAACGGAGAGAATGTACGTGTCGATAGCGAAGGCGTCATTAAAGCGGACACAAGCCAGACGAATCGCACCGTGACCCGCACGGGGGTGGGTGCAGCGATTGGCGCCGTAATCGGTGCAATCGCCGGCGGAGGTAAAGGTGCTGCAATCGGCGCGGGAGTCGGTGCAGGCGCCGGCGCCGGTTCGGTATTCATTCAGGGTGCCGACGATCTCGAGCTGGCAAGAGGTTCGGAGATCAGTATTCGCGTGGCAAATAATTATGACTAGCTGACGTATTCAGCGGCACCAGGCGAATTCGAATCGAGTTGGCTGTAGGAGCAGCAGATCAAGAAATCCCTCTCCCAACGGGAGAGGGGGCCGCGCAGCGGCCGGTGAGGGGTACCGCACGTAACAATATTTACGTGCGGTACCCCTCA
>JBGPBY010000397.1:0-6969 GCA_041481485.1 Terriglobia bacterium
AGGGGCGGTCTATGACCGCCCACAATCTGGCGGATTGCATTCCTCAAAATTGTGGGCGGTCATAGACCGCCCCTACAGTGGGAAATCACATTCATTCACAAATCCCTGTCGTCTCGGGATTTCCCCTCACTTCCGGATCTATCTCAGCTCGTCATTCGGCTGATAATTGTGCAGCATTTCCGGATAACCGTTCATCGCAAGACGCGTGGACGTTCCCGTTCCGCCATGATGGGCGCGATGCCACATGCCCTTCGGCACGTAAACAACGTCACCTTGATCGGCAAGGAAGATCGGCAGAGAACCGATCTTGTATTCGATCTGGCCTTCCAGAACGAACCAGAATTCGCCGGACACTTCATGAAAGTGTCCCTTGTCCTTCGGATTGTCGGTCTGCGGATTTCCACGAATGATATTCGCGAACGCACGATCGTCGTACACGAATGCACCGGCCGGATTTTTTCCCGCGGCAATGGTGCCGTTGAAATCCAGGAACGGCTTGTTCCTGGTATCGTAGGCCTTCTTCCCGCTCACGCGAACCTTGACGAAGTCCATGCCCGGAACCGGCGTCGGCGTCTCATCGACCGGATACATCACCGGCGAATTCTGCACCGTCACTTCGAGGAACAGCGCGGGGGTGTCTCCCACGACCTCCATGTTGAAGACGTTGCGATACGGCACCTGAACCAGAAATCCCTTGGTGGCCATGATCGGCGGCTGCCCTTCGATGTTGAACTGCACCGTTCCGGCCTGCATCACCCACCAGATCGGATTATCCGGACGGAACTGCCGCTTGGTCTTCGTACCCGGCGCCAGCTGAATATATTCGGCCCGCAGGAGCTCATCGGAAACGACCGTTTCCTTCCACGCGGCCGTGCCTTTGTGCGACGCAAGCAACTCGGTCAACTTCCAATGCGGCTTATTGGGAGCGGTCCACCCCGGATGTGTGCTCGGAACCGGCGCCCATGCGAGCGTTTCGCCGCGCTGTTGCGCGAGAACGGTCAGCGCCGGAACCAGACAGAGGGCAATCACGGCTACAAGAATCACCGATTTGAAGTAGCGCATCTTTTGAGACTCCTTCGTTAATGAATGTTTTCCCCGGTACGATATCGCGGGTTCCCGGTCTTTGTCTATTTCCGTGTGAAATGTCTGATGGCCGAATATTGAACAGTGAACAATGAACATTTCGGGGAAATGTTCATTGTTCACTGTTCAATATTCGGCCATCAGACATTTGACAACGTGGGCCGACCGCCTCCCAATGAGAGAGGTAGTTCTCGCCAGACCTCACCGCCAGTCGTCGATGACGAAAACTCCCGGCCAGCTATGGCCCGGCTCGTTCGGAGCGTGCATGGCCACACCCTGCCGCATGGTACGGAACCCGCACTCGAGCAGGTGGCGATACGCCTCAATGCGTGCGAGATTCATGCCCGCATCGAGATGGGCAAGGCCGCTCGAGTCTGCGAACACATCGCAAGCAGTAATCAGATCGTGGAAGTGCCGAAGCGCCTCGGATCCGGGTAACGCAGCACCAAACTTGATGTAGCACCGGTTCTCTCCCGCTTCGGTATCACTGCCGCAGTGACAGACTGCAAACGCCACCAGCCGGCTATCGTTCCAGACCAGAATCGTTTCACCGGCCGCCTGCGTGCAAACCGCGCGGGTCTCAAGTTCAACGTTGAGGCCGGGATAAACGGCATCGGTAAGGGCGCCGCATTCCTGCAGGATGGATTCCTGCTCTGTTGACGGCAACTCCGAGAACCTGGACCAGGCCGGAGCCGGTTCCCGCCGGCGAGCTTCCCTGCTCATGATCGCCGTGAGGAATCGCGGCCAAAATCCGAACTTCTGATACAACCCGATGTGTTTTGCACTGTCGGCAAACGTGAACAAACCCGCTTGAGTGATCTTCCATTTCTCGAAGCACTCCATTACAGGCTGGATCAAGTGATGACCAATGCTCCGATCCCAGTAGTCGGGATGGACCGTCAGAGGGCCGAAGAAACCAAAGCTTCCCCAGCGTGTTGCAAAATTGGAACCGACGAGTTTGCCGTCAACCTCCGCGGCAAACGCTGCGCTGGGGTCTGTCCGCAATCGCAGGGCGACATAATCGACGTCAGTCCCCTGATTCTCGGGATCGGGAACACCAGCATGCGTTCCGAAAGCGAGCCGAAGGATTCGGCGAGCCTCGGGAATATCGCTTTCTCTTAACGGACGAATTGTGGGAATCGCAACTCGGGTCGGCACAACGTCCTTCGTTATGGAGCGGGAAGCGGTCTGACGTTTACAGATTGTTTCGCTGCTCCGGCGATGTTCAGCATGATCCCGGCATCATCCACCTGTTTGATCAGTGCAGGATCGAAAAACGCAAACGGCTCCAGGATTCCCGAATTGCGATCATCATGGTTTTGAGTATCGTAACGAATGTGCAACTGAACCCACAGGAAATAGCGTGCAGGCGCCGGCAATGCTGAAGAATCCAGCTGCCACAATCCTGACTTCCAGAGTAGGCAGTAATGCTTCTCTGCTTGTGGTGCTGCGACGAGAGTAGATAAATTTCGGACTCATCCGAAACGTGGCTTCTTTGTCGCCCGCAATAATTCATTGTGAAGGCGTCGTTCAGGGATGCTTTACTCCAGCTCCTGTAATCCTGCGCAGTACCAGGTGAGCGGCTTTGCTTACTATCCTTTTCCAGGCCGTCAGGAGGTGACAGATGAAGAACTCTCTAAAAGCTCGTTCTATCTTGTTCGCATTGATTGCAGTGGGGGCTCTCCAGTCGTTGTTCACAGCGACCGCGCCACAGGCTTCTTCCCCTGCCAATAAAGCGTTTTCGTTTGCCGTGTATGGTGACTCACGATCAATGATGTATCTCCCGTACAAGCAAGACCAGGAGGCCGAAGCACGCCGGCTCATGGTCGACATGTTTGAATTGGTGCTTCCGGCGAAAGTAGCGCCAGAGGTGGTCCAAAAGGATGTCAAGCTGATCTATGACCCGTCCAGCAAGGAGTTGGTGGAGATGGTCATGCCGTTCGATACTGCAAGCGAAATAACCACGCTGAAGTTCGATAAGGGCTGGGTTACAGAGGCATCGGTCGAGGACAAAACACTACTTCCCGGTGTGAGCCGCACAATGTTCCGGCTGGAAGGCGGCGATTGGGTTGCTAAAGAAGTCGTGGCGAACGTGAAGAGCGGACGGGCGCAGTTCATTGTCAACACCGGAGACATGGTCTGGTGGGGCAAGCAGGGCGGCAAGCCCTCCGACAACCCGTACTGGAAACTGGTGAACGAAGACGTACTTAAGCAACTGCCCAAGCCGGACCACGAGATGGAGAAGGCAGGGCTGCCCGGGCGCGTATTTCCCGCTGTGGGAAATCACGAAGTGTGGGAAGACTCTGACGTCGAAGGCCTGTTGAACTCCTTTCCTTATTTGAAGAAGTTCGGGGTCACAAACAAACAACTCATCTACAAGTTCGATTACGAGGGCGTTCGCTTCATTTTTCTGTGGACCGGCAAATACGATTATCGCAATCCATCAGGTTGGGAGGCCACCCGGCCCGCCTACGAAGCGCAGATGAAGCAGTTGCAACAGTGGCTGGATGAGGCCAAGGCGAACGGCACCAGGAAGGTCTTCATCTCCTTCCACGCTCCGGCCTTCTGCAGCGCTGGTATGGGGCCCATTCCTGAAGTGCAGAATCCCCACAAGACGATTGCGGCGTATGCCAAGGACCTCGACATCGTGGTCTTCAACGGGCACGTTCACACGACGCAACTCTACCAGGTGGACGACGTGAAATACCTGGTGCTGGGCGGCGGCGGCGCGGAACAGGACCCCATCCTTCCCGGCAGGACCCATCTCAAGATGCCCGCCGGCTACCCGATGGATCAGTACTGGAAGGGCGCAAGCCCGATCGAGGAATACAACTACCTGCTGGTGGATGTGCAACCTGGAAAGCCAACACAGTTCACACTCAATCGTTTCCGGCCGGGGTCGGCTAAGCCGTTTGCGACGGTTGAGCTATTTAAGTAAGTAGATTGCGGCCGAAAGACGATTTCAAGGGCTCCATTTTTCAAACACGGCAACGTATGTTCGCAACTGCAAGAGCGGTCTATCAAGGTGTGAATGAATTGCAAGACGGGGGTAAGAGTCCCTTCCTCAGCAGAGGTGGGGTGGATGCGCAATAATCCACTGGGAAAGCGCCGCTCAAGAGCGCAAGGGGTTCCCGCGGTTCATAGATGGCAACCGTCTGCCCAAAATGGGACGACCAGGGACAAATCATAAGTCGGCCTTCGAAACTTGAAGGCTAGCGTGCTTTGGTGCTCGAAGTGCCTGCAAATTGGAAACGTATAACCTGGAGGAAAGCAATGACCAAAACAGGGGAATGTTCCCATCCTGCATGCAATTGTCCTGCACCTGAAGGCGAAAAGTATTGCAGCAACTATTGTCGTGACGCCGGTGAAATCACGGAAATCGCCTGCAATTGCGGACATTCCGGTTGTTCTCAGGAACTGATCAGTCAGGCTTCGTGAAATTCATGACGGATCAGTCGGTGAAGACAGTCAGTTTGCGAAACTGAATCAGCCACTTCCCATTGCGTTTGACGAGGTGGTCTTCGGAGCGGCCCATTGCGGCTGCAGTCATCTTGCCATCGTCACCGCGGCGTACAGTCTGCCAGTACGATTGATGCACGGCCTCGCCGGCTTTAGGGAACGTGATGCGCACATTGCTGATCACGTGATACAGGTTCGACGTCGGCAATCCCTTCGCCTTGTTGTCATCGCGGCGCTTGATAAGGTCCGTGACGATTTTGCGGATCTGCTCGTGTCCCTTGCTGATATTGCCGTTTGAATCGATGACTGCGTCTTCAGTAAACACGGCGACATAGCCGTCGGCATCGAGTGAATCCACCGTCCATACGTAACGCGCCATCACGTCCTCGACCGCAATACGGTCTTGATAGGTGCCGAGATTGTCCTCCCCAATGACGAGCGCAGGTGAGCTGATCAATACGATAAGCAGCACGATGATACCGGTGTAGTGCAGTCGCATGGCTTGTATCCTCCAGTTTGGTCCGCTTATGATACGTCACAATGTATCGACGACAAGTGTTCACGCTCTCCGTTTCAATGGCTTTGGCGGCGGCTTGCTGCATTGCATTTCGGGCCGCGCCTCAGATTCCATCAGGCGGCAGCCTTGCCACAATCCGCACCCGATTGGAGCAGGTTGAAAACAGTCTTCACAAAGCGGAAGCGATTCGCGACATCAAACGGCTCCAGTATAGCTATGCGCATTACGCGGAGTCCGGGCTTTGGTTAGACCTCGGCGACCTCTTCGCCGCCAATGGCATCGCGCATTATGCGCAGGGTGACTTCCGTGGTCCGGAAAGCCTGCGAAAGTTCTATCTCCAGGAGCTTGGCCGTGGGCAGTTGGGCCTGGCGGACGGACGCATCTATCCGCACATCATGATTCAGCCCGTGGTGACCATTGCCGGCGATGGTAAAACCGCCAAAGGCCGATGGCATGTGATCGCGATGCTGGGCAGCTTTGGGTCATCTGCATCCTGGGCCGGCGTCGTTTATGAAAACCGGTACGTATTTGAGGATGGGGTTTGGAAGATCAGTGAACTGAGCTACAACTCCCAATACTCCGGACGCTACAGCCCGCCCGGCCTGTCCATCTCGAAGTGGGACCTTCCGTATCATTTCACAAAGGAATCCGCCGGCGACCCTGCGTCGAACTCCGACTCGTCCGCTCCAGCCAATGGTTCGCTCGCTTCCTCGAACTTCGAGGAATTGCGGCAACGATGGGCTGAACTCACCCGGCGCGCACAACAACTCCGCGACCAAACAGACGTGCTGAACCTGCAGCACAGCTATGGCTACTACTTCGATCAGAAGATGTGGGAAGCGGCCGCGAATCTTTTCGCCGGCAATGGGACATTGGAACTGGGCCAGCGTGGCGTATACGCCGGCCGAGACAGGATTCGCCGGGCCTTAAGTGTCATTGGTGGTGAACGTCTGGGCGACGATGAGGTCAACGATCACTTTCAGCTCGCGACAGTAGTTCACGTCGCTCCAGACGGAAAAACTGCAAAGGCGCGCGGGGTCGAACTGTCGGTATCCGGAACGAAGGGGAAAGGCGCTCAATGGGAGGAGGGCATTTTCGAGAACAGCTATGTGAAGCAGAATGAAATCTGGAAGATCAATTCCGTACATTACTATCCGAGAGTGATCACAGACTATGAACTGGGTTGGGCGAAAGACGCAAAGCCCGCCGCAGGACCCAGTACCGTGTTTCCGCCGGACCGTCCGCCGACGGAAATCTACGCAATCTATCCGAAGATGTACTACCCGCAGTTCCATTACACCAACCCGGTAACCCGTTTGCCTGTTGAGTATCCTCCCGGCGTCGCGGCAGGTATGGAGAGGCCGGATACGAAGCAGAGTTCTTCAAGTCCGGCTGCCCCACAGCAGAGTCCACCCAGGAATGAGAAGGAGTTCAATGCGCGGCTAGCCGACCTGGAACGGCAAATCCAGGAGAACATCGCGTATGACGCCGTCGAAAATCTCGTCAGCGCCCACGGCTACTACCTCGACGATTCGGCTCAAGCGGAAAACTCTCCCGGCATCCATCAAACTGTTCAGCCAGTCATCCACATCGCTTCCGACGGCAAATCCGCAACCATACGAGCGCGGCTGATAAAGGCAGGCGGAGGAACTGGTGAACTTGTGGGCGGAACTTATGAAGGCCAGGCGATAAACCGTAATGGCATTTGGAGCCTTCAAAGCCTGGCCCTGAAACAGACATGGACATCTCCGTTCAACCATTGGATGCCGGTCATTGAACGACGGCGTTAGAACATGGCCGAAGTCGCGTTCCCAGCCGCGTTAGCGGCGGTGAGCGAATGTAGGGGCGGTCTATGACCGCCCACAATTGAGAGGCCTGCAATCCTCCGAATTGTGGGCGGTCATAGACCG
>JBGPBY010000398.1:0-6957 GCA_041481485.1 Terriglobia bacterium
AACAATTTGTCCAGGGGAATTGAAGTGACCGTGGGCGGAGCCGGCGGCGGATTATTCGGTGGCGGCGCTGCCGGCGGTGGCGGCGGATCATTTACCGTCACGCGCAGCGTATCAGCGGCAGCGGGGTTACACGGGCTGGTTGCCGTCGCGGTATAGGTGACCGAGGATGCGGGACTCACCTGGCGGCTCCCGTTTCCGGGCGGGGTTACCGGTCCGATTCCAGGTTGGATGTCGACTGTCGTGGCGTTGTTTGCGTTCCACGTCAGCGTGATGGAATTGCCTCTCGGTATAGTAACGGCATCCGCACGCAGTGCAATTGTTGGAGGCGTGCATGGCGTTGCTGCTGGCGGAGTTGGAATAGCCGCTGCAGCTGGGGGTGGAGGCGGCGGAACCTTGGTTTTCTTGCAGGCATACGACACAAACAGGACCGCCAGAATCAGGACTGTGGCGCGTTGCCAGGACTTTGATCGACTCATCCCAATGACCTCCAGAGTTACGGTTTGATATAGCCGGACCAGGCCGGCGATTTGTTGATGCCCGTGCGCGTAAGTTGCCGGACTTTGGTACCGTTTGCCAGCATCGAATACACCTGCAGCGTGCCCCCGCGATTGGACTGAAATGCTATGAGCTTGCCATTGGGAGACCACGTGGGCCTTTCATTGTCTCCCGCATTCTGAGTCAGCTGAGTGTTCTTTCCGGTTGAAAGATCCTGAACGTAGATGTCGTAGCGGGAGGTTCCCGATTTCTTCCACGCAAAGGCCAGGAAGCTTCCGTCTGGAGACCATGACGGCATTTCCGCATCGCCTCCTTCGTCGAGGAGACGCGTCAGGCTCGTTCCGTCGTCGTTCATCCGGTAGATCTGCTGCGTGCCGCTGCGATCCGAGACAAATGCAATCTGGTGTCCTGTAGCGGGATTCCAAGTCGGCGACAAATCGCCGGACGTTCCGGAGGCTGAGCGCGGACTGATGCGCGTGATATTTCGTCCATTGGCGTCGGCGATATACAACTCGCTCCCTCGATTTCCGCGGGTACTCGTGAACGCAATGCGTTGTCCGTCCGGTGACCAGGCGGGCGCGGAGTTTTGTCCAATGGGAGAAGGGAACCGGGTCGAGGTCCCGTCTTTGAACGATATCACTTCAATGTTGGTCTCGATCCCCCGGAAGCTTTGAAATGCGATGCGCTGCCCATCCGGAGCCCACGCCGGTGTGAGCGCCAAATTATGCACTGCCGTCAACGGATAGACTCGGCTTCCGTCGTAATCCATCGTATAGATTTCCTTCACGCTTCCTCGTTCGGAAACGTAGGCGATCTTGGTCATTGCCACGCCTTTGCCCAATCCCAGACTTTCAAGAATCTGATCGGCCCAGCTGTGCGCAACGTATCGGGCGGCTTCGTCATCATCCTTGCCGCCGCCTATCCGCTGTCCGAGCATTTCCTGGCTCAGTTTCAAATCCATCAAATGGGCTTCCGCCGTAAACTGTCCTCTGAAATTTCCGGACGGCGGAACCGAAACGCTGCCGAATGTGATGTACTGTGCCTCTACGCCAGTAGTGGTCCATTCGGCCGGACGAATATCACCGAGCGCTGCAAATTTTCCGGCCGGATAGAAGCTGCGGCTGGCCAGAACGAGATTTCCGGCGAAATCCAGATCATTCCAAAGCGTTTCATTAAAGACATCCGCCAGATGGCTGATTTTGGAATCGGAGGTGGACGGCTCGAATATCGGGACGGCGATACGGATGGCTTTCATGCCGACGCTGATGCCGATAGTGCCGATGTCATTTTGCCGGGAACGCAGCATGGATGCGCCCAACGGCGCCATCAACAGTGCAGCAGTAAATTCGCGACGCGTGATCTTCTTATTGCACATAATCAAAATAAAAGCGGACGGCCACATCGGAACCACGATATTCCGTCGGCAGAGGTTGCAGCTTCGCGCGCCGTATGGCCCGCAGGGCGGCGCTTTCCATCAGAGTTGGGTTGTCATTGGGTTTTTCCAGTTGAGCTTCGAATACCGTACCGTCTCGCTTGATCCTGAATGTCACATACACGCGTGGCGACCGCTGTTGAGACACTACTCCTTGAGAAGTCCATACGTCGGCAATAATCCGCTTCATCGATTCGACGTAAGGTCCAAATTGCGTGCCGAACGTTCCATTGCCGAACTCCGCCCCGATGGGACCACCCTGGCCGCTTTGACCATACTTCAGGGACGGACTTCCTCCATTGGCATCATAGGCAACTGCATTTGAAGGCGCGGTCGAAGGTTTGTCGTTCGTACTCTTCGTCGCGGCTGGTTTCGGTTCCGGCTTTGACGTTGCATTTTTTGATGGCAACTTGACCGCATCGGGATCCGGTAATGGCGCCACCGTCTTTGGGGCGGGTTCGCTCTTGTACAAAGACTTGGATTCGCTATTCGGTGAATCTGTCGCAGTCGACGGCGGAGCAGGCAGCGAAATTCCCGGGGAGGCACTGACAATTTTCACGGTGACACCGCCGGTGCCGCCGTTCGGCGAGCCCCAACTGACGGGATGCGCAACGAAAAGGGTTGGCGCGATGAACACCAGAAGAACTATGGACGCATGCAGCGCCACCGATGCCAATATCCAGCGTTCGAATTTTTCACGTGCGGTCTTCATTTCGAACTCTTGCCATTCGTCGGGGCGGATCTTTCGAGAGGTTCCGTCACCATGCTGACGTTTTCAATACCGGCTGATTTCAGCTTGTCCATGACCGTAAGCAGAGTCCCGACGAGCGCATCCTTATCTGACCGGACATAGACGCTGATATTTTTCTCACCCGGTTTCCGTTCCTTAATTTTATCAACCAATTGGTTGATATTCACGGGATCATTCTGCAGATAAATCATCTCGTTCTGCGTGATGGAAATCACCAGCCGCTCCTCGGTAATTTCACGCGTAAATTGAGTTTTTGGAACGTGAACTTCGACTCCGGACTGTATCACCGGAGCAGTCACCATGAAGATAATCAGCAGCACGAGCACAATATCGATGAATGGAACCATGTTGATTTCCGACAGTGTTGTTCGAGTTGTGCCGTCTCGCGCCGTGAATGCCATTTAGCGTTCGTGTTCCTCGAGGATTGCCAGCATTTCCGCCTGCAGGTCATCCATTTGTCCGCCAATGTTGCGAATTTTACCGACAAACTGGTTATAGAAAATCACAGCCGGGATTGCCGCAAACAACCCAAAGGCCGTCGCGATGAGCGCTTCGGCAATGCCGGGCCCTACGGCCCGCAACGTCGCCGTGTCCGCATTGGACAAGCCCATGAATGACGTCAATACACCCCACACTGTTCCGAACAGCCCGATAAATGGCGCTACCGAAGCGGTGGTGGCAAGAAACGTAAGTCTGTTTTCCAGCCCGGAAAGTTCCGCAGCGGCAGATCGCTGCATGATCCGTTGGAGAGTTGCCGAGCTGGCGGTCTTTGCGGCAATGGAGCCCTGTGACTTATGGCCGCCGGGCTGCAGTAACGCAACGGCGCTGTTGAACAAGGGCACCAATGGCGTAAATCGAAGCGTTTCGCAGGCTCCTGAGATTTCCGAAAGGGAAATACCTTTGCGAAAGATCTTCCAGAAGGTTTCCGATTCGCGGCTGACTTTTCGCAGCAGAAGCAACTTCGACAGAATGATTCCCCACGACCAGACCGAAAAGCAAAGAAGCAGAAAAAGAACGATGCGGGCTACCGGCCCGGTTCCCCGCAGCAGAGCAATGAAATCGACTTGCGCCTCAATCAGCATGAAAACGTTTTTACCTCATGGTGTATGCGCCGTCCCCATTTCCAACTGTAGGCGCGGTCCATGACCGCGCAATATCCATAATCGAGAGACTGTGCGCGGTCATAGACCGCGCCTACAGTTGGATCACCATTGCATGTGGCACAGTGATGGCTTATAACGCAGACAGTATGCTTCGCTTCCTCAGAGTCCGGCATTTCGCATTGATTGAGCAACTCGAACTCCATTTTCATTCCGGTTTTAACCTGCTTTCCGGCGAGACCGGAGCCGGAAAATCCATTCTCGTCGACGCTCTTGGACTGTTGACCGGCGCAAAGGCATCGGTGGAGGCCATTCGATCCGGCGAATCGCGTGCCATTGTCGAAGCCGTCTTCGAGGCCGATCGCGGCACCGAACTTGAACGTCTCGGTCTGGATGCCGGAGACGGGTTGATCATCCGCCGCGAAATCTCGGCAGACGGACGCAACCGCGTCTTTATCAACAATCAGCCCACCACTGTCGCGGCGCTCCGAGAAGTTGCCGCGTCTCTTCTCGATATTCATGGTCAGCACGACCAACAGACTCTTTTGGAACCTGCCAGCCAGCTTACACTGGTGGACATCTTTGCCGGCGCGACCAATGCTGCCGAGACCGTTCGCGATCTGGACGCCGAAATCCAGTCGGTCCGGAGCGAATTGAGTGATCTTCTCAGCGAACACGCCCGCAAGGTCGAGCGCCTCGATCTGCTCAGTTTTCAGCATGACGAAATCCTGAAAGCAAATCCCAGACCGGGAGAGGCGGAAGAATCGCGCCATAAACTCGATGTGTTGTCCCATACCGGCAAACTGCTCGATGCCGCGACGCATGGGTACGATGTACTCTACGATTCGGAAACCTCAGTAAGTTCCACGCTGGGACAGACCGAACGCGCGCTAAGAGATGCATCCCAATTTGATCCAAGACTTCTCCCTATTATCGAACAGGCGGAATCCGCCCGCATACTGATTCAGGACATCGCCTGCGCGCTCCGCGACTATGCGGCGCGTATCGATGCCGATCCCATAGAACTTGAACGTCTGCAATCGCGTCTCTCCGAACTCGAGAGACTGCAGCGGAAATACGGCCCGGACCTGTTGGGACACCTCAACAGGGTACAGTCGGAAATGGACAGCATTGGTCTCTCCGAATCACGAAAGGAAGCGCTGGGCCAGAAACTATCCGAACTTCAGAGTCAATATGAAAAAGCCGCCGCGGCCCTCAGCCGAAAACGCCGGTCGGCTTCCCGGAAACTCGAAGAGCAGGTTGCTCTGGAACTGAAATCCCTGGCAATGCCGAATGCCCGCTTCGAAATCCGCTGGTCGGATGTCACGCCTGGCCGAGCACGGGGAATCGACAAGGTGGAATTCCGGATTTCTGCCAATCCAGGAGAGGAACCCCGTCCACTGGAACGGATTGCCTCCGGTGGAGAGTTGTCCCGCATCATGCTCGCTCTTCGCACGGTCATGACCGAAAATGAAGCCGGGAAAACTCTGGTTTTTGATGAAGTCGACGCGGGTATTGGCGGCAAGGCCGCTGAAACCGTGGGACTCAAACTGCAGGAATTGTCGCACCGCTACCAGGTGCTTTGTGTGACGCACCTGGCTCAAATCGCCGCGTTTGCCGGACATCAATATCGTATCGAAAAAACTGTTTCCGACGGAAGGACGGTCACGCGCGTGGAGCCGCTGACCGGAACCGATCGCGTGGAAGAACTTGCGCGCATGATGAGCGGCACCCGCGTTACGGAGGCGGCGCGCGCCCATATTAAGGAGCTGCTGGCACATTCCGGGAGAGCCAAATAGTAATGGTTGTTATTTCGTAGCTGCGGTATATACATTGCTAGAGGAAGTCAAAAGGAGGATTGCCGTGGAAGTCGAAATGAAAATCCGGGGCCTGATGATGGATCCCATTACCAACATGCCCATTGTGATCCTCAAGGAAGCCTCCGGCAGCAATATCCTTCCAATTTGGGTCGGAGTCTACGAAGCCAACGCCATCCAGCTCGAAATCGAAAAAGTGGTGACGCCCCGCCCGATGACTCACGATTTGATCAAAAGCGTTCTACTTGGATTGCAGGCTCACGTTCAGAAAATCGTCGTCACGAACATTAAAGATGACACGTTTTACGCCGTGATATGGGTTGAGCGTGAAGGCCAGCTGGTCTCCATAGACTCGCGTCCGAGCGACGCACTTGCCCTGGCCCTGCGCATCGATTGTCCGATCTTTGTCGAAGATGCGGTGCTCGTTTCCTCCAGAAGTCAGAGTGCCGCCAAAGAGGGAATCAACAACGAGGAATTGAAGCGTTTCCTCGAGAACCTCAACGACGAAGACCTCGGCAAGTACAAGATGTGAGCTTGCTGTGGCCGCGCACATTCTCGAATTGAGAAATCGCGCAAGGACGCGGCTTCGCAGTGACATTCTGTTTCTATTCCCAGCCGCGTTAGCGGCGGCAGTTCCTTAGCCACCGGCGTCAGCCGGTGGAAATTCACCAGATAAGACTCAGAGTGCCGTAGGCACGGCAGATCAAAGAATCCGACGGCGTACGTCTATCGATCGGCAATGTATGGATTCTCTGGATCTGCCGCCGCTCCGCGGCTGAAAGTTTTTGTAATTTGATTTTCCACCGGCTCACGCCGGTGGCTACAGGGCCTGCCGCCGCTCCGCGGCTCAATGCGTGTGAATGTATTCAAAATGAGCGAGATTTCGTAATCGACTCCAGAAACTTAAACACCGTGTCGAGATAGAGCTTCCTGTCTACGGAAAATGCTTCGCCGTGGGAAGCCCCTGGCACCACCAGAATCTGTTTGAGCGGACTTTGGTCTGCCTCATACAAGCGCATGGCCACTCCCGGCGGCATGCGCCGGTCGGCTCCTCCTGCAATAAAAAGCACCGGCACGTTTCCGAAGCTGCGGACTGCCTGTTCCACATTTCCCGAATCGGGATTAATCCCCAGGCGTCTGCCGGTGATCCACACCATTAGATTCGCGACAGGGAAGGACGGGATATGAAAGATCAGCTTCACGTGGTGTTCAATTGTTTCCCGAAACGACGGAAACGAACTGTCGGAAACGACACCCGCGAAGCCTCCGTAATCCCGGACCGCAAGCAGAGCGGTTGCCGCACCCATCGACACGCCCCACAGGATTTGTGGAGCGTCCGGGGCTTTCATTCGCACCAGTTGA
>JBGPBY010000399.1:0-6942 GCA_041481485.1 Terriglobia bacterium
CCCGACTCTGCCGCCATGATCACGACGACATTTGGCCGGGCGTTCAATACTGCGACCATCCGCATTGCGCTGTATGGCATTTTCGATTTTGCGCCTTTGACCGCAGCGGAGATCGCGACGTTTCTGATGCACGGATTCCAGCTTCCCGAAATGCATGTCCCCGAAACGCTTCAGCCTTTTGCCGAGCGCTGGTGGGGCATGCTTCGTGCGGAATTGGAACCTCTTGTCGGTCGGAGGATTGATCCCCGTTATTTGGAAACCGTTAACCTTCTCCTGTAATCCGGCACTACCCGTTAAAAGCGAATCTTTACGCCAAGCATAATCTGCCGTGCGTCGGTGAGCAGGCCCGATGTGTTCGGGCCGGTCGCGAGACCAAAGGTCGCGCTGTTCATGATGGCATCCGGCGTCAGGAAATTATCGTGGTTGAATACGTTGAAAAAGTCGCCTCGAAACTCGACGGTGCGATCGCCGGCAACGGTGATTTTTCTGGCAAGCCCGACATTCCAGTTCTGGAATCCCGGACCCCGGAAAGAGTTTCGCGGAAGAGTGCCGCCGTGAGGCATGGAATTCTGGTAGAAGCTCGTGACTCCGGAAGAACTGGTGACATGGGGCGCTGTCACGATGCCGGTTCCGTCCTTGGGAATCGTAAAGGTTCGCAGATTTCCGGTGACGGGATCCATGAGGAGGATGCCGCCCGGGTTCAGATCCGGTCTTGCTCCGGATGCGGTACCGCTTCCCATGGTGTCGATACCCATGCGAATGGAAAACGGCTGTCCGGACTGAAAATCGGAGAAGCCACTGACGCGCCACCCGCCGAAGATATTTTTGAGAACCCTTGGCGAATTGGCGAACCATGGAATCGCATACATGTAATGAACGGCCAGCCGCTGCGGTCTGTCGAACACGGAGCGGGACCATTCGTTTCGGTAGTTCAGGAAATCCTGAGGTGTTTGCGGGCTGGAAGCTGCAATGCTATTGGAGCTGGTAATATCATTGAGAGCTTCTTCGGCGTCGCTGAAGTTTGCGCTGTAGGTATAGTTCAATCCGATGGTGAAGTTGCCGTTGAACTTCCTGTCGAACTGAATATACCCCGCGTCATAACGACCCTTCCCTGTAGTTTCAATCAGCTGGCGGGAGCCCCATGCCGGGTTGAGCCTGTCTGGCGCGGATGGGAATCCGTTCGGATTGATGCAGGTGCTAAGCGATGCCGTCGGCAAACTGCACGCGGCAATGACTGCTGCCGCTTTTGCCTCGGAAAGAATTCCGGGATTCGCCTGTCCCTGGCGAATGGCGTGATAGGAGCGATTTCCCGAATAACCCACTTCCACGACATAGTTCGAATTCCGTCCAATCTCCCGCTGAAAAATCAGCGTCCAGTAATTGGTTGTCGGATTTTGACTATCCGATGGCATGTTGACGAATACGGAAGTCTTTGGATCCAGCGGCTGAATGGTTCCCGTCTTGGGTTGCAGAACGGGAAAAACATCGGAGGCATTGTTCAGAACCACGTTCGCTCCCGTTCGGGGATAGCTCGTGGCCGTATTCGCAATAATGTTGTAGAAAATAACGTCATATCCGATGGCAAAGCCGCCGCGTAGCGATGATTTGCCGGGTCCCAGAAGTGTGCCCAACAGCCCACTCTGCCGATCCGGGCTATAGGCGAAACCGACTCGCGGGCCCCAGTTGTTCGTATCGCGTTTAACTGGACCGGGAACGCCGACGGCAAGGATTGCAGGATCTGTCGCTCCAAAAAACCCGTATGGAACCGAAGTGGTGTCATAGCGGATTCCGAGATTGACGGTCAGCGACTTCGACAGTTTCCAGTCATCCTGCGCAAAATACGCCTGGCTGAGTTGGCGGAGATTGAATGACTGGGCCTGGGTCAGAGCCTGGGTCAGGTTGCCCACGTTGTTCATGAAGTTGTCGAGAGTCGAAAAGGTCCATGTCCCTTTCGAATTGACCTGAAAATCGTTCAACAGATAATCCTGCTGCAGATCCCAACCGAACTTTACGGAATGATGGCCGAGAATGTAGTTCGAAGTATTCTGGAACTGATACGTCTGCTCCGTTCGGTTCTGCGGGAAACCCGCGAATCCGCCAATAGTGAACAGCGACGTGAGGGTGACTGTGGGGCTGACGGGATCTCGCTCCACGGTATTGTAAAGCCGTCGCATGTAGGCGAACCGCGCCTCGTTCACAAAATTGGATCCTATTGTTTTTGTATAACTGAGCGCGTGATTTTGCGCATGCGTGACTTCGTCGTCGCCCCATTGCGGGCCAAACGAGAGATTGTCGCCAATCAGAAGTCGTTTGCGAAAATCCAGAACATAGCGGTAAGACATACGGTCCGTGCTGGAGATCCTGTGATCCAGCCGGATCGAGTTGTAGTACCCGTTTTGAGGTTGCGAAACCAACGGCACAAAGGTTCCCACCTCGACTGGAGTTCCATTTACCGTAATATTCTTGATCGTGTCAAAGCGGGGGATCGCCGCCCATGCGGACGGAATAAAGCTGATCGCATTGAGCATCGCATCACGGCTTGCCTGGGACTGAACGACATTCCCGCTACTGTCTTTCCGCAGTGGAAGCGTCTGTAACGTGGCGTAACCGGCTGGTGTCGGAATTGTCGCAGCGCTTGAAGAGACCGCTGCGGGGGCGGAACGTTTCAGATTGGCCTGGAAAATTCCAAAGAAGAAGGTCTTCTCTTTGACGATCGGACCACCAAAACTAATGCCAAGCTGGTTGTTATTGAACATCGGAGTGCCGCACTCGGTTCCTGCCGAGACATCGCTGCACTTCTTAACTCCCGCGCGCCGGTTGGCCAGCGAGAGGGGTTCCAGAGCGTTGCCCCGGTAGAAATTCCAAAGTTCTCCGCGATAGTTGTTGGACCCGCCCTTGGTGATCACGTTTATCCGCGATCCGGTGCCCTTTCCGAATTCGACATCCGGATGAAATACCATGACCTGGTATTCCTGGATGCCCTCGGGAGGAATCTGCACACTCGAGATTGTCACGAACCCGTCATTATTGTTCACGCCGTCTGTTGTGAAGTTCGCATTCCGGCCGCGCGCGCCATTGGTTGGGGCTTCGTTCTGCCCTGGGCCACGTATTACAAGCGGAGCAATATAGCTTTCACGTGAGGTGTTTCGATCGACGTTAATCGGGATATCCAGGATCTCCGCTTGCGAAAGGGATGTCTGGATGGTCGCATTCGTTTTGGCGATTTCTTCGCCGGCCGGTTCGATAACAGTCACGTTACTTTCCGGGCCGGCCACGTGAAGCATCCGATCGACGGTCCTTTCGACGGATGAGTTGACGGCAACCCCATTCTGAGGGCTCGTCTGAAATCCGGTCTTGCTGAACGTAATGGTGTATGGGCCCGGTTCGACTGCAGGCAATCGATAGAAGCCGTGTTCGTCCGTCACGGCAGTCATCGGAATGCCATTGTTCTGATTCGTTAACATGACACCCACGCCCGGAATCCCTCGCCTTTGCTCATCCACCACGGTTCCGGTCACGGATCCGCTGGTCTGCTGGGCATCCGTTCGCTGGATACCCATGATGAGAATTAGTGTAAGGGCCAACGCCAGACTGAGCTGTCGGCAAGGAAGTGTGCGGCAATTTTTTCCCAACATTCGATATCCCCTCATATGGTCTTGAAAAAAGACCAACCGAGACTGTTTCGGTGATAAGCCCGTTCAGCTTTAGGAAAGTCCACAAGAGAATCCGAAATGCACTACCAAAACCTTGGCGGACTCCATCCGCACGCTCGCGTTCCAGGGCTCCTGCCCTATTTCAAGCGGGGGCAAAACGTGGTAAATCCCACAACAGACTTGGCCATCTTACTACTGGGTCATGTTGTGTCAAGGAATCCATAGGTTTTTGTCAAGCCTAAACTCCCCGAATACCCCCGTATTACGTGTGTTCCGCCGTCAGGTCATAGACGGCGCATACATCCCGCCCACAAATTTCAGACTGACCCACTACCCTCCCCCGAACTGTCCCATTTCTCATTTAAAATTTCGCCGGGTAATAGACGAATGGGACAACCGGCAACTCTGGTCATCGACATTGAAACTGTGGGGCAGGATCTGGAAGCGATTCCGGGACGCGCCAGGGAGATTCTCCTGGAATCGTGTGCGGAGGAAGATAAGCAGAAAGTCCTCGACGGTTTCGGCCTCGATCCCTGCACCGGCCGCATCATCTGTATCGGCATGCACTGGATGGAACTCGACCGCTCCCGGGTCTATTGCCAGACTGAAGAAGGAGAACTCCTGGCCAATTTCTGGTCCGACATCGGACAGATCCGTCCTCAGCGTTTCGTGACCTTCAACGGCAAATCCTTCGATTTTCCCTATATCAACGTTCGCAGCGCCATTCTTGGGATTCCCGTCCCGAGAGATATCTTCCTGGATGCACGGCGATTTTCAACCGATCGCCATTTCGACGTTCGCGAGGTGCTCACGAATTTTGACCGGTACAAGAAGGGCACACTCGAGTTTTTCTGCGAGATCTTCGGTGTCCCTTCACCAAAAGACGGGATCAGCGGAAGCAAAGTCGGGGAATTCTATAAAGCCGGCAGACTGGATGACATCGCCCGCTACTGTCTTGCCGACTGCAAAGCCACCGGCGAACTGTATCTTAAACTCAGGAATTATTATCGATGACGTTTCGGCGCCGGCAGGCCGATATCGCGTGCGCGTCCGAGATTGTAAAAAATGCCAATGGAGGCCAGCACGCCGGCGATCCCGGAAATAATGAAAGCAATGGTATTGCTGACCCGGAGAGCGGAAACCATCTCATAGATGCTGAAGACGAAAAACATGAATGAGGCAACAGCCAGCAGAAGACGGTATACCAGAGTCTCTCGAAACGGCTGTACTGCAGATTTCTTTTTGATTCGCATCCGGCCCATGGCCGCTATTATGTCAAACCCGAAACCAATCATGGGGATTTATGACTGAAGACCTTTCGGTCTACCAGCCTGCATTTTCGCCGGGACACTGGTCCGGCGAGGATTTGCGCTATCTGGAAGCCTTCGCCAGTAATCCGAACGGAATCGTTTCGGTTCTGCGAAACCTTCCGCCGGAAATCACAGGCGCTCTCTGTTCTCGTGCCAGCCGTGCGGCTGGATCGTTGTTCGACGTATTGCTGAGGGAATACATCTATCCCATCGTTCGGGGCGACGATGCAGTGTTGTCACAGGAACTGGAAGATACGGTGGCTTTCCTCAAGGATCACGGGTTCCGAAACATTCTGAACAACCAGCGTGCTCAGGCCTTCTACTCGAAATGGCTGTCGCAATACGGAGATGACTCCATCGCTCAGATTACGGGAACTCACGTCATCGTCTGGGGAATCTCGCAGGTGGCGATGAAATTCATCGAGGATCAGCGTGTCGGTCTGGAGCCCATAGAGAAGTCGACGCGCTACGTGAATTTTGGCGGCAAGGTCAACGGTCAGTACTTGTATTACACGCCCGGACCCGACTTGCAGCGCCTCGGATTGCTTGATGAATACCGCAACACGATGGATCGCCTGTTCGACACATATGCTGCGCTGCTCGATCCATTGCAGGCATGGCTCCGGAATAACTTTGATGAAAAAGATTCGATTCTGGAAAAGAAGGCCTTTGACACGCTTCGCGGCCTGCTTCCCATGGCGACCCTGGGGCAAGTAGCATTTCGAGGCAATGCGCAGGCATTTGAGTATCTGATTAACCGGAGTGCGAAGAACTCTCTGGGCGAATTGCGATGGTTTGGCTGGGCATTGAAGGAAGAACTCGACACGGAAATCCCGTCACTCCTTCTGCGCGTCGCGGATGAAAAGTCCCAGGATTACCAGTCCTATCTGAGCCGGCGGCACGATGGAGTGCGTCGATTCCTAGGTGCGACAGAAACATACCCGGCATCTCGCCCGGAAGTTCGTCTTGTCGAAGCGGACCCGGAATCGGAAATAAAAATACTCACCGGCATCATTTTTCAGCAGACCCATGGGAGCTGGGATCAGGCCATGGCGAGAGCCCGCGGTCTGACCGAGGACCAGAAACGTGAGCTGTTCCGGCAGTACATGCCGAATCGCAAAGGCCGCTGGTACAAAGCCGGACGTGCGTTCGAGAATGCATATCTCCGGTTCGAAATTGTGATGGATATTGGTTCTTACCGCGATCTGCATCGGCATCGCATGATGACCCAGGAGCGTCAGACCTTTTCGGCTCACCACGGATTTACGGTCCCGATGGAAGTCGAGCAGGCCGGGCTGGCGTCAGGATTCACCGAGGCCGTCGAGCGCGCAGGAAACCTCTTCCGCAGAATCGAGCCGCAAGACCGCGACCTCGCGCAATATGCCGTGCCTCTTGCGAACCGTGTACGTTTCTATCAGTGGCAAAATTTCCGCCAGCTGTTCTGGGAAACGGAACTCCGCACCATCTCGCAGGGGCATCCGGACTATCGATACATCGAACAGGAAAAATACCGCCTCATCCGGGAGCGCTTCCCACTGATTGCGGAACTGATGCTGGTCGACATGAACGACTATGCCATCGCCCGGCGCGGAACCGAGGAACGTATTGAGGAGAAGGAGAGACGGATTCTGGAGGGGCTGAAGAAAAGACCGGAATAGTCTTCAGTTCCAGCTGATTTAGCGCCGGTTTCTAGCCGACAGCGGACCGCATGGCGAGCCGCGCTCTCAGCCGCGTTAGCGGCGGCAGGTCCCTTAGGGCTTGCGCAAAAATAACTTGGCAGTATCTGTTCGGCATTAGAGTGAGGATCTGACCAATGTTCAATTCCCGATGCTCAATTCTCATCCGAAGTGGAAGCCGGAATGCCAATCGTTTCGCCGATGCAGGATAAGATCGCACTATCGGACCACTTCGAGGAACGACTCATTGAATTCGCAGCAAGAATAATTCGTCTGGCAGGCAAACTGCCCCGGAACTTCCAG
>JBGPBY010000400.1:0-6917 GCA_041481485.1 Terriglobia bacterium
CTGTAGGCGCGGTCTATGACCGCGCACAGTTTTTCAGACTGGGATTCCTCGAATTGGGAATCCATAAACGAAAGATTGTGCGCGGTCATAGACCGCGCCTACAGCGGGCCGCAGTCGCAAATTCCAAACTGACCCATTACCCTTTGCCGGATGAGCAAGCCCCAGACCATCGGTGCGCGGTATACTCTCGCCAACACATCTGGAAAGGATCGCAATATGTGGAAGCGGTTTGTATCCATCGTCATCATCGCAGTCTGGGCGGTTGCGTCCCTCTCGGCTGGCGCCCAAAAGCCTGCGGCGTCCGCGCCCCGAGAGCTGACAGCGCTCGACTACATCGAGATTCAACAGCTCGTGGCGAAGTACGCGCGGGCGATCGACACTTGCTCGAATAACGGCTACGACTATGCAGACCTGTTCACTCCCGACGGTGCATTCATTCCGTCGTTCAACGGCAAACCTCTTGAGCCGATTCAGGGCCGCGAGAAGCTCGCTGAAGTGTCGGGCGGTGGATCAAAGGGCTGCAAAAACGTCGGGTGGATCGTGCAGGGTGTCCGTCACCTCTATGTGAACCACATCATCACTCCCACCGCGGAAGGCGCCACGGGTACTGTCGACATGCTCATGATCGGTCTCGGGGGCGACCCCAACAAGATCGAGTACGACGGGTACTACGAAGACACCTACGTCAAGACAGCCAAGGGCTGGCGCTTCAAGCAGCGCATGCACCACGCGCTGCTTCGTGAGGGGCAGCGGGTAACGCCCGCACCGGCCGCCAGGTAGACTGACTCGAGGAGATGTTCACGATTAAGGAAAGCTCCGGACGGGAGGACAGGATTATGCTTCTACGCGCTGCGCGATTGCCACGCTCTTTTACGCTTTGGATCCTGCTCCCGGCTGTCGCCGTCATGGCGCTGTTGGGGCCGATGCTTCAGCTTTCAAGAGCCGCCGACACGTTGCCGAACCGCTACACCGACGAAGAGTTCTGGCGACTGGTCAATGACTTCTCGGAGCCGAACGGGTTCTACCAGTATGAGAACTTTGTATCCAACGAAATCTCTTACCAGACGGTGATTCCAGAACTGAAGAAGAACACAAAGCCGGGAGGCGTGTATCTGGGCGTCGGTCCGGAACAGAACTTCACCTATATCGCTGCGATTGAACCGAAGGTGGCGTTCATTCTGGATATCCGCCGGCAGAATCTCGTCGAGCTGCTCATGTACAAAGCTCTGTTTGAAATGTCGGCGGATCGTGCGGAGTTTGTCTCGCGATTGTTTTCGCGCAAGCGCCCGGCAGGTCTGGGACCCAATTCGTCGGCAACGGATATCTTTCTCGCGTTCGACTCCGTCGCGTCGGACAAGCAGCTTTATGATGAAACTCTCCAGGCCATAAGGGATCGACTCAAGCAGCACGGTTTCAAACCCACGGGCGACGATGACCAGAAGATCGAGTATGTGTTCAACGTCTTCTTCCTTGGCGGTCCGCGTATGAATTATGCGTTTGCCAGCGCCAGTCCGAACACGGCCGTTCCGAGCTATCACTGGCTGATGCTGACGACGGACAGCCGCGGTGAAAACTGGGCGTATCTTGCGTCGGAAAGCCGCTACAAACTCGTGCGCGACATGCAGCAGAGGAATCTGATTGTGCCTCTTGTCGGAGATTTTACCGGACCAAAGACGCTCAAGTCCCTGGGGCAATACCTTAAAGAACACGGAGCCATGGTCAGCGTTTTTTATGTTTCAAATGTCGAGGACTACATTGAATCGAAGTGGGCGGGATACGTGAGTAATATTCGTGCGCTCCCGCAAGACGATTCGAGTCTATTCATTCGCTGGCTCAGCGTACCGGTCACAAATCTTAGTTGGATGAGAGATATTCCGGAACGATGGCCGGCAATGTTCACCAATCCCCTCGGCGGAGCGCTGCAGTAGAACGAACGCGCGTCTTCACCTCATCGTCGGTCGGGGACAAGACGTGCCACGATGTCCCAGCCAGCCGGACCATCAACCTTCAGGGGTTGCTTCAGCAGATCAACATTTCCGTAGCTCAGAGACTTCAGCTGATAGCCGGCGGGAATGGCTCGAAGAGAGATGGTGTACTCACCACTGCGCAGACGGAAAACGAAGAACTGACCCGAATTGGTGCCGTTATAGGCATCGGGCTTCGTCGCCAGGATGACCCGGCCATCGGCGCTTCTCGCCTCGGCCGCCAGCGTTGGAGGCGGCGCGTTCGCCCCCTCGACGAGAACTCTGCCGGTGACGAAGCGTTCCTGAGGCATTGTGATGGTCACATCCGTAAGGTTGGTGTTGCCCACCGTGATGGGCACCAACTGTTGCATGATGATGCCGCTGATCACTCGCAATTGGTAATTTCCAGGCGTCACATTGTTGAGCGTGAAGGACCCATCCGGACGAAGCAGCGTTTCCAGGGGAGTCCCCATCAACACAATCAGAATGCCCGACTTGGACGGAAGGCCGACCACGCGCCCGCTTACACTCACCGGAGTCGGTGCACGCAGCGTTATCAAAAGCTCAGCGTTGTCCGTCGCAGCAACAACCAGCGGCGAGTTCAGAAGATCGGTGCCGCCGTAGGTGAAGCTCTTAACGGCAAAGTTGCCTGAAGGCGCCCCAACGATGCTCATGCCTATCGGCAAGGTGACGCGGAATGTTCCGTCCGGTTGCGGATTGATGACAACCGAGCCTGCAGCTCTGCCCGGGCTCTGCAGCGGCAGAGTGAAACGCAATGGTGTGCCACCGCCATCCATGGTGATTTTGCCCGAGACGCTCTTTGCCGGAGATTGAACGATGCGCGGCGCCGCGATCACTGAAAGCGCACAGCCGAGGATAAGCAAACCGAAAACGAGAACTAAGCCTGAGCGCCGAGAAGCCATCGTGAGCACCTCCTGTCCGGAACTCCTTATTAGGATGATTCGGGAGTCTATCACGCGAATTCTTGTGTTGGGCAACCCGCCTTTGCGTGCTGTCAGCCCGCACTCACGACGCCACGCAGCATTCCGACCTGACCAAGGTGCATCAGCGTATGGTGCAGTCCCCACCAATAGAGAGCACTTTCTCGCGGTTTACTCGGAAGCCACTTCTCGAAATCGGCAGAGGCAACGCCCACCGAGACGGCTTTTCGAACGTCGGCAACATCGATCGGAGCGTCCCATTTCTCCTGCCCTAACGTGCGAACACCCTCGCGAGTGCGACGGCCGACCGCATCGCGATAGGCCCACAGCGCTTCGAGATCGATGGCCTCCGAAAGTTCTGGGACGCCGCCTTTCCCGGTGGAAACGCCGCGCGTCGAAACCCGAAGCCGTTCTTTCCAATCATCTCTATCGAAGAGTTGGTCGCGGCCCAGGACGATGCAGCTGACAAATCCATCCTCCGTTCGTGCAATGTGCCAGAAGATCCAGGCGAGAGAGTTCATGCCGTGAGGCTGGAGGCGCAGTTGTCTTTCGGTGAGTCCTTCCAAAAGGTAGTCCATGTTGAAGTCTGAGCGCTCGACGGTCCTGCGATGAACGGAAGCGTGTTCCCGGAGAAAGTGATCTGCAGGGTTCATGCACGGATATTCTAGACCAAGTCCAATGCTGCAGGCCGTTCGAACACTGCCGTGTAGTTGTACCAGTGCCCCCACGTCCGACTGAATCTGAATCCGGCTCCTTCAACCAGTGTTCTGAGCGTTGAAAGCCTCAAGATATCCGGATCGGGAAGGTGCTCGTGAAACACAGCAACTCCGCCCGGGCGAATGACGCGAAACAGAGATTCCGCACATCGCCGCTTTTCCGGGATTTCGCCAAATACGGCCGCCAGCGCTACCACATCGAAACTCGCGGCCGGAAACGGCAGGTCGGCGGCATCGCCCTTTGTATATCCGATGTGTCGCAAACCGGCAGCTTCCAGCTTCCGACGGGCTTTCGCAAGCATCTCGACCTGAAGATCGAATAACTCCAAATGGCCTCGCGACGTGCGTCGGGCAATTTCAAGACTGAAGTATCCGGATCCCGGACCGATCTCAAGCACTCGCGATGAGTCGGTAAGTGACAATCGATCGGCAAACTGGCGGGGGCTGATGAGCAAACGACGGATTGGATTGTCGATCAGAAAAGACAACTGGTGCGGATAGCAACCCATAGACTTACTGCTAAAACTCTTGAACCCGCGAAGCGAGATCCTCGGTGGTCATCGAGCCGGGAAGGCGCCCGGCCCTTGCTGCCTCGTTGGCCAGCCGTTGAAGCACCGCATTCGCGGGTGTGCGAACGCCATGCGCCTTCCCGAGGAAGACTATTTCACCATTGAGATAGTCCGCCTCGATAGTTCCAGTGCGCCGTTGCAGACTTTGCCACGAAGATCCGCCGGATCTTCGTTGTCCCTCAATACTGCCCACTTGAAGCAGATTTCCGCGTCGTTCCTTTTCTTCATCGTCTCCGACATAGTCGATGCCGGCAGCGCGGTAGCAGTCGATTCCCTCTTACCTCGCCATTGCGGTGATTGGGCTGGACCGCGCGGACGGTCCACATAGAGCTTCCGCGGCATTGCCGAGGTTCATCAGCAGCTTGCCGTATTTCCAGCGCATGATGTCTCCGCGTGGTTCGGAGTGAAACGCCGAAGTTCGCAGAATTGAGGCAATGTTGTTTGTGACTTTATCTGTTCCCGACGGGTAGCGCCCGATATCCAGAATGCCCGTTACCGGTGAACTCCAAGCCCGGACAACACCCGACACCAGAAATTCCGTCGGACACATGACGCAAATGCCATAGACGCGCTGAAACCATCGCTGAGCAAGCCGTTCGTTTTCGACCGCGTTCTGAACGCAAACGATCGGCACATAGAGTGGAGCAACAGCGGCGAGACCCTGAAGTGCGACAAGTGTGTCCTGGGTCTTCATTGTTAAGAACACCACGTCGTCCGGCGTCCATTGAATGTCTTTGGGCGATTCAACGATCTTCACGTCGATAGTCGAGGTCGAATCTGGAGACTCGATCGTCAGTCCGCGTTCTGTGACTGTTCGGCACTGTTCGGGCCGGCCAATGAGAACGACGTCATGTCCATGCTGAGTCAACCGGCCGCCGATGACTCCCCCAACGGCGCCGGCACCGAAAACGATAAACCGCATGAAGCATTCTCACACAGTCGACGTCACTGATTCTCGATCACCAATTGCGCCGGGCCAGCGCGGAGGAACATCCTTGAGCGGGCGGATCAATGTGAGCGAAGGAAAATCCAGCGGCAGATTCAATGGAAGAGACTAAAAGCGTCGTTCGGATTCGAACTGAAGCACAGGTCTGAAACAGGCGTCGCTTACCGCACAGCGGCTTTCTCGATCGCCTTGCTCCACTCGGCGTTAAGGCTGAGCTCACCGACCCATCGATCCATCGATCGATGTAGTACTCCGATGGTGGCAGGGCGGACGAGAAAACGCGAAGTTGTTCCGGAGTCGGAGCGATGACGTTATTCAGATCCTGGGTCGCTCGTGGAACTCCATGGTATGAACTCGCGAACGAACCGGTAAACATGCAAGGGATTTCTGCCCTTGCCAGCGCTTCAAAGATGCGCCGCAATACGTCTCGAGTGCTCACCGGAGGGCTGTAGGGATTTCATCGACACGCAGTGTGCAACGGAAAAACTCGCGAATGAGATCCCGTTGAGAGATTCCGGGATGCTTTCGTTCCAGGCGGTCAAAGGCCAGGCCCCGCATGGTTTCACTCATGTCGATCGCTAGTCGAAGGCGTTCGACTCCGGACATCGCGCGCAGGATTCCCGCCTGAAGTTGTTCGATTTGCGGAGTGGTGTCGGAGATAGACATCGATTTCAGTGTAGCGTGACAAATCGCGTACGAATCGAATCTCTAAGGACTAAAGGCGCCGATCGGATTCGAACCGATGCATAAAGGTTTTGCAGACCTTGGGTAGGGCGATGGACATGGCCTCATTTGTCCCAGTCCTTCATGCGCTCGTCGATCTCGCGACTGTACTTACGCTTGCCACAGGATAACGCGAGGCCCCGAAAGACGGTGAGTCCTCACAGGGGAGAGCAGGATTGCGTTTCCCTTGATTCAGTCGCCTAACCAGCGATTGAACATTACCCCTGGTTATCGATCACCAATTGCGCCCGGGCCAGCGCGGAGGAACCTCCTTGAGCGGGCGGATCAATGTGCTCTGAGGAGCGAAGCGGATAAACAAACCGCTGGGTTCGAAAGGCAGCGATTCGAGATTCAAGAGGTAACCCGGCCAACTCCCTGAAAGATAGTCTTCCACGTTCGAGATATAGAAGACGGTGACGGCAGCATTGTGCTGCCTGAGGTACTTGCCGACAGCCTTTATCGCCTTCGGACCCGCAAAGTCTCCGACAATCGGAATGATGAGGTTCTTTTGCTGCATCGTGCGAACAAAACGATAGTTTTCATCATTGGCAAGAAATGCCCAGTTCTTTCCATCCCTGTCCGCGGAGACCATCAATTTGTAAAAGCTCGGGACGGACGCGTTCGGTGAAGCGCTTGCGTACTGGTAATCCATGCCAGGGCCACCGCGATAAAAGACATTGAAGATGTACCCGATCTTGTCGAGGTCATCTGCGCTCAGCGCAAATTGGTGCTCACGCGTGAGCCTATCCTTTATCGCCTGCAAGGTCTGCTGATAAAGCTGAGAGTCTGGCTTTGCACTGTTTGCGGCATTCATCAACTCGGCCGCAGAAGGTGTGCGCCCGACCACGATGGGAAGTTTTCGCGAGAACAAACGCGAAACAAACTCGCCTCGATCCGGCGACAATTCAAACAGCGCCTTGTACATAAGCAATTCGACGAGGTTCTGCCTTCGGATATCAAAGATGAATGCCACTTTCGGCTGGATCGCGGCAATATATGTGAAGTTCTGCTCCGGCGCGACCCCCAGATAAACGCCACCGGGCCGCGTACGCCGCGCC
>JBGPBY010000401.1:0-6894 GCA_041481485.1 Terriglobia bacterium
GACCGCGCCTACAGTCCTACCGGCTGTCCCGCTGAAGGTTGAAGTTGATCGTGATCGTCGTGAGCACTTCCACCGGCTCATTGTTCAGCAGCGTGGGTTTGTATTTCCAGGTTTTCACCATTTCGATCACTCCGGTTTGCAGCAGGGGATTGGCTGCCGAAATAATTCGCAATGACCGAATCGTTCCGTTCGCTCCGATCGTCGCCTGCAGCACGACAGCGCCTTCAACACGTGCCACACGTGCCAGCGAAGGATACGAGGGCGCAGGCTGATAGATGACCTTGCCGGCCTGAACATCCCCGCCGACTCGCAGGGGTTCGCTTCGCTTGATCGGTGTTGGCGCAGGTGGAGGTACTGGCGCCGGCGGCCGCGGTGGAGCAACGGGCGGCGCTGCGGCCGGTGGCGGGGGACCCGTGGAAATGAGTAGTTTCCCGCCGGGTACGCCTACTCCGTCCGAACCGAACAGAGCGTCTCCGAATACTCCGATCGTGCCGGCAATTCCGGGTGCCGGATCAATGATGGTCGCAATGTCTTTCGGGATTTCGCTCGGCACAATCAACGCCGACGGATCCACCCGAATCACTTCTTGAACTACAGTTCTCGCGACGGAAACCGCCGGAGCAGGAGGTGGTCCCGGCGGAGGCGGAGGCGGTTCGAGAAGTACGGATGTGAGCCTTGCGCCTTCTATTTGATCTGTAAAAACGAGCGGGACGAGAATCAGTACCGCGATGAGAAAACCGTGAACGGTTGCAGAAACTGCAACCGTTCGAGTCTTATTTGTTTTGATCTTTCCAGCGGATTCCAAAAGACAGTCTTCGAACATGTGCGCCTCCTCATTGCGTATCGCTTCGGTTCATTTTGAATACCGAGTTAGACACCGGAGGTGACGGCTTGTTCCCGTGGATGTGAAGGGGTGGTCTGGAAAGAAATTGGTTGCGGGTATTCCCACTGTAGGGGCGGTCTATGACCGCCCACAATCTACAGGATTGCATTCCTCAAAACTGTGGGCGGTCACAGACCGCCCCTGCAGTGGCGAAACTACAACGTGCGAGCGCCGCGGACTCGAAGCCGGAAGAGAGAGAAGACTGCGAACGCCGCAATCAATAATACGGCGCTGGAAGGTTCCGGAGTGATCGCGCCACGGATTTCTCCACCGCCGAACTGCGTGGTGTGGAAGTTGATGTACGCGCGTCCCGCAAGGATGTTGCTCAATTGCGCCGTAAGCGTTGTGCCGTTACCTTCATTGGCATCCCATTTACCGCTGATCGTTCCACCCACTCCAGTCGCAAAAGGAGTCATAACTACATCATTGGGATTGTTATCGTTGAAGGGACTGCCGAAGAATCCCCAGACCACCCCGACAGCGGTTGTTGGAGTGGTCGTGGCGGACGCATGGATATGGGCCGCGACGAGATTGTCATTGGTATCAACGGTCTGAGTCCCGGTGAAATCGATATTGAAAATTGTTGCGGTGAACGTCATGGCGGTCATTGCATCGTTCAACACGAACGTTGCGGTTCCGAACGATGCGGGTCTGGGAGCGCCTGTCGACGTCGTTGGATTGGTCGGCGGTGTTTCCTGAGAATTGGTGAGACTGGCAAACAGAATGGTGCTGGCGTAACTGGACGAAACGCTCATCCAGGCGAATAGTCCAAGACCCAGGAACCTGGGCAATTGACGCCGAAATCGAAGCATACGAACTCCTTTCGTTAGTCGCGGTCACATTTTCAGGTTACGGAGTTGTGGTCCTTCGTTGCAGGATGCGGAAAGAGTAGCATATCCTCGAATCGTCGATGAAAATTCTCACAGCAAATCAGATTCGCGAAATTGACAGGCTATCGACCGAGCAGTTTGGCATACCCGGAATTCTTTTGATGGAGAATGCGGGAATGCGCGTTGTTGAGGCTCTGGAAGCGCGATTTGAAAATCTTGAAGAACTTCAGATCGCCATTCTCTGTGGCAGAGGCAACAACGGCGGTGACGGATTTGTCGTTGCACGTCAGCTGATACAGAAGGAAATGCATCCCCTCGTCTATCTCTTCGCCAGAGAAGAGGACGTTGCAGGCGACGCCAAAACAAATCTGAATATTCTGAAATCGATAGGTCATCCGCCCACTATTATCGAAAGCCCTCCAGAGTGGGACGACGAAAAGGTTGAACTGTTCGATGCCGACATCATTGTCGATGCATTGCTGGGAACCGGATTGACCAGACCTGCCGAAGGCTTGTATTTCGCCGTAATCGACAGCGTGAACGTCGACTTTCCGAATGCAGAGATCGTTTCCATCGATGTGCCGTCCGGACTTCCCGCCGACAGTGCGAATCCGATTGGCATTGCCATCGAGGCGGATGCCACTGTCACGTTCACGGCCCTGAAACCTTGCCTGGTGTTTCCACCGAATCAGGAATGCGCAGGGGACGTCATTCTCGCCCATATCGGGAACCCTTCGGAATTGCTCGAATCTTCCGAGTTGAAATGGAATCTCATCGACCCGCTGGAATTCAATGAGGCCCTTCAACTGCGGCCAGGTGAATCGAACAAGGGGAATTACGGGAAAGTGCTGGTGATCGGCGGTTCGCTGGGCAAGAGCGGCGCAGCGGCCATGTCCGGCAAGTCGGCATTGCGCGCCGGTGCGGGTCTGGTAACAGTTGCCACGAGCGCTGAAGCACTGCCCATGGTTGCCGCATCCATGCCGGAGTTAATGACTGCGGTGCTGCCGGAAAGCGACGACGGAATTCATGCCCTATTGAAAGACAAGACAGTGCTGGCCATTGGCCCCGGACTTGGCGGTCATTCCGCAATTCAGGCCATGGTGCGGAATGTTATTCAAGCTTCCCTGGTTCCGACCATTGTCGATGCCGATGGTTTGAACGCGTTCGCATCGAGGCCGGATGAACTTCGCGGGAGTGACCGCCGGCCGACCATCATCACGCCTCATCCGGGAGAGATGGCGCGCCTGATCGGCAGGGACATCCCGTTCGTCACCTCAAATCGAGTCGACGTTGCGAGCGGGATGGCGATTTCCAATCATCTGTTTGTCGTTTTGAAAGGCTTTCGAACTGTAATTGCCGCGCCGGACGGGGCCATTTTTGTCAATCCTACCGGAAATCCCGGTATGGCCACTGGGGGCACCGGAGACATACTCACAGGTATCATCGCGGGAATCGTCGCGCAGGAACACCTGGGAACTTTCATGGAACGACTTTGCCTCGCAGTCTATCTGCACGGGCTGGCCGGAGATTTTGCGGCCGATGAAATTGGCGAGGAAACTATGGTGGCCACCGACATTCTTCGATTTCTCCCTCAGGCATGGAAAAACCTCAGGCAGCCACAGCATTGATCTCGAGGTCCGAGGAAGAAACGCTTCGCATTGCGCGAAACGTTGCGGAATCCATGCGTTTGCCCGCCCACGTTTTGCTTTACGGCGATCTCGGTGCGGGAAAAACAACATTTACCAGAGGACTCGCGGCCGGATTTGGTATTGATTCGATCGATGATGTGTCCAGCCCGACATTCACGTTGATCAACCAATATCGGGGTAGAATAAGAATTTACCATATTGATTTGTACCGGGTCGAAAACGGAAAACTGGATGGACTTGGGCTGGAGGACATTTTTGATGATTCTCAAGCTGCAGTGATTGTCGAGTGGGCCGAACGGCTGGGAGACTTTCCGGCACCTGGTGCGACCCACGTGTATTTGAAGTACGTCGACGAATCGACCCGCAGCATCGACGTCCAATGACATCTTTCTCTGGAATACACGTATGTTTAGGCTGGCATCGCTGCTCTTATTACAGGTGACGCTCCAGGGTGTGCAGATTCAGGAACCGTATCGTTCCCGTGAGGACAAGGACCTGACGACCAAAGTTGTCCTGAATAACGGATTAACCGTCATTCTCCGCGAGAATCCATCGGTTCCACTTACCGCAATTACCACCATGGTCAAGGCGGGTTACTTTGATGAAGAAGACCGCATCAGCGGGATTTCTCATGTGATCGAACACATGTTCTTCAAGGGTACTGTCAGCCGTCCCGTTGGACAAATCGCCCGGGAAACCAAGGCCCTTGGCGGATACCTCAACGCCTATACCTATTACGACCGAACCTGCTACTACACCGTGGTGCCCGCAGCCAATGCCGTGAAGGCATTGGAAATTCAGTCCGATGCATTGTGGCACTCGGCGTTCGACGCTGAAGAGCTGCGGCGGGAAATCGAAGTCGTTATTCAGGAGAACAACCGGAAACTGGACAATCCGGATGCCGTGGCCTCCGAAAAACTTTTCGAAGTTGCATTCACCGAACACCGGATGCGCCGCTGGCGAATCGGTACCGTGCCAGGACTTCGTGCACTGACGCGCGACGACGTTGTGGCCTACTTCGAGCGTTACTACAAGCCATCGAATATCATCCTTTCCATTGTCGGACAGTTCGACCGCGACGCGATGATTGCCGAGGTCATTCGGCTGTACGGCAATTCTGCTGAATCTTCCGAAGTGAAGACAGTGGATCGCGATGTTTCGCCTTCCGAACCGCAGCAGACCTCCACACGATTCGCCCTCCAGAAAGGGCCGATTGAAGAAACGCGTGTGTCACTGGGATTCCACACTCCGGGAATTCTTGCTCCCGAAGCGCATGCCTTCGCGGTTCTTGCAACCGTCCTCTCTTCCGGACGCGCCTCGCGACTGAATCAGTATTTGCGTGACGAGCAGGGACTGGTGACCAGTGCGTCGGCGTCGTCAAACGCTTTCGAGGATCTGGGATACTTTGAAATCGACGTCACTACATCCAAGCCTCTGGATGCACAGATCGCTGTTCTCGCGGAACTGGAAAGCATTCGAAAGTACGGAATCACCAACGAAGCGATTGCCCGCGCAAAGGCTATGATCGCCCAGGATTTTCTGGCTCAACTGGAGACCGTTGACGGCACGGCGAAAAATCTCGCTTTGAGTCAGGCGCTCGGCGACTGGAAAAGGTCCGATACCTATCTCGAAGAAATCGGGAAGGTGACCGCGGCACAGGCGACCGACGTTATCAAAAAATACCTGACAGACTCGAATCTGAGCGTTTTTGAGTACGTTCCAGAGGGGGATAGCGGCTCCAATATTCGAGTTCCGCAGTCCGCCGAAGATCTGCGTTCCATGGTCCTGGCCGTTGCCGACGCAACGCCGCGGCACCAGGAATCGGAGCTTCCCGTGGATGCGCGAATGCCGGTTTTCGCAAATTCCATCCTGGTGGAGTCCGTCAAGCCCGTAGAGAAGCGCTCGGTCTTGCACGGTCCGGACGTCTACATCGTCGAAGACCGCCGTCTGCCGATGGTGTCGTTCGGCATCTTCTATCCCGGCGGACGTCTTTCGGAGTCCGCGGAGAATTCGGGGATCACCGAACTTATGCTGCGCACAGCATTGCGCGGGACGACCAGATTCAGCTCAGCCGATATTGGACGCCGTCTCGAAAACGCGGGAGCGCAGATTCAGGTCTACAACGATCCGGACTTCTTTGGGTACGTTGTCAGCGGACTGAGTGGAAAAATGAATCAGGCCCTGGACGTCCTGGTCAACGTGCTGCAGCAGCCGAAATTCGATCCCGAGGATCTGGAGCGCGAAAAGACGCTCCAGCTTTCGCGCATCCGGAATCTGCGCGAAGACAACTATGCCTACCCAGTTCGTCTGTTCTACCAGACGTTGTTTGGGGAGCATCCATACTCTCGTCCGGGCGTCGGAACTGCGGATTCCGTGGCAAAGCTGAAAGCCGACGATGTGCGCAAGTGGTTCGAAGACAATGAACGCAAAACGAAGCCGCTGATTGTCATTGCGGGGGATTCCAATGGAACGTCATTGATCGCTCCACTGACGGAGCGATTGACGAATGTCGACCTCGCCGACCGCGATGTTTCGAGAATGCCCGTTGCCAATCCCCCGAGAATCAAGGGTGAAACGGTGCAGTCGATATCGCGCCAACAGACCGCAATGGTTTACGGCTCTTCAGGAGCAACGCTGAACAACACCGATCGCTTTGCGCTGATCGTTTTCCAGAACATCGTGTCGGGACTGGGTGGGCGCTTTTTCGATGCCATACGAGACAAGCAGGGACTCGCCTATACCGTATCCACATCGAATGCATTTTTCACACGGGGAGGCGCCGTCTATACGTATTCGGCATTTTCGCCGGAAAATGAAACTGCCGTGCGGACTTCCCTGGAGAAAGAGATCGAGAACATCCGTAAGGCCGGAGTTACACCGGAGGAAATCCGGAAAGCCGCCGCCTTTTCCATTGGCGATCACGAAAGGGAAATGCAGTCCCGCGACTCGACAGTCCTGGAATATGCCCGTGCTGTTTATTCTGGAGCGGGAGTTGCGTCAGTGGCGAAATACAGCGACTCGATTTCAAAAGTCACTGCGGAGCAGATTCAGGCCGTCGTGCAAAAGTATTTCGATCCTGCAGGTCTTCGCGTCGCCATCGTCCGCGGCGAAAAAAAGAATTAGTTGAACAGCTTGATGTCGATCTTCCCGACAGACGTATGCAGCTTGATCGGGTTTCCGCCGCCGTTGAGCTGGCCGGATTGTATTTCCGTGCGCGTTGGCGTGATGTTTAAAGGGGAGCGAGGGCTTGGCGGCGTCGGCAGAGTCTGAAATCTGCTGACGATCTGCGGAGTCAGCGGGACGTCGGACTGCACTTGCCGTCCTGTCGATGTTGTCTGGATATCGGCTTTCATTCCCTTGGGAAGGAACAAGGTGATGTCGCCGTTTCCTCCGGTCTGAAGGTTGACATGGAGGTCGCCGTTCGTTCGGTCTGGAACCATTCTCAGGTAAATGTTGCCCGAACCGGTGGAAGCTTCCACCCAGGATCCCGCCTGCTCAATGCGAATGCTTCCTGCTTCGTTGCGGCCTTTGA
>JBGPBY010000402.1:0-6886 GCA_041481485.1 Terriglobia bacterium
CACCTTCTATGACCACGCTCGATCCTTCAGTTCGAGAATGTGCGCGGTCATAGACCGCGCCTACAGGGGGAGGGAACTGCATTCATTCAAAGCGTGATCACTCCTGCCAGCCGCCACCGAGTGCTCTATAGAGTTGAACCATGGACAAGAGTTCGTCCCGCTTGATTTGCACCAGCCCCAATTCCGCGTCGAACAGATCTCTGTCGGCATCCAGTGCGCTCAGCAGCGTATCGACTCCGCCGTTGTACCTCATGTAAGACAGGCGCGATCGATCCTCCAGCGTTTCCACCAGTGACTCTTGCTTTCCCCGGGTTTCGCGCACCTTCTGGTACTGAATCAGGGAATCCGAGACTTCACGAAATGAGGTCTGGATCACTCGCTCGTATTCGATCAGCGCCAGTTGTTGTTGAGCATTTGCCATGTCTACGTTGGCGCGAAGGCGTCCCCCCGTAAAGATCGGTTGCGAGACCTGTGGCACAAACTGCCAGATACCAGTTGCACCGGTGAAGAGACTGGATAGCTGGCTGCTTTGAAAGCCCAGCAACCCGGTGAGACTGATACGCGGAAAGTATGCGGCCTTGGCGACACCAATCATCGCATTGGCCTGAACCAGCCCCTGTTCGGCGAGCCGGATGTCGGGCCGCCGTTCGAGCAACTCGGACGGTAACCCGACCGGTACACATGGCGGCTGTTCCTGCATTTCCAGAGGGTCGCCCCGGGCAATCTCGCCAGGGCTGTGACCCAGCAGCAGACTGATCTGGTTTTCACGCTGTTCAATGGCTTCTTCAATGCGCGGAATCGTACGTTCTGCGGAATACACCAGTTGTTCACCCTGCCGAACTTCCAGAAGAGTTGCCAGACCATGCGCTTGCCGCGTCTGGATCAGATGCAGAGAATCCTGGCGAGCCTTTAACGTTCGTCTGGCAATGTCCAATTCGCTGTCGAGATCCAGCAAGTTGAAATAAGCGCCGGCGACGTCACTGACGAGCGTGGTGACAACCACTTTTCGATTTTCTTCTGAAGCCAGGAGCCCGGCTTGTGCCGCATCCGTCGTGCTGCGCAAGCGGCCCCAAACGTCGGCTTCATAAGAGAGCAGATCCAGAGAAACACTGCCGAATGTCCGATTCTGATCAAATCCTGATAGCAAAGGCACAGAGCCGCTTGCGGAAGTGCGTGAGGTCGACACGCCGGTCCCGGCCGTGATCGCGGGACGCGTGTTTGCCTTCGTGCTGCGCAGGTTGAATCGCGCCGCATCGACACGGGCGACGGCGTCGCGCAGATTGTAATTCTCTGCCAACGCCGTCCGGATCAATCGCTGCAGTTCCTGATCTTTAAAGACCTCGAACCACTTCAAGTTCGCCAGAGAAGTTGTATCGGCAGATTCGAGTGGTTCTGCACCGCGGAAGGCATCGGGCACCGGAATGGCAGGTTTCACGTACTTTGGTCCAACCCGGCAGGATGCAAGAACAATGGCGGCCATCAGAATTGCGATCAATCGCGCTTTCATAGGTTCCCTTTCTCCATTACTTCAAACCGTAACCAATTCGGCTTCGACACTTGTCCGCGGCTCCACTGCCACGGATCGGCGTGTTTTAGCGACGAGCATGTAGATCGATGGGACGACAAGCAAAGTGAACAGTGTGCCGACAATCATTCCGCTCACGAGCATGATTCCGATGCTGTTGCGCGCCCCGGCCCCCGGCCCCGTTGCAAAAATCAGCGGGAAATGTCCGGCGACCGTGGCGGCCGTTGTCATCAGGATCGGCCGCAGCCGCGTGCCCGATGCTTCGATGATGGCCGTAAGCTTGTTCTTCCCGGTTTCCTGTAGATGGTTCGCAAACTGGACAATCAAAATGCCGTTCTTCGACACCAGGCCGACCAGCGTGATCAATCCCACTTCGCTGTAGATATTGAGCGTGGTCCAGCCGAGGAACGAAAACAGCAGTGCTCCTGCAATTGCCAACGGAACCGAACCTGCCAGGATGATGAATGGATCGCGGAAGCTCTCGAACTGAGCCGCGAGCACCAGATAGATCAGAATCGCCGAGAGAAGGAAGGTTCCCAGAAACCGGCTTCCCTCCACACGAAGCTGTCGCGACTGTCCCGCATAGTCCACAGTAAAGCCCTGCGGCAGGTTTGGCTTCACCTCGTTCTCGAGGAAAGTCAGTGCCTGGTTCAGCGGAATTTGCGGCGGAATCACACCCTGAATACGCACGGCATTGAGTTGCTGAAATTTTTTCAACTCGCGAGGCTGAGCCGTTGTTTTCAGAGTGGCAAATGTCGATAGCGGTACGAGCTTTCCATTCGCCCCTGAGATGTACATCTGTGACAGTTGATCCGGGGTCAGCCGTTCCGCACGCTTCACCTGTGGAATCACTTTATAACTGCGTCCCTGGATGCTGAAACGATTCACATAGTTTCCACCGAGCAGCGTCGACAGATCCTGTCCGGCCTGACTCAGGTCCACACCTTGCGAGCGAATCTTGTCGCGATCGAAAACCACTTCCGCCTGGGGTTGATCGAACTTCAAATCGGAATCGGCATAGAGGAACATGCCGCTCGCATACGCCTTCTGCACCAGGCGATCCGCCATTTCCTGAAGCCTCTGAGGTTCTTCCGGTGAGGCAATCACGAGGTCCACGGGAAAATCTCCACCTCCGGGCAGCGGTGGCGGAGTTTGTGGAATCGCGCGAATGCCGGGAATCTTCGAAAGAGGAGCCATTAGACCCAGCAGAAGTTGCTCCGTCGTTCGGCTCCTCTGGCTCCATGGCTTAGTCACCATGCCGCCAAATCCGCCCGTCGCATTGGTGATTTGGAAGATGCTGTCTGCTTCGGGAAATGTCCGGTAGACGTCGAGGACCTGCCTCGTGAACAGTGTGGTCTGATCGATTGTTGAATCCGCCGATCCCTGAATGGCGGAAAAGACAACTCCCTGATCCTCCGCCGGCGCGAGTTCCTGCTGAGAAAACATGAAGAACGGTATGGTGAGAGCTGCAACAATCAACCAGAGCACCACAACGACGGGACGATACTGAAGCGTGCTTGTCAGCACTCGGGTGTAGCCGCTGCGCACCGTCTCGAATCTGCGATTGATCCAGCCGGCAAAGCCGCGCTCGGTGTCTCCCGCGCGAAGGAGCCGTGAGCTCATCATCGGAGAAAGCGTCAGCGCGACTACACCCGAAACGATGACCGCCCCGGCGAGTGTAAATGCGAACTCCCGGAACAGCGCTCCCGTCAATCCGCCCTGAACTCCAACCGGCGTATAAACCGCTGCCAGCGTAATCGTCATCGCGATGATCGGGCCGACAAGTTCCCGCGCGGCGTCGATTGCGGCGCGGAATCCGGACTTACCTTCGTGTAAATGACGCTCGACGTTCTCGACCATCACGATTGCGTCGTCAACAACCAGACCGACGGACAAAACAATGGCGAGCAGCGTCAGCAAGTTGATGGTGAAGCCCGCGACAAGCATGAGGAACACCGCGCCGACGAGCGAGACCGGTATTGCCACAATCGGGATGATGACCGCACGCACCGAGCCGAGGAACAGAAAGATGACGACGATGACGATGAGCAGAGTTTCGGTGAGCGTGCTCAATACTTCGTCGATCGCGTCCTGAATATATTTAGTCGAGTCATACGGGACGCCGACCTTCATCCCCGCAGGAACCTGCGACTCGATGCCCGGCATGGCTTGCCGAACGCCGCGAACCACGTCGAGCGCGTTGGCAGTAGGAAGCGCCCAGACGCCCATGAACACTGCAGTTTCGCCATTGAAGCGGACGTCCGAGTCGTAGTCCTCTGCACCGAGCGCAACGTCGGCAACTTCGCCAAGACGAACAACCACGCCGTCCTGTTCCTTGACCACGAGTTGACGGAATTCTTCCGCGGTTCGCAGATCGGTGTTGGCAACCAGATTTACCGATATCATCGACCCTTTGGTCTTTCCGAGAGCCGACAGATGATTGTTACGCGACAGTGCGTCTCGCAGTGCGGATGGCGAGATTCCGTGAGCGGCCATCTGGTCCGGTTTAAGCCAGATCCTCATGGCGAATGTTCGATTGCCGAGAATGTCCGCGCGCTGAACGCCATTGATCGCACTCAGCTTGGGCTGCACCACTCGGGTCAGATAGTCTGTGATCTCGTTCTGGCCCATATCCGGTGATGAAAAACTGAGGTACACCGCAGCGAATTGGGCATCCGCCGTTTCGAGTTCGATCACCGGGGCTTCCGCCTCCGGCGGAAGTTGATTTCGAACCTGCGCCACCTTCGCCTGAATCTGCGTCAGCGCAGCGTTGGTGTCGTAGTTGAGTTTCAGATGTACGGTAATCGCGCTGAGTCCCTGCGCGCTGGAGGACTCCATGTAATCGATACCGTCTGCGCTGGCGATGACGCGCTCGAGTGGTGTCGTGATGAACCCCCGCACCAGATCGGCTGCCGCGCCGACGTAAATCGTCGAAACGCGAACGACAGCAATATCGCTTCGCGGGTATTGACGCACGCTCAACGAACGAATCGACTGGAGGCCCGCAATCAGAATGACCAGGCTGACAACGATCGACAGCACCGGCCGTTTAACGAAAATGTCTGTGATTCGCATCAGTTGTCCTCCGGTTTCGGCGCCGGATTGTTGCCAGGCTGAATCTTGTTGTTGACGAGAATTGCCGCGCCATTTCGCAATTTAAAGACACCGGACGTCACGATCTCCTCACCGGACTGGATTCCCGACACAACGGCAACCTGGTCCCCGCGCGCCGCACCGAGCTTTACGATCTGTTGCCTCACGCCCTTGTACTGCAGGCCGTCCGGTGTCTTGAGGTCGGTAACAACGAAAACGGAATTGCCATATGGCGCATAGCTAATCGCCGACGCGGGTACGGGAATCGCTGGGCTGGCCGTTCCCCATACAATCTCGGTCTGAACAAACATTCCCGGCCGCAGCCGGCTCTGCGGGTTGGCCAGCGTCGCTTGAATTCGGATATTGCGTGTCGCCACGTCGACGGCGGAGTCCATCGCAGTGATCTTTCCCGCGAACTCCATAGCCGTGGAATCCGCAGTCGTTACACGAACGTTCCGGCCGACTGAAGCACGCTCCTGGTCCTGTTGCGGCACATCGAAGTTCACATAAATGGGATCGAGCGACTGCAGCGGCACAACCGGATCGCCAGGCGACAGGTATTGACCCAGGTTCACCTTGCGCAGTCCAAGGATCCCTGAGAATGGAGCACGTATGGTCTTGCGGCCGATTGTGGCGCGAATCTCTTCGACCTGCGCTTCCGTCTGCTTTCGTTCTGCGGCCGCCTGTTTTTGCTCCGCCTGCGCGCGATCGTATTCCGCGCGCGTGATTGCACCATCAGTAACGAGCCCCTGCAGGCGCTCGAAATTCAAGCGCGCAAGTTCGACCGCCGCCTCCACAGCCGCGAGGCGAGCCTGTTGCTGTGCAAGCTGCGCCTGTTCCTGTTTGGTGTCGAGCTGAACCAGTACATCGCCTTCATGTACGGAGTCCCCGGATTGAAAATCAATTCGTTCGACAATTCCTGGCAGATCCGCACTTACGGTGACACCCTGCACAGGAGCAATTGTGCCAATCGCATTCAATGTGGACGACCAGCGTTCCTGCTTTGCGACAATAGTTGTCACTGCCTCTGGCGGTGGTTGAAAGGCAGCTGCCTGCGCCATTCCAATCTGAATCTGGCGGAACTTCACAAAGCCGAGAACCCCAATCACTGCGATCGTCGCAGCAAGCATAAGAATCATCCGTTTCGCCACGGTCCCTCCTCTGTTTCGGACTGTTCGTGACAAAGCAAGCCGGTTGCCAGTGGGAAAGTTATTGAATTCCTTCATTTCGCGAAGTGGGACCGAGGCAGGGCTTCGTGAATCTTCACGACTTCGTCGCGAATTCGCGATCGGGATTCGGGATTGTTATTCGGAGGATTTCAGATGTGAGGAGGAACCGCAGCGCCCTTCCTGCTCAATCCATCGGAGAACGTAGGATGGGATGTTTTCGATCGCAACTCTGGATTTCGCGCTGCACAGAAACATCATTGCTTCGCGATCGACGAACGTGACATTCGCCATATCCAGAGCGACAACTACGCCGTTCAGTTCTTCGGGAGACAAGACTTTCTGCAGTTCGGAAACATACTCGCTGGTCAGCTGCCCGCAAAGGTAGACGCGCAGCGATGTTGGATTCTCACGAGTTGTCGTTATCTTGAGCACGATTCAATACTTTCTGAGGACTTGACCGGCACGTTCGTTGCCATCATATATCAGCTTCCTAACGAAACTGGTGCTTGTTGATCTTGAGCGCACGGATCCTGGATTCCAGAGTCGACGCCGGAACTCCAAGGCGGACAGCTGCGCCGTTTGCTCCCGAAATCCGTCCGCGAGTCTCGCGCAGGATCGTTTCGATTTCGCTTTTCTGATCGGCATCGGAACGGCGTGAACCCGAGGATGCCGCTGTTACTACAGCGGTTCCAGGTTCCTTCGCCAGCATCCCCGGCTCCAGCCGAAAGACTTCGCCATCCGCCAGGATCACGCCACGCTCGATCACGTTTTGAAGTTCACGGATGTTTCCCGGCCACGAATACTCCTGCATGAAATCCAGCGATTCCCTGTCAATGTGGCGGATGCGCTTCCCCATACGGCTGGACAGTCGTGCCACAAAGTATTCCACCAGAATTGGAATGTCGTCGATGCGTTCGCGCAGTGAAGGCATATGCACCGGAAAAACATTCAGCCGATAATAAAGATCCATCCGAAATCGTCCGTCTGCAACTTCACGTTCGAGGTTTCGGTTCGTTGCCGCAATGATGCGGGCATCCGATCGAAGTGTTTTACTTCCCCCGACACGCTCGAACTCTTTCTCCTGAAGGACTCGAGAGCG
>JBGPBY010000403.1:0-6878 GCA_041481485.1 Terriglobia bacterium
GGGGAAATGTACAAGGTTAAATGTTCAATTGTCATTTGGGGGGCATGGACCGCCCCTACGGTTGTCACGGATGTTATATTTGCGTTGGACCTTCGAGTCTTTATCTGTATTGTCCGGTTCGTTGAGGAGTAGTCATCTTGTCTGATGGAGAAACACCTTCGGCATCGGCGGATAGCGGGAATCCTCTCCCGCCGCAAAGTGAAGCTTCTGCCGGTCCTGCCGCGTCATTGCCTGAAGCTTCGAGGTCTGAGGCATGCTCAATATTAGTGGCTCAGGCCAAACAGGCCTTTCAGGAACACCGTCGCAAGGATTGTCTGGTAATGACTGGTGTCATCCTTTCCATCGATCCGGAACACAAGGAAGCGCAAGTTATCGAGCAGTGGATCCGCGCGGACCTTCAGAAGGAAATCAATGACATCCGCTCCAATATATTGAAGGCGGGTCAGCAACCGGGTTCTGAGGCCGTACACCGCGCCGAACGGATGCTCCGTACCATCCTTCTCACCGATCCGCATAACGAGCATGCCAACCTTGTGCTTCAGGAAGTGCGTACTGCTGCCGGTTCTCTGGCGCCCGCACCGAATCCGGAAATTGCCAAGCCTGAGCCGGCCGACGAGAAATCTCCGATTTCGAACGAAGCTTATCCGGGCTATGCGCCGGAAGGGCCCAATTGGCGGGTCCTTTATACCGCGTTGATTCTCGCGCTGGTTTTGCCAATCAGCGCTTTCGCTCTATGGAAGTATGCTGCCGCTTCTCCAAACGGAGCGACGAGCGGAATTTCACCGGACACCGATCCTTCCCAGGGAGTTCTGGACATTGTGTTCACCGGAGGCGTACGAGTATTCATCGACGACGAATTCCGCGGTACCACACCGATGAAGCCGCTTTCTTTGGCTCCCATGGTTTATCACATTCGATATGAGAAGGATGGTAAAGAAGTCGGCAGGGAAGACGTCCACATTACTGCCGGTCTTACCACGCACAACTCTGTCCAGGAACCTGCCGGCAAGCTGGTTCTCATCGTTGTGCCCGCTTCCGGCGTGCAGTTGAAACTCGATGGTAAACCATACGGAGCAGCGCCCGAGTCGCTGGACGTGAGCCCCGGAATCCATCACCTTGAATTCTCCGCAGCCGGTTATTCGACCGTTAGCCTCAGTGCGGTTGTGACAACAGGCGGCCGCGCCATGGTTCCCGTCCTGATGAAATCGCTTGCTGCGGCAATCGATGACAGGCCAAAAGATCTGCCGGTCCCGCCACCGCCCGTCAAATCCACGCCAAACATCCCTGCTCCTCCGGTCACCACTGGAACGTTCCGCTGGAATCCCGGGCTGGTCGACGTCGACATTTACGAGAATGACCGCCGTCTTGGATCAACGCCGATGAATCTGGATTTACCGGCGGGGCCACACACATTCGAATATCGACATGAGGGTTTGAAAAAGACGCAGACATACAATATCCAGCCGGGCTCAACCACCACAGCGTCGGTGACATTCGAAATTACGGTCAATATCAATGTCACTCCCTTTGCCGATGTATTTCTGATCGGCGACACCATCGTGGAACTGGGGGAAACGCCGCTGTACAGAATCGCCGTGCCGGTAGGAGGGACTCTGGCATTTCGATATTCGAATTTGCCGGAGAAGAGATACCGCGTTACGGCGAAAGACAGTAACAACAGCATCCATCTGAGCTTTCCGTAGGCCACGTTCCCAGCCGCGTTAGCGGCGGCAGGCCCCTTAGCCACCGGCGTCAGCCGGTGGAATTTATGCTCAAAAACCAAATAAGCCGCATAGCGGCGACAGATCAAGAAAATTGCTGGATCTGTCGTGCCTTACGGCACTCTGTTCCTCGTGGATTGATATTCCACCGGCTGACGCCGGTGGCTAAGGGACCTGCCGCCGCTAACGCGGCTGGGAACGTTCTTACCGCAACGCAGTCTTCGGTGCAGGCGGAACGACCAGAATTCGCGGCTTTCCGGACGACAGATCGAGAATCGTCACGAGGGCGTCCGGTGGTTGATTCAGTCGGAACACTGCGGTTCCAGTGAGGCGATTCACTCCGTTCGGTTTGCAGTTGCACGGAATCACATAGCGAAGCGATTGTTGCATATCCACGATGCCGACATTTGCCGATGCGCCTCCGGCAACTACTGCGAAGCGTCCATCGTCGGAAACTGCAATTCCGGAAAGGCCGGTCACTCCCTCGCCTGGAGAAATCAACGCGAATCGTTGGGGGGCATCCACGATTCGCTGCAGCAGGAATGCTTCACCGACGGCGCTATCGCCAACTACGGCGTCCTGACTGTTGACAATGAACGAAAGCGACGTTGCATACGTCGCAGAAACAAACTTCGATCCTGCCGAACTCACGGCCCAGAGCGAACCGCTGCCATTGTTGGAAAAGCCGACCAGAGAGAGGGATGCGTCATCGCTTACGGCAAGCGCCGTGATATCTCCGGCGATCGAAGACGCATCCGATTCAAATACGATCGAGGGAGACGCTGGAAAACCGTGGAGAACCTGTAAGACTTTAGAATCGTTGTCATAGAGTACCGCGGCGGAACCGCTCGGGCTGATTGCGATAACGGAATTGCGGCGTGTTCCGTCGATGGGAGTGGCGTCGCGTGGATCCGACGTCAGACGGCGGATGATCGGCTGCCCGTCTTCGGTTCGCAAGGCAAGGATGTAATCCTGACGCGGAGACACCACCGCTCCGCGAATCTCAACGCCAAGGTTCAGCGCTTGTCCCAGTGTCGAGGCTCCTGGAATTCCAAGAATGGGCCACACTGTGGTGCCATCCGCATTGGGACTGAACCCCAGGGACGGACCCCCAACCGGATCCGATGCCAAGGCAATGTGGGCGGCGATGAATGGAAGGGTCAGCAGGAAGATCCACGCCAAAAACCGTACATTGGACCTCACAAGCCTCACTGGGGGCCTCCAACGCTGGATCCGCCGAAGGTAATCGTCGGAACGGTGGTGCCCGTTGTTCCGGTATTGGTGTTTCCCCCGCCACCTCCGCCACCGCCGGAAGCTTTGATCAGCGCTCCCGCGGCACCGGCGCCGGCAATTGCGAGGATCGCGATCATTTTCGTGTTCTTCTTTCCGCCGCCGACGTTCGTGTGCGCAATCTGCGCAGTAGCGGTTTCATTGAGCAGCTGGGTGCGGACTTCAATCTGGTATGGTCCTGCGGTGGCATTGGCCCGATACCCTGCGGCTGTGGCGCGGCCGTTGCGGTCCGTCGTCACGGTCATCGTTCGGGATTCATTTTCAAATGTGCCGCCGGCGCCATGATCCGGCGAAGTGAATACGACCAGTGCCCCCTGGACCGGCTGATCATTCGAATCCACGACCACAACGACGATGGGCTCGGTGGCCGGCATCTTGACGGATGTGGACCCGTTATCGCCGTTTTCAATTCGAACTTTCAGGCCAAATGTATCCGGTGATTGCTGCGCAAAAGCCGGCTGAAAGATCATCAGCCCGCAGATGAAAAAAATCAGTGAACTAAAATCGAAGCGCCTTGTTCTCATTTTGTAGTGCCTCTCGATTGCGGAGTTGCCGTGCATTGACTTAGCCGATTTGACATACCCGGCTGAATCGTCATGTTCGGGTCCAGGGCTTTAGCCCAATCCCGAATGGCATTCAATGCAACGCGGTCGTTATTGGAGCAGGCGGTGTTCCAGGACGACAACAGGTCTTCGAACGTAGATTGATATCGTGCAGTAACCTGGGAAGCATTATCGCGCACCGTCTTTGACGAGTCATTCGCAAGCGCGCGGATGCGATCGTATGTGGATGCGGCATTTTCCCATTGGCGTGAGAAAAACTGCTGGCGCCATTCCGTAATCGCGGACTCCACTGTGGCGTCTACTTTGGTCTGGACTGTCCGGAGTGCTTCGCGGCGTGCTGCACTATTGGGAACGGCGTCCAGCGCCTTCTGAAATTCCCGGAATGCCTCGCCGTATTTGGCCTGGCTCATCAACTCCCGCCCTGGCGCCAGCGCCGTTTCATCACGGGCAAAATTTCGCGATGTGCACGCGCAATATTCCGATTCCGCACGAGAGTCGGCGATGGCTTTGGCGTCGCCCGCAGCGGCCGCAGCTTCAGCTCGCGTGCAAACCTGCACGCATTTACCGCATTCCTGCTGAGCTTCCTTGAATACGGTGACAACTTTGCCCGGATATTTCAACTCATCGATGACGTAGCTGGGATTCATGGAGCAGAACTGCAGAAAGTGAGTGCGGGCCTTGTCATTATCCCCAAGTGCAATCTCGGTCAACCCAATCAGCATCTTTACTCTGGACTGATCGGCAGGGTTTCGATTGTTTCTTGTCAGTGTCTCGTCGAGTGGCGTAAGAATGGTGAGCGCATCCGCGTATTGCCCCTGATAGTAGAGACTGTCCGCCTGATTGATTCGAGAATCAAATTCCTGTTGCGAACCCGGAACCTGCACCATCCATGGTGAAAGACCGGCTATCAGAGTTAAGACGATATGGGGAATTCTCATGTCAACGTCCCTTGCTTCTGAGAGCCGAAAGATTCTCAGCGGACATCAGCCAGCGTATGCCAACACGCCACCGACGGTGCGCCCGAAGAGAATTCTTCGGTGTTCGAAATACTAATGGATTATTGAGTAACTCGCAACGGACAGTCAGACGAGGGCGAAATGGTCACTTGCAGAAAACCCATTTTGAGAGATCAGATTCGGCCCGACAGCTTTCCCCAAAGCAGTCCCAGATATTCATGAATCATCGCGTCTGCTCTGGTGGCTCCGGCCGAAGCGGGAAAAATTCCTCCGAAGCCCCAAAATGATGACGGTGACGACGGTTCCTCGGGTGAAGGGCGGACCAGGAAATCCGCCGGTGCCGGAACGGGCGTCATACCCCGTTTCATGAACAAGGCCATGGACCGCGGCAAGTGTATGGCGGACGTAACCAAAACAAAGCGATCATTGCCGACAATGCGCTGAACTTCGATGGCTTCCTGTTCCGTGTCCCTGGCTATTTTCTCAATCACCGTCCGATCCGGTTCGATTCCGAGCATTTGTGCCACGCCCTGCATATTGACAGCGCTCGAGTCTCCGGAAAGAAGCAGTTTCGCTTGCGGACTGGACTTCAAAATTCGAATGCCTTCCACCACTCTGGCGACACTTTGAGGATTAAGCTGGCTTGCGGCGGGCAGGCTGTCGTTTTCCGTACCCCCTCCGCCCAGAACCACGACCCATTTCATCTCCGCCAGGTCGTTACGTGCCGTGTCCAGCACCGGATAGCGGTATTCGAGATTCCTTACCAGAAAGCTCCAGATGGAGGTGTAGCTCATCAGAAAAAAACCGGCCGCCGCGATCGTGATGATCACTCTGGCATGACGCCGCCTGGAGCCGATCCACAGCAAGAGCACTCCCACACCAAGAAGAGCAAGCAGGATGGTATTCGGGAACAGCAACGCTCCCACAAGTTTTTTGAACGCAAACATAGTCCAGCTCCCGACACGATTATTGCAGAAGAGCAGTCTTCAAATGTGAGCTGCCAAATGATTTGTTGTCGCCCAGTGAATGAATGCGATTCCGACCGTAGGGGCGGTCTATGACCGCCCGCTGAAGTTTATCGGTTTGCCGGTGTCGCGGCGACGGAATAGGGATAGCTTGGCAGGATTAAGCCAGTCATTCGGAAATCTGGTGAATGGGCGGCATTCTGGCCATCATGGCAGGACTGGCTTAGCTCAAAACGGAAGTGGTCAGAAAACGGTCGATTGCCGCGTTGACCTCGTCTGGCTCTTCCAATTGAAAAAAGTGGCCGGCTCCGGGATTTTGCCAGGTCAGCCAGTTGGATCCGGCTTCATCCAGCCGGGCCAGATCTGTTACTGGACGTGCGGCGCCGATGTAGGCAAGCGGAAGACGGCAGGACAGAATTTCGCCCATGCGATTCCATTTCAGGATGTTCTCAAAAACCGAAACAGTGACGTGCTGGGGGCTGGCAGATATTCGCCGGATGATATCCGTTTTTCGAGGGTTATCGTTCGGGTCCACAAACAACTGGCCGGCAATAAACTCGCGCTGCCGATCGGCATAGTCTGGTCCGCGAAGTTCATCGAGTAGCGCACTGAGCGCAGCCCGCCGCCCTTCAGTTGGTATGAGCGGCGAGTCCAGTACGGCGATTGCCAGGGGAATCTTGTAGTCGAATGCCAGTTCCATGGACACCAATCCACCAAGGCTGTGTCCGATGACAATGGGTTTCCAGATATTCAGGCAATTGCACAGCCACGCCAAATCATTGGTGAATTCCCCTATCGAATAGTCCTGCAGCGGTTTGTCGCTCTCGCCATGACCGCGAAGATCCACCGAAATGGTGCGGTGACTTGTCGAAAAATGCCGGAACAGCGGCTCCATGTCCCGGTGGTCACAGGCCCAGCCGTGAATGAGAAGAACCGGCGGTCCTCCCTTTCCAGCTTCATCGAAAGCTAGTGCAATTCCGTTACGAGCGAGTTTCTTCATCCGATGAATGAGCCCTCAGAGATTGAGAGTCATGACCTTTCTCGTCCTCTCTATGCTTATGGCGAGTTCCGAAGATTTATTTCAAGGTCAGGTCATGCGTGCCGAACATCCGTCCTCGGCTTTGGCAATTTGTGTTTTCGGAATTGCCCAACGCATCTCGCGCGATGGGATTTCATAAGTCGAGTTGGTTGTGCCGCAGACCGTCACGTCATGGGAAGTGTATGTTCTGAGTTTTCGCGAAGAGCGCGGGAAGACAGGGAATGATTTGGACCCGCGTTAGCGGCGGCATACTGTAGGCGCGGGGTGTTTACCCCCCCCAAAAACAAAAGAACTAAATTTGGCGGGGATAAAACCCCCCCACAACAGGGCACCCCCCAAGAAAC
>JBGPBY010000404.1:0-6868 GCA_041481485.1 Terriglobia bacterium
GGCGCGTTCTATGCCCGCCAACTATCAACTGCACAGACTTCCCTTCTTTCCGTTAATTGGGGCGCGTACATAGACCGCGCCTACAGTGGGCAGGGATTTACGCCGAAACACTACGGAGGCCCTCAAATCGTTTGATTTCCGCTTTCAAGTCTTCGCCGGATTGCATCGCCTCACCGTAGAAGCATCTCACCGTGTAGGCAGACTTCAGAATCGGATCCACCGACAAATACGTCAGTCCGATGACGGCAGTCAGGGTCGTCGTATTCAGCATGGCGATTGGAGTTCTGCTGAAAACGGTCTCTATGCCAAAGAGCGTTTTCACCAGGCCGGGAAGCGTGTAGATCAGTACGCCCCAATTGACAAAAACAAAAAATGCAAACACCACACCGATGAGCACGACCAGGTGATTTTGCATGGCCCAGTACGCCGACTGTCTCCACGCGCGACGAACCAATGGAATCACTTCCATGGATTCGCCATCGGAAAGAGCGGTCACATTTTGATAAAACGAATAGGCCCACGGGAAAGGCAAAGCCGGAATGAGAACCAACGGAAGTATGAATAACCCGGTGGGCTGAATCGCGCTCTGACAAAAAAAGATGCGAAGACCGCGGCGCAAACTCCACTGCGGCATGGATTCGGCTGCGAGGATGGCACGAATCTGGCGGCAATACATCACCTGACAGGTCTTCATCCAAAGAAACAGAATGGCAAGAACCAGAGCAGCGCCCACCAGGTCCTGGCTCGCAAAGGGACTGCGGCTCATCTCTTCGCAGAAGTACAAAAGCCCCAGAATAAACGGCACGGAGCCGGCATAATATGTGGCCAGCGTCATACCTGGAGCAATCCGGAGAAGGTGGGTTGCCTCTTCCAATATCTCGAATGGACTCCGCGTTTCGCCGGAACGTTTCTTTTTCATTTCGATAAGTACCACGGAGCTTTCCACAGGGAAGCATTGTGAAACGATTCGGGAATAAGAAGCAGAATCTGGCCGAAGGCAAAGAAGAAAAACCACGCCGCAAGAAAACCCAGAGAAATTTGAATTGCCCGAACGAAAGCCGTGGACGCTCGCCGCGTCGAAGCCGGACCCACGGCAATTTTTCTCAAGCAGATTGCACAGAGAAGCCGATGCTGATGTTCGGTGACACATTCCCGGCAGAAATATCGCGCGCAGCCTGGACAGCGGGCGACGGCCTCCCGGACACTGTGATTGAAACACCGCTGGTTGAGAATTCTACTCATGATTCGATCTGATCCAACTGCTGTTCGGTAGTGTCTTTGGCCGGTGATTGTGGGCCCGGGGTTCTCGCCGACTGGAGTGCACCCAGCCGGCCCATCATTTCAATGGAGGTCATTGCCCCCTGTGCCGTTTCAATGAGAGGCCGGATAAGGTTGAGGGTTTTGCGCGCGCTCCGCAGCCGCCCAAGGGCGGGCACTCTCACCTCCTGAACGGCAGTTCGAACATACACATCACAGGACGGCCCGAGAATATTGTTGATCACAAGAGGCGTTGCAATGAATACATCGGCAATCAGAGTTATGACCTCCAGAAACCTTCCTCCGGAACGAAACGATGCAATCGTCAGGAGAAGAAACAGAAGCAACGAACCCGCCAGAATCCAATTGAGAGTGGCGCGCCGTGAGGTGCCGCGAATGGCGACCAACTGAATATCGCGAAAATAGAATCGACGGTATCTCTCATGAAACCCTTTGCTTTCGACGCTCAGCAGATGGTCCCGTCCGAGCCATGCACTGTAGCGCGAAACAAACGGCCGCAATAAATTTCGCGCCAGAGGCCGATATTCCCGTTCAGCCATTTCGCCTCTGGTAAAGCGAATACAGCAAGACAAAAATCGACACCCAGCCGACCACCTGAATAGAAGCAAGGATAATGGCCAGAATCGATCGTGCTCGCGTGGGATGAACGATGCTGCGTGGCGCATTCCAATGCCGAATGGCGACATAGAGAGACATCGGCGCCGTAACCAACGTGAAATAGAGCGTGAAAATCGGAGCGATTGCTAAAGTCAGGGCAATGCTGTCGTATAGCGTGCGCTGGTTCTCCAGGCTTTTGATTTTCCGGGTTGCCCTCCCGGCCTCCAGGCATGACGGACAAAAATGTTCTCCCCCGAGTTCACAGTCACAGAGCGCGCAAAGGAAGCGCCCGCAGTTCTGACAGGGAATGACGGCCTGTTTTGCCGGGTGATTGAAACATGTCGATTCGTCATCCATCAGAGCGGCAGTGCCCAATTCGCCCCTCTGGCTCTGGCGGAACAACGCGGGAAACGTTTCTATCTGCAGCGGGCTGTGACATGCCGTACAAGGGATGAGGGTCGCTTGATTGACGGCGCCGGCAGCCAGGAGCATTCGGCATTTAGGGCACTGAACTGCCAATGACGCCATGGTTATTTGCGAATCACGCGCGTGGAACAAATGCGGTCATGCAACGCCCGCTTCTCGATGTCAAACGCCGCAATGATAAAACCAATGTAGAGTGTCAGAAAACTCAAGTATTTCGCAAAAAATCGACCCGTAGACAGACCCAAAGACAATGGTGAACCATCTTCCCGAATAACCTTCAACCCGCACGCCATCTTGCCTAATGTAGCCCCGTATTGCCTGACCATCAAAATCTCGTAGAGAGCGCCCAACACCCACACGATCCCTGCCCAGGCATACGTGAAGGTCAAAGTGCCTTTGGGCTGCAAACCGATTGCCTGCATGAGGTTGAATCCGGCTGCAACCGCGATGATGATGTTCGCTGCCAGACTGATGAGTGAATCGACAAACAATGCCAGAAAGCGTATCCAAAAACCGCCATATTGAAATTCACCCGTCTTGACCGAAGCTCCTTCTGCAAGTTTTTGCATGAATGCTGGCTTGCAGCCGGAACACACATCCACATTCCCGTAATGAATCGTGTTCTCCACGGCAAAAACGCCGCCGCATTCCGCACAGATTGTCTGCATCTCCATCTTCTCCTTACCGGCTCGCAATGTTCTGCCATAAGTGATCGGCAGACGTAAATGAAATTCTGGAACGGCGAGCAACTACGCTACACTCCACCGCAATATGAACAAGGTACCAGTGATGATCGCTGCACTGTTGCTTTTCTCTTCAAATGCTCAGGCCTGGAATGACCGTGGACACATGACGGTTGCATACATTGCCTATCAGCAATTGCAGCAGCCGGTGCGCGACCGCATCGATGCCCTTCTGCAGAAAAACCCGCAGTATAGCTCGTGGGTTGCGGGAGTTCCGGCGGCAGATCGAAAGTTAACTGCATTTGTGAGAGCTGCAACATGGCCGGACTGCATCAAACAGCAATCCCGATGCCCGGGTTACCGGGAGGACGGCACCAATGGCGGCGACGTGGCTCCCTCTGAGCCGGAGGCGTCTCGCAACATTGGTTACGCCGACAAGGACATGCACAAATACTGGCATTTCATCAACGAACCGTTTTCAAGCAGCGGAACGTCAACGTTGCCTCCTCAAAACGCAAATGTCCTGCGCGAAATCACACTCCTGACGGCCGCAATTGAAACTGCCGAAGCTGAAGACATTAAATCGTACGATTTGGTGTGGCTCGAACATCTGGTGGGAGATGTGCACCAGCCATTGCATACAACCTCTCGCTTCACGAAATTTCATGCGAAAGGTGATGCGGGCGGAAACCTGCTACGGTTCTGTTCCAGTCCGTGTAACGATAATCTGCACTCCTATTGGGACGGGATTCTCGGAAGCGAGACAAAATTGTCGAGCATCAAAACTCTCGGCAATGAACTTTTAAAAAGCGGCAAGCCCCAGGCCGCCAACGTATCGAGCGTCCAGGCATGGGTTCTGGAGAGTTTTGAGCTTGGAAAGTCTGTTGCCTACGGCAGTCCGATTAGCCCTGACGCCAACAGCAAGCCATCACCCCGTCCAGACATGCAATACGAAACAAATGCGAGAAAGACTGCAGAACGACAGGTTCTGCTTGCGGGTTATCGCCTGGCCGCACTGCTGACGGCACATCTGAAATAAGGAATGCGCAGTTCAATTCCTCTCCCGGCTGTCCGCGCAATGCTGTGAATGAATGCGATTCCCCAATGTAGGGGCGGTCTATGACCGCCCGCAATTTTGAGGAATGCAATCCCACAGATTGTGGGCGGTCATAGACCGCCCCTACATTGGGGAGCGGGATCCTTCGACTCGAGATTGTGCGCGGTCACAGACCGCGCCTACAGTCCCCTGCCAGTCAAGTATGTCAATACCGCCCGCGGCTACGCCGTTGCTCCCGCTCTTCGCAGAGCTTCTTCGATGTCTTTGTGACCGCGTTGTTTCGCCCAGGCGAGAGGTGTCGCCCATGCCTTGTCACCGGGAAGGTTTGCCGGTGCGCCACGAAAAAGAAGGAACTCGACCATTGGGAGATTGTTGTTCCGTGCGGCCCAGGCGAGTGGAGTCGACGACAAATCATCGTCTCGCGCGGAGATGTTCGCCCCCGCGTCAAGCAGCATGCGTGCGCAGACCGTGTCATTATCCCCTGGCACCCTGCACAGCATGTGCAGCATCGTCTGGTTCAGCCAATTGCATGTGTCGGGATGCATGCCGTTATTCAACAACGTCTGCAGCATGTCCGGCTGTTCCATCAGGTACGACTGGCAACCCGTGACATATCGGGGTACACGAATGCCCGCATCCAGCAGGCGCTGGAGCAGATCACGTTTGCCGCGCGTGACGACCGCGGTGAACACACCGCCGCAGCCGAGTTCTGCAGATTTGGGATCGGCCGTCACCCGGCGCATGACTTCGTCGTCTTCATCCTTCCAGACGAGGTCGAAAGGATCGAGGAAGCCACCGTGAGCTTCAAGAACCGCACGAATGTCCGGCGTCTTCGCCGCACACACTGCATTACCTCCCGAGTCCGTTTGACCATTGGGGTCTGCGCCGTGCTTGAGCAGCAGTTCCACGAGCGGACGATTCCCCGTTCGAGCGGCCTCCCACAGTGATCCGCCTCTATCCGCGTTCAAATCAGGCCACGTCGGATCGGCGCCGCGATCGAGCAGAAAACGGGCAATGTCTTCGCGTCCGAACTCAATAGCGGTGAGCAGCGGCCGCCGAGCGTTGGGCCGCTGCTCTGCGATGCGAGAGGTGGCCTTATCCAGCATCGAGCGAATTTGAGCAAAATCCCCGAGCGCGGTGGCAATAGTGAGATCGTATTGCGCGCCACGACGGATCAACAGCCGGGCCATCTTCTCGTCGCAAGGCCGCTGTCCTTTGCGAACATGTCGATACCACAACCAATACTTCAAGGCGCGAAGCGCCATACGCCAAACTGGCGGTCGTTGCCTCCTCCCGAAGCCTCCCCAGATCGCAAGATCGACGGCCTGAACATCCTGCGTTCCAAATCCACCGGAAGAACCCAGACCAACGCCGTGAATGGCATGGATGTTCGCACCGCGATCGAGAAGAAACTCGACCACCTTGCGTGATCTTCCCACGACAGCTCGATGAAGGGGTGTCCCACCCGCACGATCACCGCGATCGAGAAGCGAAGGATCGGCATCGAGCAATTTCTTTATACGTTTCAGATCTCCGGCGGCAGCAGCATTGTGGATCTCGTGATCCTCGCGTGTCGGCGACTGAGCCGTTCTTCCACGACCATCGCGCGTTCGTTCCAGCAATGTCGCGACCGCTTCGTGACCGCGCTCCCTCGCCATTTCGGCCAGGCTCAGGCCGTAGTGGCCGTTCCACTCCGGATCGGCACCCGCATCGAGGAGCATTTGAACGATGTCTACGTGTCCTTCGCGTACGGCGAAGTGGATCGACGGCGTGTAAAAATAGCCCGCGCGACTTCGACTTGGATCCTCTGCAAGCATTCGTCCCATCGCAGCAACGTCTCCGGAAGTTGCCGCGATGAGGACTTCCCAGGAGACATCGTCGATGTCGGAAGGCTTGATCATTAATTACGGTTTGTGAAAATCGATAAGTTCCACTTCGAAGCTGAGCGTGGAACCTGGCGGAATCAGCGGCGGCGATCCGCGATCGCCATAAGCCAGCGCCGATGGACATACCACCTGCGATCGGCCACCCTTCTTCATCAATTGGAGCGCCTCGGTCCAGCACGGGACCACGCCGCTCAACTGAAACTCCGCTGGTTCATTGCGTTTGATCGAACTATCGAAGACGGTGCCGTCGATCAGCTTGCCTTCGTAGTGAACCCGGACGACGTCGGTAGCCGTCGGGCTGGCACCGGAACCGGCAGTTATCGTCCGCATCACGATGCCGGACGCCGTTCTCGTTGCATCCTTCTGCTGTGCGACCTTATCTGCAAACTCCTGGCCTTTTCTTTTTGCCTCTTCAGCTCCGGCGGTCGCACGCCTTCTGGCCAGATCGTTCACCTTGGGACCGTATGTGTCGAGTTCCACTTGCGGTTTGGCATTTGTGGCTGCATCCGCCAGGCCGGCTTTGACAAACTCCAACTCGTCGGGCTTCAAAGCAAACACTTTGATGTCACTACCCAAAAGAAGACCGAGCGCATATAGAGTCTTCTGATCCTCTGTCTCCGGCCGCGAGAATGGTAAAGGGGGAGCCTGTCCCGGAGCCTGGGCACTGGCAATTGCAGTGCAGAGGAGAGAAGACAGCATCAATAACGGGATAATCGTTTTTCGCATGGTTCCAGCATAACCGCAGGTTTCAAAATAAGGCGACGACAATTGAAGGAATGGGGGAGCCGTCACTATGTGATGGGTGAGCGACAAATTTATTAGGGCTGACTGATAGGATTAGGTGCTGGGTGAATTCCGAGCGTAGTATATGCGCTAGGAATAGGAGGCCCGATGACCGAATCCTTACCGGCACTGGAACGCAAACGAGCGGCGATTTTGGA
>JBGPBY010000405.1:0-6856 GCA_041481485.1 Terriglobia bacterium
AGTCCCTCTTTTTTACACCTTACCGGCCACGGACAATCTGGAATTTTAGGATTGGAGTTCCTTTTCTGATACAAGGCCGTGGTTTTCTTCCACGGCCTGACCGGCTGAGGAGGGGACTTTCCCATTTCCTGCAATTTATTCACACCTTCTATGACCGCGCACAATCTTTAATTGAGTAATCGCGCGCGGTCATCATGACTCCATGAAAGCTATCTGCCTGTTCTGCGTTCTTGTCGTTGCACACATTTTGATGGTGTTCGGGCGGTCGATTCCTGTTTCCATTTGGACACCCGTCTCATTCCTCTGGCCGGATGCTGCCGCGGCATTGCTTTTTGGAATCCTGGACTGGGGCTTGGCGAAACTGAAGTGGCCGCATCTCGGCTGGATCCTCTATGCCGTGCTGGTGGGATACATTTCCATCAATGTCGCTGTTGCGCGTATTCTTTCATCGCCGTTGACCTGGACCATGATTCATGCGGCGCGCGGGCCGCTACGGGACTCGATTACTCATTACTTTGTAATTTCCTATCTAATGCCCGTTGTCGTGACTGGAGGGTGCGGCGTCCTGTTTCCGGCGTTGTTCGTTCGCTCGGGACTCCGGCCGGGAAGAGCACTGCGTACGGGTTTGATCCTCGCCGCCGCCGGCATCGTTTCGATTGGTCCGTATGCGGGAACGAAACTCGCTACTGTCGGGATGGAACGCAATGCCTTTGGTGCCTTATGGCCGGCGCGTACTTCCGGTACTGCGGGCAATTCGAGTTCACCGTGGCGCAGCAGCCCGTTCGATTCCACGCCGGGTTCAAGTTTCGCGTCGTTTCGTGGCGCCGGCAAGGGGAGGAACGTTGTCCTGATTCTATTGGAATCGGCGGCGGCACAATACCTGAAGCCCTATGGCGCCGTGGAAGATCCGATGCCGAACCTGACTCGGCTTGCCGCCGAGTCCATTGTTTTCGACAAGGCCTATGCAGTCTATCCGGAGAGCATCCGCGAATTGTTTGCGGCACTTTGTTCCCGCTATCCGATATTTGGAGCAGCGACGGAATCGTACGCTGCTGTTCCATGTTCTTCTCTCGGTGAAATACTTCACGACGCCGGCTATCGAACGGCTTTGTTTCATTCCGGGCGGTTCATGTATCTGGGGATGCAGTCGGTCATCGAGAAGCGAGGCTTCGACACACTCGAAGATGCCGGAGCGATTGGCGGCAATATCAACTCGAGCTTCGGAGTAGACGAACCCGCGGCGGTGTCGCGGATTCTGTCCTGGATTGATTCCACGCCGGCGGGACAGCCTTTCTTTGTTACATATATTCCCGTTGCAGGGCACCACCCCTATGCGACGCCGGAAGCGGGACCATTCCCAGGCGACAGCGATCTCAACCAATACCGGAACGCGCTTCATTACGGCGACGAATCATTGGGGACGTTGTTTGCCGGCCTGCGTCAGCGGGCGCTGGACCGCAATACGCTGTATGTCATTTTCGGAGATCATGGTGAAGCGTTCGGACAGCACGACGGCAACTATGGACATTCGTTGTTCGTCTACGATGAGAACATTCGCGTGCCGTATATCATTGCAGGGCCCGGTCTGATTCGACAATCATTTCGCTCCAGCGCCGTCGCCAGCGTGATCGATACGGCCCCGACAATTCTGGATATTCTGGGCTTGCCGGCGCCGTCCGGCTTTCAGGGAGAATCCCTGCTGCAGCCGGCGCAGCAAATGGCGCTGTTCTTTACGGATTACTCCCTCGGATTTCTCGGTCTTCGCGACGGATGCTGGAAATACATATTCGAGACCGGATCGGCACATTCGAAACTATTCGACGCATGTGAGGATCCGGGCGAATTGAGAGACCTCTCTTCGAAGGAGTTGGAGCGGGTCAACGCTTATCGTTCAAAAGTGGAGGGATGGATTTCCGCTGCCGGGGCGGTTCATTAGGTGGAGAGATCGCACCAACGAACTTTCAACCGTACCAGTGGAAAATCCTACTTCTTCTTGATTTCCCCGAAACGCAGTCCATTGGTTCCGTTCATATACTTGATAAAACGTATGCCGCGCGCATCGTAAATGTACTCGATGCCCATCTCATCGGGCTTGTCGATCATTTCTTCTTCCATTCCGAAAATGTCGCGCATTTGTTTGAGGTCGCCGCTGTTGAGAAGTGCTCTGATTTTGGCATCGGCCACACGCCCCGCAAAGCTCTTGAGCAGTTCCATGCGCTCGACTTTGCCGGTCATTTTGAATGTATAGATCCCAAGACCGTTATCCTGATAAAACACGAGGTAATGTTTATCAAGGACCGTAGTCTGCTGGGTGGCCTTGCCAAGAACCTTTTCGGGTGTGGTATCGCCGATTTTAACTCCCATGATCTTGATGTTGCGGCTGGTAAAATCAGGATGGCTGGTCAGGTCTTCCTTCGTGACTTCGTAATAGGGACCCTCCGGCTCCGGAGCCGCTTTCGGAGCTGCTGCTACCGGTTCTTCCGCCGGCTTAGGAGGTTCGCTGCAGGCTGCCAGACCGATAACGAGCGCGCCCAGAACCACTGTCAGTGTGAATTTGTTCAACATTGAAGTCCTCCTTACCGACCGTTCATACTTAGAACTTGTGCAACATATTGGGATATAAGTACGTAAGGCAGCAATAACCGTGACCGGCAGCGGATTATACAACATCAAAAATGCGCATGGACAATAGAAAAGACGACAAACGTGTCTCGTTTCAGCAACTTTCCTCTTTGCTTGGCATCGGGCTGGTGTTTCCCTTATCCATCGTCATTGGCTATGCCATCGGGTATTACCTCGACCGCTGGCTGGGCACGACCTATCTCAAGGTTGTTTTTCTGTTATTCGGAATTGCGGCCGGGTTTGTGAGTTTCTTCCGCAGCATTGCCGAAGCCGAACGCGAACAGGACCGTGATTCCAAAAAGTGATTTCGAAAATGCCGCCTTCGACCGGCGGGTGGATCGCACGGCAATCATCCTTCTGATCCTGATTTCTGGCACAACTCTGCTCCTCCATTCCGCGAAGGCTGCGTTGAGTATCGCTCTGGGCGGTATCCTCTCGACCGTCAACTTTCATTGGCTGAAGCAGGCTGTTGATTTTGTGATTTTGAAGGGCGGAACTGGTCCCATTGGCAAGCGTGTGGCATGGAAATACGTGGGCCGATACGCGTTGATCGCCGGTATCCTCTATGTTACGATCCGAAGTTCGATTTTGGTCCCGGCGCTGATCGTAACCGGCCTGCTGGTCTACGTCTTAGCCATACTCGTGGTAGCTGTTTTTGAAATTGTGAGGTCATGAAAGAAGAAGCTCCTCTTCTGATAGTTCAGTGGGTCAACCACCTTTTCGGTCCGGCGTTTGCGTCTTTGCTTTCCATTTTTGGAGTTCACGTTCCAGCGGGCCAGGAAGTTATTCCCATGCAGATGATCATGGGCGGCATCGTCGTGATTGTCCTGTTCGTGCTGTCGTTGGTCGTCAGGTCCCAGCTTTCGGTGGAAAATCCCGGCAAATTTCAGCAATCGATGGAGCTCGTGGTCGAATTCCTCGAAGGCCAGCTTGAAGAAAACGTCGGACACGATGGCCACAAATTTCTGCCCATTATCGGCACGCTCGGCATTTTTATTTTGTTTTCGAATCTCCTGGGACTTGTACCCGGACTCGGTTCACCGACCAGCAACCCGAATGTTCCGTTAGGCTGCGCTGCCGTTATTTTTCTGTATTACAACTACGCGGGAATTCAGAAACACGGTCTTGGAAAGTATCTGAAACATTTCATGGGGCCAGTATGGTGGATGGCGCCATTGATGATTCCCATTGAACTCATCAGCCATTTGGCCCGGCCATTGTCGCTGACTGTTCGTTTGTGGGGAAACATTTTCGCGGAAGAACTGCTCATCGGGATCTTTTTTACAATGGCTGCGTTTTTGCTGCCGCTGCCATTCATTGCATTCGCAATTTTTGGCGGATTCCTGCAGGCATTTATTTTTATCACGATGTCCCAGATGTATCTCTCGATGGCTGTGGCCAGCGAAGATCATTAATCGCCTTACGCGTGAGGCCGGACTGTAAGAGGGTTGGACGGCAACCACCTCCGTATGGCATGTCCCATAATTTCCGACGACGAACAGGAGAATCTTCATGAATAAGAAAGTAGTATTTGCACTGCTGATGCTGACACTGGCATTGCTGGCGTTTGCATCGCCGGTGTTTGCTCAGGGGGAGACGGCAAAGGCTGCCACCGGTGCGGGGGACTGGATCCCTCGACTCACTGCCGGCTTTGCGATGGCGATTGCATCGTCCGTCTGCGCTTTGGCTCAGGGGAAAGCGATCGCCTCAGCGTGTGAAAGCCTTGCGCGCAATCCCGGCGCCGCTCCCGCCATTCGATTTGCACTTCTATTGGGTCTCGTGCTGATCGAATCTCTCGGTCTCTATACCTTGGTGATCATCTTCGTCAAGGTAGTCCCGTAGCCTTTTTCGCGGAGCGACACCCGAGATAAAGGGACAGACACTTAATTATTGGAAACGAGACCATCGGTACCGCTCCAAATAATTAAGTGTCTGTCCCTTTATCTCATTCAAGGGAGTTTCACTGCACTTGAAGGGGGACAGCTTGAATGCTGTCCCCCGGTTTGATCGGTTTCCTTCTTTGTAATAAACTTCACCCTTCCTCGTAATAACCATTGGGCGTTCGCCCCGATTGCTAAGATTTCTGCCGAATTCCTCGGAGGTGAGGTGTGAGTCGATTTTTCGGTGCAATTCTGTTCGTCGTCGGTTTTCAGATTTTTTTTCTGTATGCCAGTCCCCAACTTCCAGGCGGGCCGCAGGCTCCGCCGGTAAAGGCGTCCATTGAAGGATCCGTTTTCCGTACAACAGGCGAACCCCTCGCGCGGGCGCAAATCACAATTACTCGCAATGCGCCGCCGGCGGCGCAGGCTGGACAGCCTGCAGCAAATCCGCAGGGCGGAACTCCTCAGTCGAATGCGAATGCGGCATCGGCCACTGCCATCGCGTCCATTGCGCCTGTTTTTACGGACGATCAGGGCAAATTTCAAATCAAGGATCTGGATCCGGGAACCTATCGATTGTTTGCCGCGCACAATGGATTCACCCGCATGGAATACGGGCAGAAGTTGATGAACCGGCCGGGAACCGTTTTGAATCTCACCTCCGGTCAATCGATGAAGGACGTCACATTCCGTCTGACTCCGGCGGGAACGGTAACTGGCCGTATTGTGGATGATCAAGGCGAGCCGCTGCCGGGTCTGTCGGTTCAGGTTTTGCGTTCGACATACGACCAGAACGGCAAGAGAACGCTGTCTCCGACAGCCTCTGCGAAGACGAACGATCTTGGCGAGTATCGCGTCTATTTTGTACCCCCCGGCCGATACTATGTCGGCGCAGGAGCGTCGACTTCCGGACTCGATGCTCTCGCTGCGACCGCGGCTCAGGCTGGATTGGGAGGAACGAATACCAACGAAGTCGTGGCGCCAGGTTACGTTCTCACGTATTACCCCAACACGACGGATTACACTCGCGCTGCCGCCGTTGAAATTCAACCGGGCGCGGAAGTGTCGGCGATTCACTTCACCATGGTTCGGCAACAACGTTTCCACGTGAAGGGGCACGTCGTCGATTTCACAACGGGAAAGCCACCGCAAACTGCGAATCTCACGCTTACCGCGAGAAATTCCGCCGTGGCGCAGAATCCGCTGGATGCCCTTCTGAGCGCTACGGGTGGCGCCAATAACTACAACTCGGCCGATGGAAGCTTCGATCTGCGGGACGTGGCTCCCGGATCGTACTGGCTTCAGACTTTGGCTCAGGGATCGACACCGACAGGTGGAACTCCTGCGCCGGCCTCTGCGGCTGCAGCCGCGCTCGCATCCATGATGACGTCGCTCACGCCCGTCGATGTCTCCGGTAGCGATGCGGAGAACCTGACGATCATTGTTGGCAACGGCATCACGATCCCGGGACGGGTGCAAATCGAGGGTTCGCTTCCGAATGGATTCACCATGGATCGAATCGGTTTTGTCCTGATTCCCACCAATGGTTTCGTCACTCTGGGTACGGTACTGCAACAGCCGCGCGCTTCGGCGGATGGAACGTTCTCTCTGGAGAAGGTCAATGCCGGCGAATACCGTCTCTATGCGCAAGTTCAGGGCTCTCAATCCATGTACCTGAAGTCGGCGAGACTCGGCGAAACCGATATTCTCGCTTCAGGTTTCTCGATAGCGGATCGTTCACCCGGAGCGCTTGAGGTGACTCTGAGTTCGAAGGGTGGCCAGATCGATGGAACGGTACTGGACAAAGACTCCAAACCCGTGCGCAGCATTCAGACGGTGCTGATTCCGGATCGCAATCGGGAGCGGCGCGATGTGTATAAAGTCGCCAATACGGATCAGAATGGTCACTTTACAATGCTGGGCATCACTCCCGGCGACTATCAGCTGTTTGCGTGGGAAGATATCGAGCAGTTTTCTTTTTTCGATTCGGAAGTCCTCAAACAATTCGAAGACAAAGGCAAACCGATCCACATTGAAGAATCCGCGAAGGAAACGGTGGAGCTGCGGTTGATACCTGCGGTGACTCCGTAGGCGGGGTCAGTCTAAAATCTGCGACGGCGGCCCCACTGTAGGCGCGGTCTATCAAGGTTTGAAGGAATTGCAGGGCAAGGGGAAAATCCCCTCCTCAGCTGAGGAGGGGTGGATGCGCGATCAAACAAAATGTAGCGAAGCCACCGAAATTCGCGCAGACGGGGTGGTGTTGATCAAGTTCCATCAAATTCGCTTGACCAACACCACCCCGGCCGCTCCAACAATGTGGCTTCGCACTTTTTTCTTGATGTCGCGGCCACCCC
>JBGPBY010000406.1:0-6783 GCA_041481485.1 Terriglobia bacterium
CGCCGGTTGAGAATTGAAAATTGATTGATGATTATCGATTATTGCGCTTGGCAGATGAGAATTCCCGGGACTGAACTCCCTCGGTCGGCCTGATTATGACGCACCGCACTCAAGCAGACGTGTTGGAAGAGCGGTTTGTTCAGAATTACAAAGCGCAATAATCAATAATCATCAATCAATTTTCAATTCTCAACCGGCGGTGTCATGTGTGTTTGCGGGGCAGCCCAATGGGCCCTATCAAAAGGTGCATGGATTGAAATTGGGGACAGAGAGGGATTACGGCGCACGGAGGTTTCCATCCAGCGGGAACGATTTCGTCGCCGCCGTATTCCCTCTCTGTCCCCAATTTCAATCCATGCGGATTGGGTTGAGGGAAATTGAAGCTGCGCCGTTGGGACCGACTTCCACCTGTTTGCCTCGTGAACGCGCGTTCAGAATTTTCCCGATCGCGTCGGGCGTTCGATCGATGAGCAGCCCCCCGCCCCCGTCCACTCTGCTTGGCGGCGGTTCGTTTGTCGCATATACGTCGTACTTACCTGGCGGCAACCCGCTTTCGTGATATTTGCCGTTCTCATCGGTGAGTCCCGCGCGAAAAGTAGCAGCAACATCGGACTCGGTACGCGCCGTTACCGGCACAATCAACACCGCGGACCCGGTGACGGGCTGGCCATTTGCGGCCAGGACTGTGGCCGAAATCGAACCCGCGTCGCTGCCAATCGTAACTATCAGCTTTGCATCGCCTCCGGACGGCACAAAGGGTTGACCCAGAATGCTGGATCCGCCGTATTGGACATCCTTCACGTAGGAATGAGAATCCAGCCCGGAAATCGCCGCAATGTAGGACGATCCCACGATAACGTCCAGGGAAAACGTTCCCGGGCCAAGCAGCGGGAACGGGGGGAACTGCCTCACCGGCGAGGGGAACGTCCTGATTCGAACGGACTGTGTGACGCCCTCGATCGGCTGTTTGTCCAACACGAGTTCGCCGAAAACCGTTGATCGCGGAATGGCCGCTGCGACCAGATCGCGGACATCCTTATTTGTGATTGTGACGTCCACCGCTGCAATCGATTCCTGAGCTGTCGCAGAGAGTCTGGCGGCAACAAGCTGGTATTGTCCGGGATATAGATCGCACAGGCGGATCTTCCCGTCGCTGCCACTCGGGAAGCTTCGCGGAAGGTTGACGGATGGAAGCCGTGTGCTGGACACCGCCTTCTCCACAAGCAGGAACTGCATTCCTGTGGGAACGCCGGCTTCCGTCAGCGTCGCTTCCAGACAGTACGATTCCGTCTTCGACATGCGAATATCCACACCGTCGCGCAGGTCCTGAGAGTGCAACCGCATCGAAACCGCAGTGTCGATAGAATTCGAATTCGGATAATACGTCGCCGCGAGCGTACGCCTCCGCGCCAGTGGATCGGCCGGCGCGTCGGATATTGGAACAACGTCGCGTCTGGGACGGCTCGCGGCAATCCAGAATTGACGACCGGCCGGGAGATTAATCACGTAACGCCCTTGATCGTCGGTCAACGCTCTGGCCTGAATGGAGGCCATTTGTATTTCGCCTGTGCGGCTCGACTGACGGTCACTCCCGGTATAGCCGTCATATTCCTTCCTGTTGGCGGTGACCTGGATACCTTCGATGGGGTTGCCATCGTCGTCGAGTACTCGTCCGGAAACCTGCGCAGAAGTGCGAGTTTGGAAATCCACCTGGATATTGCGACCGGCGACAACCACTACGGATTGTGGCGCAGTCCCGGAAATCCCCGCCAGGCTCCCATCGTAAACTTCGATCGATCGCTTCCCCGGTGGGAGATTTTCGAACACGTATCGGCCTTGCGAATCGGTCGTGGCGGATGCCCCCGCACTTCGATCGACACTGGTGTCGACTCTCACGCCCACAAGTGGGGCGTTGGTGTCCGCATCGAAGACTCGCCCGCTCACCGATCCTGTTGAAGGAGGAGGTCCCTGCGGAAGCAGTGCAATCACCGCAAGACAAATCCACACGCTTTTCATCAGTGTAGAAAACTAACATTCCCTGAGAGCCAGGTCAATGCCGGAGATATTGTAATCCCCGGATTTAGTTCTCGGTTACGGTGTGAATGAATTGCAGGTCAAGGGGAACACCCCTCCTCAGCTGAGGAGGGGTGGATGCGCGATCAAGAAAAATGCAGCGAAGCCACCGCAATTCGCGCAGACGGGGTGGTGCTGATCAAGTTCAATCCAATTCTCTTGACCAACACCACCCCGGCCGCTCCAACAAGGTGGCTTCGCACTTTTTTCTTCATGTCGCGGCCACCCCTCCTCAGCTGAGGAGGGGATTTTTGCGTTCCCATGCAATTCATTCACACCTAACATTGACTGCCCCTACAGTGGGGAATCGCATTCATTCCGCTGTCAGTCGACCTACTTTCGTTTTCCCTGACCGTTTTCCGATCCGGCGGAGGCGGCTGTGGCAGCGGGCTGTACTAGGGGAACTGGCATTCCCAGAATTTCGCGGAGACCCAATTCAATGCGGCCGCGGTAGTCGTGGTTGTCCTTCAGGAATTGACGCGCATTGTCGCGGCCCTGTCCCAGCCGTTCCCCCTGGAAGGAGAACCATGCGCCACTCTTGTCGACGATATTCTTCTCCACGGCAACGTCCAACAGGTCGCCTTCGCGCGAAATTCCCTGGCCGTACAGAATATCGAATTCCGCTTCACGGAACGGCGGTGCTACCTTGTTCTTGACGATCTTCGCCTTGGTTCGATTGCCGACGATCTCGTCTCCATCTTTGATCGATGCGATGCGGCGCACATCCACGCGTACCGAAGCGTAGAACTTCAACGCGCGGCCGCCGGTCGTGGTTTCGGGATTGCCGAACATCACACCGATTTTTTCGCGAATCTGGTTGATAAAGATCAGGGTTGTCTTGGATTTGGAAACAATGCCGGTCAGCTTGCGCAGTGCCTGCGACATCAATCGGGCCTGAAGTCCCATTTGGGCGTCGCCCATTTCGCCTTCCAGTTCCGCGCGCGGAACCAGTGCGGCCACCGAGTCGACAACCACAATATCCACGGCTCCGCTTCGGATCAGAACTTCGGCGATTTCCAGGGCTTGTTCACCGCTGTCGGGCTGCGAAACCAGCAAGTTGTCCACGTCGACTCCGAGGTTGCGCGAGTAATTGGCATCGAGTGCGTGTTCGGCATCGATAAAAGCAGCCGTGCCGCCGATGCGCTGCGCTTCAGCGATGGCGTGAAGCGAAAGCGTGGTTTTACCGCTGGATTCCGGGCCGAATATTTCAATCACGCGGCCTCGCGGGTATCCGCCGACTCCAAGCGCAGCATCGAGTGACAGCGAACCGGACGAAATTGCTTCAAGTGCCGCGCTCGAGTCGATATTGCCGAGACGCATGATCGAACCCTTGCCGAACTGCTTTTCGATTTGTGAAAACGCCAGATCGATCGCTTTACTTTTTTCGCTTCTTTCTTCAGCCATTTTTTACTTCCTTTGAGTTGCCTATTTGGTCCGCTTGAGATTTCCGTACTGGACGAGGCGGAGTTCTTCGCGGATGAGTCCATTAAGTTGATCGGGGCCGGTGGATTCCTCGGAAAAGCTGCGCACCCGTTTGCGATAACGCACTTCGCGAGGATTCAGGGACTGAGCCGTTTTGAAGCACTCCTGGGCTTTGCGGAGCCAGTTCATTTCGAGGCAAAGCAATCCGAGCTGGTAGAACGCTTCGCCGAACTTCGGATCCATTTCCGTGGCATGTTTCAGATGCTGAATGGCCCGTTTACTTTCACCGTTGGAGTAGTACACAGATCCAAGCAGGAAGTGGATCGCGGCACTGGGCTTGAGTTTCAATGCCCGCGAAAGGTGTTTCAATGCCTGCTTGCTGTTTCCGATGCCGGCAAACAGCGATCCCAGGGTGGCATGAGCCGCCGAGGAATCCCTTTTCAAACCGACCGCCCGTTCCAGGCAGGTTTGAGCGTTCCGCAATTCACCGGTTCGCTGCTGGATCAGTCCCGAAAGGAAGGTCGCTTCGAAATTGTCCGGTTTCGTATCCAGAATGGGTTTCAGGCACTCCAGCGCCCTGGTGTATTCCTTTCCCTGAAAATGGACTTCTGCCAGCAGCAGCCCCAATTCTGTGTTTCCCGGATCATGTTTGATCGCCAATTTCAGGAAATGCAGGCTCTCCGGTGCACGGTTGGCGACTATCAAATCGTAGATCTTCTCGATCCAGAGCCCGAACTGCTTGCGGTCGGAGCCTCGATATGCCGCCAGTATGCGCTGCATCCGGCTTCCCAAACGTTCGACCTCTTCGGTTTCCAGAATTCGCGAATCGATCCTTTTGCGCCAGTCTTCTTCAAGGTGCGCCAGATCGATACCCGCGGTCTCCAGCGAATCCGTCAGCGTTTCGATCATCGTGTGGTCGATAAAGTTGCTGGCGGCGACACGTTCGATGGTTTCCATGAGCGCATCCACGCGCTTGGTCAAAGTGGAGATCGAGTATTCAATGGCGCTGATGCGCTCGAGAAAATGTTCTTCCAGGTAGGGAATGGACGAATCCAGAGCGGTGCCACCGGATGCCACCAGCAGCCGGGTTCCGCATTTCCAGCAGAATTCCCGGTTGAGTGGATTTCGTGTGGTGCACTTTTGGCAATGAACCATATATACAGCTTCCAGCTTTCGAGGACAGGGCAGGTCCCCCGCTTCAATATTTGTAAAATCCCTGTCCGGATTTCCGGCCCAAATGCCCTGCGTCCACCATTCTGCGAAGAAGCGGGCATGGCCGGTATTTCGGGTCTCCAAGACCGTTATGCAGAACTTCCATCGTATACAGACATACGTCAAGGCCAATCATGTCCGCGAGAGCCAGCGGGCCTACGGGGTGATTCATCCCGAGTTTCATCACCGTATCGACAGAATCCACTGAGGCCACGCCTTCCATTACAGAGAAAATGGCTTCATTGATCATTGGCATCAACACTCTATTGGACACAAATCCAGGGGAATCGTTCACAGTGACCGGAGTCTTGCCCAAAGCTTCTACCAGATTCTTCGCGGCCTGATGGGTTTCGTCGGAAGTTCCAAGCCCACGAACAATTTCCACCAGACTCATGACCGGCACGGGATTCATGAAATGCATTCCGATGACTTTTCCGGGCCGCTGGGTCGCCGATGCGATTCTGGTGATGGAAATGGATGACGTGTTCGAAGCCAAGATCACGCTATTTGAAGTGATTTTGTCTAAAGCTTTAAAAATATTTAACTTAGCATCAATATTCTCAATAATTGCTTCAATGACAAAATCGGCGTGATTCAGCGTTCCGAGTTCGGAAGCAGTGCGTATTCGCGTGAGCGTTGCGATTTTCTCATCGGCAGTCCTTTTTCCGCGCGCAACTTCTCGATCCAGATTTTTTCCGATGGTTTCCACGGCGCGATCCAGCGCCTTCGGATCGGTGTCGCAAAGCAGCACCATGAATCCGGCCGCTGCGGCAACGTGAGCAATGCCGTTCCCCATGGTGCCGGCGCCGACGATCCCAATCGTTTTGATATCCGTCATTCCGAGCGTTCCACCGCCATGGCAACGGCGTTGCCACCTCCAAGGCACAATGCCGCAATACCGCGTCTGGATTGCCGTCGCATCATTTCGTGAAGCAGCGTCACCAGGATTCGCGCGCCACTGGCGCCAATGGGATGACCAAGCGCGACTGCGCCGCCGTTGACATTCAGTTTGTCCTGGGGAATTTCAAGCTGTTCGGAAACGGCCACTGCCTGAACGGAGAACGCTTCGTTCAATTCGAAAAGATCGACGCTGTCCATCGTCCAGCCGATTTTCTGGAGCAGCTTTCGCACGGCACCCACCGGCGCCATCATGACGAGTGCGGGTTCAATTCCGCTGACGGCATGTCCTGTAATTTTTGCGAGAGGTGTTTTTCCCAGCCGCTGCGCGTTTTCCAGAGAAGTCACCACCAAAGCGGCAGCGCCATCGTTCACCCCGGGCGCGTTTCCGGCAGTGACCGTACCGTCCTTTTTGAACGCAGGTTTCAGTGCGCGCAGAGACTCTATTGACGCGTCGGGACGCGGCCCTTCATCGGAGTCAAAAACCAGAGGATTTCCCTGTTTCTGCGGAATGGAGACGGAAACAATTTCATCTCTGAACCGGCCATTTCGCATGGCATCGATTGCTTTCCTGTGACTGTTCAGGGCGTATTCATCCTGCCTTTCACGGACGATCCGATATTTTTCAGCGACAATTTCACCGGTGTTACCCATGTGGAAATTCTCGAACGCGTCCCAGAGTCCGTCATGAATCATGGAATCGACGATGGTTCCGTCGCCCAAACGATAACCGTTTCGGGCATTCGGAAGAAGATACGGAGCATTGCTCATGCTCTCCATTCCACCGGCAATGACGATTTGAGTATCTCCCGTCATGATTCCCTGAGCGGCAAGTGCAACCGCTTTCAATCCTGAACCGCAAACTTTATTGATGGTCATGGCCGCAACTTCAGGAGGCAATCCGCTTCCGAGAGCCGCCTGTCGTGCAGGGTTCTGGCCCAAACCGGCGGAAACGACGTTTCCCATAATGACTTCGTCGATACTTGCGGGAGAGAACCCGGAACGTTTAAGTGCGGAGCGGACGGCGATTGTCCCTAGTTGAGGAGCCGTGAGTTGTTTTAACGATCCCTGGAATTTTCCTATCGGCGTGCGGACTGCACTGAGGATGACGGGTACATTCATATTTCATCCCTCAAAATGACAATTGAACAGTGAACATTGAACAATGAACATTTCCCG
>JBGPBY010000407.1:0-6780 GCA_041481485.1 Terriglobia bacterium
TAGACCGCCCCTACATGGGGCCTGCACTCATTCGCAATCCGAACAGGGGTTTTCAAAAAGATGCCCGTGTGCTTCAATACCGTGCGGACATTTGAATGAAGAAAGCACTTATCACCGGGGTTACCGGACAGGACGGCTCTTATCTTGCGGAGTTGTTATTGTCGAAGGGCTATGACGTATACGGTGTCATCCGTCGTTCCAGTTCCTTCAACACGGGGCGAATCGATCACATCTATCAGGATCAGCACGACCCGCACCCCAACTTGCGGCTGATTTACGGAGATCTCAACGACGGCAGTTCGCTCAATCGAATCATCCGTGAGGTTCAGCCGGAGGAAATTTATAATCTTGGCGCCCAAAGCCATGTGCGCGTGAGCTTCGACATTCCCGAATACACCGGCGATGTGACGGCTCTCGGCGCCGTGAGACTGCTCGAAGCGATTCGCGAGGCCGGGATCCGGACGAAATACTATCAGGCGTCGAGCAGCGAGATGTTTGGCAATGCTCCGGCCCCTCAGTGCGAGAGCACACCGTTGCTTCCTCGAAGCCCCTACGCGGCAGCGAAAGTCTACGCATTCTGGATGGCGGCAACCTATCGCGAAGGCTATGGAATGTTCGCCTGCAACGGAATCCTCTTCAATCATGAGTCTCCGCGCCGCGGCGAAACTTTCGTCACGCGGAAAATCACCAAGGCCGCAGCCCGCATCCATCTTGGCCGGCAGAAAAAATTGTTTCTGGGAAATCTCGACGCACGCCGGGACTGGGGGTTTGCCGGGGACTATGTGGAAGCGATGTGGCTAATGCTGCAGCAGGAGAAGCCCGAGGACTACGTCATTGCAACCGGTGAAACGCATTCCGTGCGGGAGTTTCTCGATGAGGCGTTCGGACGTCTCAACATGGACTGGAAACAGTATGTCGAGATCGACCCCCGCTATTACCGGCCTGCCGAAGTGGATCTGCTGCTGGGAGACGCATCCAAAGCAAAGCGGGAGCTGAACTGGTCTCCAAAAGTGAAATTCAAGGAACTGGTCCACATGATGGTGGACGCCGACGTGAAGCATGAGCTTCTGGTCCAATAAACGAGTCGTCGTCACCGGAGGCGCCGGTTTTCTCGGTTCACGCCTGGTCGGTAAACTCCGCCAATTGGGTCCCGCAGAAATTTTTATTCCGCGGCGCGCTCAATACGACCTGGTGGAGCAATCCCATGTCATCCGGCTCTATGAAGACACACAGCCGGATATCGTGATCCATTTGGCAGCCCGCGTGGGCGGCATCGGCGCCAATCGCGCTAATGCGGGTTCGTTTTTCTACGACAACCTGATGATGGGCGTGCAGCTCATCGAATTTGCGCGACGCTTCGGCGTGCCGAAATTCGTCGCTGCGGGCACGATTTGCGCGTATCCCAAATTCACTCCAGTTCCCTTTAAGGAAGAAGACCTTTGGATTGGATATCCCGAGGAGACCAACGCCCCATACGGACTCGCGAAGAAGATGCTGCTGGTGCAATCGCAGTCCTATCGCACCCAGTACGGCTTCAATTCGATCTTTCTTTTGCCGGTGAACCTCTATGGGCCCGGAGATAATTTCGATCTCGAGTCCTCACACGTGATTCCGGCAATTATCCGCAAATGCGTCGAAGCCGTACGCCGCGGAGAAAAGTCGGTTCTGCTCTGGGGCACCGGAAAGGCGACTCGGGAATTTCTACATGTCGATGATGCGGCAAACGGAATTCTTCTCGCGTCGGAGCGATATAACGAGAGCGAGCCGGTCAATATCGGTGCAGGCATGGAGATCAGTATTTGGGATCTGGCGCACCTGATCGCCAGACTGAGCGGCTTTCACGGTGAACTCGTTTGGGATCCCACCAAACCGGATGGACAGCCACGCCGTTGCCTGGACACTTCCAAAGCGGAAAAACTTTTCGGCTTCCGCGCGAAAGTCGGGTTTGAAGAAGGTCTCCGCGAGACCATCGAGTGGTACAAAAGCAATTACAAATCCTGAGAACTAGTGGTTCCCGGCTTCCACCGGGGAATGAATCCCTGATCAATATTCAGTGAGATCCGTCTAAATCAACAGAAGCCGCAGATTCTCGCCACCATATGCCCAAGATTCAATGTCCCGTTCAGCGGAAGGGAGGGTATTCACATGGTCAGAAAAATCATCGGCGGACTGGGAATGTGTCTGTTGCTCAGCCTGCCGTTGCTGGCACATCACCCGTTTTCCAGCGATTATGACTGGAAGAAACCAGTCACAGTCACCGGAAAAGTAACAAAGATGGATTGGTCGAATCCGCATGCTCATCTTTACGTCGACGTTACCGGCGCCGACAAAAAGATCAATCACTGGGAATTTGAAATGGGAAGCACGAACGCACTCGAGAACTCCGGATGGAACAAGACGACCGTGAAAACAGGAGAGATGGTCACGATTGACGCGTGGATGTCGAAGCACAAGAACCATATGGCCAATATGAAATCGATCAAACTGCCGGATGGTAAGGAACTGTCGGCCGCTTCTTCGATTACAGAGCCTGAGACAGGCAAGTGAATTTCAGCCAGGCTATGAGGGAAAGGTAAAGGACATGCGGTCAAGGAATCCCTATCCCAACGGGAGAGGGTCGGGTGAGGGGTACCGCAAGTAACAATTTTCACTGGTGGTACCCCTCACCCGGCCTTCGGCCACCCTCTCCCGTTGGGAGAGGGATTTCTTGATCGATTGCCTCAACAGCCCTCTCGATTCGCTCGTTATTTGAAACTCATTCGCACGGTCGTGAAGACATTGATGGGTGCTCCCGGATACACCTGATTGCTGTAGTCTGAGCCGAGAAAGTAGCGTTTGCGATTCAACAGATTTTCCGCATTCATGCTCCATTCCCACTTGTCCCAGCGAAATCCCACTGAACCGGCGAACGTTGTCCAGCCACCCAATCGGGTCGTATTCGCGTTGTTCGTAAACATTGCCCCGAGATAACGAGCGCCGACACTGGCATGGAGACCGCTCGTCCAGCTCTTTGTCAGCCAGGCATTGGCGGCATGCTTCTGGGTAAATCGCGGAAGATTGCCGCTGTGATCCTCTTCGTCGTCCGGGTCGATGAATTCCGCAAACTTTGGCGTCGTATAGCCGTAATTCACCAGGATTCGCGTCCGATGACCGAGATCAGCATTGATATCCATATCGATTCCCTTCGATATTTCCTTTCCGGCCTGCACCACCGACGTCAGGCTTTCAGCAAATGTCAGGTTGTTTTGTTCAATGCGATACGCGGCAACGCTGGATTGAATGCGATCGTTCAACCCCTGCCAGCGATATCCGGCCTCCACGCCGCGGCCGTGTTTCGGCTTCAGCTCGCTGCCATCGGAAGGGATGTCGATCACTGGACTGAAAGAACTGGACGAATTGAAATAGATCTGATGATTGGCAACTGGATCGTGAAGAGTTTCTGAAGTCTTCGTCAGGAAATCACGCTTCGAACACCATTTACTTTGCGGGAAATGTTTCTGGCTACCGATTGAAAACCGGCTTTGCCGCTGGTTGTCGTCAATCGGGCGAGCCGGCATAACGCGAGCAATGGCATTCCTCGAGCGCCATACGCAAGGAGAACGCGATAGTAATTCGAGATGACCCGCGCCTGAACCACTTCCCGGACGGACCGCGGCTCATGTTCGTATCGACGCAGGCATTGCCGCAGGGGAAGGTCACGCAGAGGCGCAGATGCCGACAAGAGCTCGTTGGAGATGCGCACCGTCACTTCGCTCCTCCTGGATTGATGAAGTGGAGTCGTACCCGAGTTCTCACGGTGGAGATACAGAGGCTCAAGGATATTCGCCAGTTCGCCCAGGGAAGCCATTCGCCGCCACAGGTCATAGTCTTCGGCTGGCCAGTATTCCGACCGGTAGCCACCAGCCTGCAGCGCGAAATCCCGTCGCATCATGATGGATCCGTGTGCGAACGGATTGTCGAGCAGCATCTCCTGCCGAATCTCTGCATCGTTGGCAAGGTAGTAATCGACCTTCAGGAGTCTGCCGGCCGGATCAATTCGTTTAATGCTGGTTCCGACCACTGACAGACTCGGACAAGACAGAAACAATTTGATCTCCGCTTCGAGCCGCGATGGAGCGCAGACATCGTCGGCATCCATGCGTGCAATGTAAGTTCCCCTCGAAGAATGGAGCCCACAATTCAGAGACTCGACGAGGCCGCGGTTGGATTGATTGATCAATCGAATGCGTTCGTCTGGAAAGCTGCGAATGATTTCTTCGGAATTATCCGTTGAACCGTCATTGACAATGACAAACTCGAAGTTCTCGAATGTCTGTGCCAATATGCTCTCAATGGCCTCGCTGAGATAGGATTCGCCGTTATAGACGGGCATTACGACGGAAACCTTCGGATTTTCCTCGCTCATCATGGCTAGTCGACATTTTATGGCGGGGTCGTAATGGGAAAGATTAATTTTGGCAATGCGTCAGGAAGTTTTCACGATGACAATTGAACATTGAACATTTCCCCAAGAAATGTTCATTGTTCAATGTTCAATTGTCATCGTGGGGAGAGGGAAACTGTTTTCAGCAGGATGGCCCATAGGTATCCTAATCTCCGATATGAAAGCCGTAATACTTGCCGGAGGTCTGGGCACGAGAATCTCCGAAGAGTCGCATCTCAAGCCCAAGCCCATGATTGAAATCGGTGGCAAACCGATTCTCTGGCACATCATGAAAATCTATTCCGAAGGCGGTATTCACGATTTCGTGATCTGCTGCGGCTATCGCGGGTACGTCATCAAGGAGTACTTCGCCAATTACTTCCTGCATATGTCGGATGTCACATTCGATACTGCGAATAACACCATGGAGGTCCATCATCGGAATGTGGAGCCCTGGCGTGTCACCCTGGTGGATACGGGCCAGACGACGCTGACGGGGGGACGGCTCAAACGCGTACGCTCGCATATTGGCGAGGAGACATTCTGCTTTACCTACGGCGACGGCGTCGCAGACATCAATATTGGAGAGCTGGTAAAGTTTCACAGATCTCATGGAAAGCCCGCCACCGTTACGGCAATTCGGCCACCGGGCCGTTATGGAGCTCTCACGCTGGATGGCGGAACCGTCACCGGATTTCAGGAAAAGCCCGAAGGGGATAACTCCTGGATCAATGGTGGATTCTTTGTGCTCGAACCTGAGGTCATCGACAGAATCGATGGCGATATGACTCCCTGGGAGGGAGGACCACTGGTCAACCTCGCCTCGGAGGGCAAACTGATGTCCTACCGTCACGCTGGTTTCTGGCAGGCCATGGATACCCTGCGCGACAAGAACCAGCTTGAAGATCTGTGGTCCAGCGGGAATCCACCCTGGAAAATCTGGAATGACTCCATTCGATAACGTCTATCGCTCACGACGTGTTTTCCTGACCGGCCATACGGGATTCAAGGGAAGCTGGCTTGCCGCCTGGCTGAGCAGGCTCGGAGCTGAAGTCACAGGCTTTGCGTTACCGCCGGCGACTGCGCCGAATCACTGGGACCTGCTGCGGCTCCCGGTCCGCGATTGCCGCGGAGATATTCGTGATAAGGCTGAGCTGTCTGCGGCAATGCGCGAAAGTGATCCGGAGATTGTCTTCCACCTTGCCGCACAACCTCTGGTTCGGCGTTCTTATGCCGATCCGCTGGAAAGCTGGTCCACCAATGTGATGGGGACTGCGAACCTCCTCGAGGCGTGCCGATCTTTGCGAAGCCTGAAGGCGATCGTTATCGTCACAACAGACAAGGTCTACCTCAACACCGAAACGTCCCGGGGCTATCGCGAAGACGACAGACTCGGGGGCCATGACCCATACAGTGCATCGAAGGCCGCTTCGGAACTTGTGGTCGAAAGCTATCGTCAATCCTTCTTCTCGGATCCCGAATCCCCGCTAATCTCGACGGTTCGGGCAGGGAATGTGATTGGCGGCGGGGACTGGTCAAATGACCGGCTGCTTCCTGATATCATGCGCGCGGTTCAGCAGGGGAAATCGCTGGAAGTACGTTCACCGCAGGCAGTCCGGGCATGGCAACACGTGCTGGACTGCTCATCCGGATATCTTGTTCTCGGCAAGAAAATGCTTCTCGGCCAACGTGAATTGGCTCAGGCATGGAACTTCGGCCCGGATACCGGCGACAGCAGTTCCGTTTCGAAAGTTCTCGGTGAATTCCAAAACCTCTGGCCCGGATTCCAATGGCATCACACCAGTACTTCACACCCTCACGAGACGAATCTCCTGCTTCTCGACAGCTCCAAAGCACGGTCCTTGTTAGACTGGCGCCCCGTCTGGAGCCTGGAATGTTCCCTCCGGAAAACCGCAGAATGGTACCGCTCCTTTTCGGAACGCCAGCAGGTTCTCACGGACGAACAGCTCCACGCGTATATCGCGGCCGCAGCAGAAAGTGATTGCGCATGGATTTCACAATGAAGAGCACTGCGTCTCCCATCGCTGGTGTCTTTGTTCTGGAGTCGAATCCTGTGACCGATAACCGCGGCAGCTTTGCTCGAATGTTTTGTTCAGACGAGCTCTCTGAGATATTGGGAACACGCCACATCGCCCAAATCAATTTGTCGAAAACAACCAACGCGGGTACCGTACGCGGCATGCACTGTCAAATGCCTCCGCGTACGGAATTAAAGATGATTTCGTGTGTGAAAGGCAGAGTATGGGATGTTGCGGTAGACCTGAGATCGGGATCCAAAACGTTTTTGCAGTGGTTCGCTCAGGAACTCAGCCCGGACAACCTCAAAACAATGGTGA
>JBGPBY010000408.1:0-6778 GCA_041481485.1 Terriglobia bacterium
CAGAAAAAAACCTTTGTGCTTGCGATGATGGATATCGACCACTTCAAGGAGATCAATGACGGTCACGGGCACCGCATCGGAGACAACGTCATTCTCTGCGCCTCCAAATGGATTGGAGACAGCGTGCGCGGGAGCGACCTGGTTGCACGCTACGGCGGCGATGAATTTGCGCTCCTGCTGGTCGATACAAATCTCAAGACCGCCGAACAGCGGCTGAGTGTCGTGGTCAATGACGTTGCCAATCGTTCGTATGTGTATAGCGGCCGTAATGGCAAGATGGAGATTCGATTTACCGTCAGCTGCGGATTGGCGGAATTTTCCAACGGAGACACAGCGGACCATTTGATACAGCGCGCCGACGAAGCGCTATACGACGCGAAGAAGGTCCGTAACCAGGTGTGCTCCCGGAAAAAGTCGCGATTCGGGGGATTGTTTTAGTCTGTTTTTGGGATTGCCGTTCCACCGGCTGACGCCGGTGGCTAGCGAACTGCCGCCGCTTACGCGGCTGGGAATTACATTCCTTCACACTTTGTAAGACTTCGCCTATAGCGTCCGCCGATTTTCGTCAAAGTCTTGTCGAGCGTGACAGAGCTCTTGACGAACACTGACGGCGGGCTCTTTCGCCACATCCCATAACTCATTGTTTCACAAAGCTTCTCAGTTTGTGGTTCCTGCATCAGAAGTGGAATCTCCCTTGCCTTAACCCGGATTGGCCGGGCATTCCAAATTTCAACCGGCCTGCAACGGTGGAAGGAAATCGACTATGAAATGGATCGTCATTGCTGTTTCAGCGGTGGTGCTGTTGGCCGGAGGGTTTCTGGCCTGGCGATACCTTGGGGCTGGCCCCGCGAGCGCTCATGTTTCGAAAGACGCTTCAAACGCCGAGGAGAGCAGCGCCGATGAAAAGCCGGATAAGGGCGAGAAGGGCGAGCGGGGAAGCCATGCCAATGAAAACGGCGTGATCAACCTCGAGCCATTTCTGGTGAACCTGGCAGATAAGGACAACTACCGTTACCTGCGCATCACCATGCGCGTTGTGATAACGACACGATCCAGGGCGGAGCAAATTACGACGACCGAGACGACCCTATCCAAAGTTAGAGACGCGGTCCTCGGTATCCTTTCTTCGAAGACCTCGGATGAAATTGTCACTTCCCCGGGGAAACTGCAGTTGAAATCCGATATCAAAGACAACCTGAATTCGTTTCTGCCGGACAAACCGGTAATGGACATTTACTTCACGGACTTTGTAGTCCAACTCTGATCGGAGTGGCAGGAATGAATCCCACGGAAAATAAGCAGCCAGTTCTCGAAGCACCGGCAGCCGATCCCCGCATGCGCGACGCCAAGGAACGATTTCGACGAGTCCCTTTCGTCCTGTCCTTCGAATTGGGCCGTGGAAAGTTGAAGATCCGTGACTTGCTGACGCTGAATCATGGGGCTGTGGTCGAGCTTCATCGGCCGGCCGGCGGGGATCTCGATATCCGGGTCAATGAAACCATATTTGGCAGGGGCGAACCGGTTATTCATCAAAACAGTGTCGGTATCAAAATCAATGAAATACTCGATGATTCCGTTTAGAAAACTCAGACTCACCGGATGCCTGGTGTGGACCGCGGCATTGTGGATCTCCGCCAATTCAGCGAACGCTGAAACTCCAATTGGCCTTGCAGCAGGGCCCGCACGAACCATAAGTGCGAAAACGGCCGAGGTCGCAAGTCCCAAGAAAACGGCCGCACCAGCTTCGACTGCGTCTGTGGCGGCAGGCTCCAGGATTCAAACCGTTGCCGTGCCCGAACCGGACAAGGATGCGGAGAACGATGCTTCGACCGCTTCCCCTGTCAAAGGCGATAGCTGGTGGTCTGCGGCAAAGGCCATCGGCGCAACTGTTTTTATCATTGGATTGATTCTGGGAGCGATGACCTTGCTGAAGCGGTACATGCCGTACCGGTTCGGTCCTCTTGGCCATACCCGGCAGATTCAGGTGCTGGAGTCCGTTCCAATCGGAGAGAAAAGAATGCTCACCCTGGTGGAGGTTGGAGGTCAGCGTCTCCTGCTGGCCAGTTCGCCGGGGAATGTCACACTGCTCAAGGAACTTCCTGCACATTCGGAAGCCAGAGCCAGTGTCGAGCCTATAACACCCGTTGCAAGGAAACCGGAAATCCCCACGACTTTCAATCAAACATTGAAGACACAGCTGGCGGCGCAGGACAAGGTCCGCGATCCCCAGACATTATTGGTCCGGCTCACGCAGATCCGCCAGGCGCTGGAGGCGCGCTAGTTATGAAACGCATTGTAGTCGCTCTGGCATTGCTGATGATTGTCGTATCCGCGGCGTCGGCGAAAGCGGCGGCTCTTCCTTCGAATCTACAGATCAATCTCAATGGAGCGGGCAGTTCGCAGAGTCTGTCGATTCCGGTTCAGATTGTTATCTACCTGACCGTCCTGACGTTCATTCCGGCGCTGCTGATCTCGTTGACGTCATTCACGCGTATCGTCATTGTGTTTCACTTTCTGCGTCAGGCGCTGGGAACAAATGAGACGCCTTCGAATCAAATTCTGATTGGGCTGACGCTCTTTCTCACTCTTTTCGTGATGGCGCCCGTTGGCGAAAAGATCAATCACGATGCTCTGCAACCGCTGATGGATGGAAACATCAGCCAGGGAGAGGCCTTTACGCGCGCCATAGTGCCGATGCGCGGCTTCATGTTCCGCTACACGCGGGAGAAGGACCTTGCCCTCTTTGAATCCATTGCGAAACAGCCGGCTCCCGGTAAGCAGGACGACATTCCGACGACGGTACTGATTCCCGCATTCATGATTTCCGAATTGAAGACAGCATTCCAGATTGGTTTTGTGGTGTTTCTGCCGTTTCTGATTATCGATATGGTTGTTGCGACCGTTCTTTTATCCATGGGCATGCTGCAACTTCCACCGGTCATGGTATCCATGCCTTTCAAGATTCTGTTGTTCATCATGGTGGATGGCTGGAACCTGGTTGTCGGCTCTCTAGCCAAAAGCTTTTTCTAACGAAGTCTGGAGGAATCGTGTCGGAATCCCTGCTCGTGACATTGGCTCGTCAGTCGCTGGAAACTCTGATTTGGATTACAGCGCCAATGTTGATTGTCGGAATGATTGTCGGCGTCACTGTGAGCATACTTCAGGTTGTCACGTCGATTCAGGATGCGACGCTGGCATTTGTGCCGCGTGCGCTGGCCGTGTTTATCGTCTTTATCGTGACGCTTCCCTGGGCGGTTCACAAGCTCATCGCGTATACCACGGCGCTGTTTTCGAATTTTGCTATCTACATTCGATGATTCCGCTGAATATTCAGGAGAGCGGCGTCATTGCGATGTTGCTGATCCTGGCGCGCTGCAGCGGCATATTCGTATTCACGCCGTTCCTGGGCAGCGCCAATATTCCCGCGCATGTTCGTGTGCTCCTGTCATTTGTCATCACTTATGTGTTTTCACTGAGTGTCAGTCTTCCTCCGATTCCTGCAGTAACGGGTATCGCGTCAATCCTGTTCGGCATTGCCGGGGAGCTGTTTATCGGGTTGGTGATCGGATTTGCGGCACACGCCATGTTTGCCGGACTTCAATTTGCGGGGCAGATCATCGGTTTCCACATTGGTCTTTCTCTCGTCAACACCATCGATCCCCAAAGCTCGACGCGATCCACCTCGTTGTCCGTTTATCAAAACTATCTGGGCACGATGCTCTTTCTAGGCATCAATGGCCATCATTGGATCATCCGGGCGATCTATAACAGCCTTACGGTTGTGCCTCCATACTCCGTCGGATTTCATTCCCAGTTGATGCAGAAGCTTGTTGCTTTCACCTCGCAGCTGTTTGTCATTGGTTTCGAGCTGGCCGCTCCGGTGGTCGCGGTGGTGTTTCTGACGGACTTCATTATTGGAGTCATCGGCCGCTCGGCGCCCCAGCTGCAAATCATGATCATCGGGCTGCCGCTGAAAGTCCTCGTTGGACTCTCCGGCCTCGGCCTTGCGCTGTATTTCTTTCCTTCCGCAATGCGCACGCATTTCAGCCAGTTTCATGGCGATCTGGACGGACTGATCCGTTCGATGAGGAAGTAGCAGCATGGGCTTCTTCAGCCAGGGAGGGGATCGCACCGAAAGAGCGACGCCCCGGAGACGAGGTGAAGCTCGGTCCAAGGGAAATGTTGCACGCAGTCCTCAATTGGCTCCGGCCGCCGTCTTTCTCGGTGTGTTTCTCGTGCTTGGGAAATTCGGTCCTACCTTGATGCAGAATCTTTCCCAGACTCTGAGAAAAGGCCTGAGTCACGCTTACGCGACGGAAATCGCCGAAGTCACACTTCAGAAGCTCATCCTTTCGTATTGCAGTGAAGTGTCCTGGTCGTTGTTCCTCATCGCAGGCAGCGTTTTGGTGCTGAGCGTCAGTGCCAATGCGATGCAGGGAGGACTGGTTCTTTCCGGAGGCCGCCTCGGATTGCATCTGGAAAACCTCAGTCCAGCCGCAGGCCTGAAGCGATTGATGCCAGGGAATTCCGTTGGAGAACTGATCAAGTCGTTGCTGACGGTTGCGCTTCTGGCCTGGCTGAGCTGGTCGGCATATGTCGATGCGAAACAGGAATTGCCGCGCTATGTTCTGATGTCACCGCTGGACAGCTCACAGAAGATTGCCGCCATCATCTATCGTCTGGCAGTTCGCAGCGGGATTCTTCTTCTTGTGATCGGATTTGCAGATTTCCTCTGGCGGCGCCGCCAGTTTGAAAAGAGCATCCGGATGACGAAACAGGAAATCAAAGAAGAATCCCGCAGTTCAGAAGGGAATCCGGAAGTCCGGTCCAGGATCCGGAAGCGTCAGCGTGAGATAGCACTTCGAAGCATGCTCGCGGATGTAAAAAAGGCGGATGTGGTTATTACCAATCCCACGCACTATGCCGTCGCTCTGCACTATGCTCCACAAAAGCAGGCCGCTCCTGTCGTCGTCGCCAAGGGAAAGGGGTATGTTGCGTTAAAGATTCGCGAGATCGCAGCGGCAAACGATGTGCCGATCGTGGAAAACAAACCATTGGCGCAAACCCTGTTCAAGGCTTTGGACGTGGGAGAGCAGATTCCCGCCGATCTTTTCAAAGCGATCGCTGAAGTGCTGGCATACGTCTATCGGATCAAGCAGCGTCATTTCGTTCCTCGCCGGTCCGGATTGTAGGGGCGGACTATGACCCCCAAATGACAATTGAACATTGAACACTCTCCCGAAGAAATGTTCACTGTTCAATGTTCAATTGTCATTCGAAGATCCGGAGAGGGATTTCATCAGCCGGTAGAGATACTCGAGTCCTTTATCAAATGCCTGTACGCTGACGCGTTCATCTTTGCCGTGTGCCCGTGAGTCGTCGACGTCCACAGCCAGGCCGGAGTTGCCGTAAGTTGGAATTCCCGCGTTGCGCAGGAAACTGCCATCGGTTGCACCGGCTCCCATTGTGGGAATTACCGGAGTACCCGGCCACATTTCAGAAGTAAGACGTTGCACCGCGTCGAAAATCTCGGGATTCAGCGCCGATGGCTGGCTGGCCACGTGAATCCAGGTTGGAGTTATCGAAATCTGCGGATCATCCAGTACGCGCACAAGAGTCTTTTGGACTTCATCGACGGATTCACCCGGCAACACGCGGCAATTCACTGTGGCTCGAGCCATTTGCGGCAGGGCGTTTTCAGCGTGCCCGCCTTCAAGCATCGTTGCGACGCAGGTGGTGCGAAGCTGCGCATTGTAAGCCGGCATTGACGAAAGCCGCGCAACTGCCGCAGGATCGGGCTTTGCGGAAGCGGCGGATCTCATGTCCGCGCCGGTTTGCGCCGTTTCCTGAGCGGCGGCCGTTCCCAGCCAGGCGCGCGTCGTGTCGTTGAGTTTCATGGGAAAGTCGAATTTCGAAAGGCGTGCCAGTCCTTCACTCAGGTGATAGATCGCGTTGTCTTTCGATGGAACAGAGCTGTGGCCTCCGCGGTTTTTCACTTCAAGCCGGTAATTGACCGGCACCTTTTCGCTGGTTTGAATATTGTTCCGAAGCGGCCGATCCATCCGCGTGTGGAGCGAGCCACCTTCGTTCAGCGCGTACTCTGCATCGATCAAATCGCGATGATTCTTCAAAAGCCACTGCATGCCAACACGTTCGCGGTCCAGGATTTCTTCGTCAGTTTCAAGAACGACGATGATGTCCCGGTTCGGCTTGTATCCTTCCTGCTTGTACCGAATCAGGTTTGTGATGAATGCGGCCGCCATGAATTTGTCATCCGTGGTTCCGCGCGCGTAGAGATAGGCGTCTTTCTCCGTCAGCTTAAAGGGATCCGTGGACCAGTCTTCGCGTTTGGCTTCGACGACGTCGAGGTGGGCGAGCAGCAGAATCGGCTTTCGTTCACCGGTGCCATGGAATTTTGCAATCAGATTGCCTTTGTGGGGCGCCGGGGATAATACCTGCACATCGCTTTCAGGAAACCCTGCGGCTCGGAGTCGTGCCGCCATGGCTTCGGCCGCTTTGGCGGTATCTCCCGTAGCGGTGACCGTATTGATCTCGATCAGTTCGCGAAAGATTGCGCGTCCCAGCGGCTCGTTCGAGGCTGTAGAAGGGATGGATCCCGGTTCCTTGCGGCATGCGGCGGTACATAAGACTCCGGCGAGTATAAGCAGTGTCCGTTTCATGGTGCGCCATGGTAACAGGAAACAGGGGCCGCAGTCGGTATATGAAGACGTGTATGAATGCGATTCTCCGCTGAACTGTAGGCGCGGTCTATGACCGC
>JBGPBY010000409.1:0-6761 GCA_041481485.1 Terriglobia bacterium
CAGCTTCGCGATAACGCTTTGAGCAAAGCGCGTTTCGAATTTCGCTGGGAGGATCAGTTTAATCTCAGCCTGGATCCCACAACAGCGAAGGACTTTCACGACGAGACCCTGCCTGCCGATGGCGCAAAAAGCGCGCATTTCTGCAGTATGTGCGGCCCGCAGTTCTGCTCCATGAAGATTACTGAAGAAGTGAAGGAAGCCATGGATCAGAAAAGCGGAGAGTTCCTCAAATCCGGCGCCGAGATTTACGTGAAGCAGTAGACGAGAATCTCTTGATCTGCCGCGCCTCCGGCGCTCTAGAGGGTTTTTGATTCTACTTCCACCGGCTTACGCCGGTGGCTAGCGAACTTCCGCGCCTCCGGCGCTGGGGAGTTCTTTGGAATGGCCCGAAGCTTCGATATGTTCCGAGCCGCGTAGCGGCGGCAGGCCCGTTAGCCACCGGCGTAAGCCGGTGGAACGACAACCCTAAAGTCTCTTCAGCCGCGTAGCGGTGGCAGATCAGGAAACTCCGCGACTCCGGGAATTCTCCCCCAGCGAAACCAACTTGTAATTCAATTCCCTCTGAAGACGGACTCTGGAATCTTCGTCCTTCGCCGACTCCATCAACTGCCGCAGATTGTAGATTTCCTTCCGCAGTTCCAATACGGGTGGCAGACAGTTCGCGTTCCGAAGCAACTTGTGGCACATGCGCAAATCCTCCGGCGTGTTCTCGTCCTGAAACTCGAACGGCCGGCCCTTCCCCGGAACATTGTCGAAGAACCCTTCTTCCTGTGCCTGGCGAATGCGATTCTCCGCGATCTGTTCGAAGATATCCATCGTCCGCCATCTTGCCATGCGCTGCCGGGAGCGGCAACTCGAATCGAGACGGCGACAGGTTGCGAATCTGATACGATTCCTCTCATGTTCCTGAATTCCTGCCGGGTCGCATTGCTGTTGGTGTTGCTGGCTCCACAGACATCGCCGCGTGTCGACAAGGATCAACTGCTGACGGATCTCAAGGTTCTGTCATCGGACAAAATGCAGGGCCGGCAAGTCGACACCCCTGGTTCCGAACTGGCGCGCAGCTTTATTGTGGAGAGATTTCGCGAGTCGGGAATTGAACCGTTTGGAGAATCCTATCTTGCGCCTTTCACTTTTCTCTCCGGACGTGGCGGAAATCGTGCCGATCGCCATGGAGTCAATGTCATCGGCCGCATTACCGGGACGGCAAGGCCGGATCGCTACATCGTGATCAGCGCGCACTACGATCACCTGGGCGTTCGAAATGGACAAACATTCTATGGCGCTGACGATAACGCATCCGGCACGGCGGCGCTTTTTGCGATCGGAAAGTACTTTTCCAGTCACCGGCCCGAAACTTCGCTGATCTTTGCAGCCTTCGACGCCGAAGAGACCGGCCTGCAGGGTTCGCAGTCGTTTTTGAAACAGCCGCCCGTCGATCTGCATGCAATTGCGCTCAACATTAACATCGACATGATTGCACGAGACCATACGCTCTACGTGGTGGGGACGTACCTTCAACCGTTTCTGAAACCCACTGTCGAGCGAATTATCGGAAAGGCATCCGTGAAGACCGTTATCGGGCATGACGACCCCGCGCAAAAGAATGTTGAGGATTGGACGCGAGATTCCGATCACTATTCCTTCATTCAGGCAAAAATACCTGCGCTGTATTTCGGCGTGGAGGATTTTTCGCAACACCACAAAGCGACGGATGCGTTCGAGACCATCGACAGGGATTTCTACGTGAATTCCGTGGATACCATGGTTCAGGCGGTAATGGAATTCGAGGCGGATATCGACAGGCTTCCCGTGCGTTAGGTGTCGTTGCGATATTTCGTATTTGGCGGCACCGACCGGGTCAGCCACACGTTGCCGCCGATAATCGAACCTTTGCCAATGACGGTATTGCCGCCAAGAATTGTCGCACCGGCATAGATCACGACATCGTCTTCAATGGTCGGGTGGCGCTTCTTTCCGCGAATGAGGCGGCCTTCTTCATCCATGGCAAAGCTCAACGCACCCAGAGTCACGCCCTGATAAATCTTCACATGGTTTCCGATCACGGTGGTTTCGCCGATCACGACACCGGTGCCGTGATCGATAAAGAACCCCTCCCCGATCGTCGCCCCCGGATGAATATCAATACCCGTAATGGAGTGAGCGTGCTCCGTCATGATTCTCGGCAGCAGCGGAATGCCCTGAATATGCAGCTCGTGCGCGATCCGAAAGATGCTGATCGCCACAACGCCCGGATACGCAAAGATCACCTCATCGATACTCTTCGCCGCGGGATCACCGTCATACGCCGCTTGAACATCCTTCGAGAGCCGCTCGCGCAGCGCTGGAAGTTTTTGCACGAGCTTCAGCGATTCCTCGTCGGCAATATTCTGGCAATGGGCGCACACCGTATTCGTTTCCCGGCATTCCGGCCTCACGCTGCGATAAATCTCCATGGCGAGGCGCTCATAAATGGAAATCATCAGATCGCTGATGTGAATTTCGATGTGCGAGGTTTCGACGTACTTACGGCCGAAGTAGCCGGGATAGAGCACCTCCAGAAAATCATCGAGCAGCTGAATGTTCAGCTCTTTATCCGGAAGAGGCGTCGGTGCGAGATGTTCGAGCCGCGGTTGAATCTTGCCGAAAGAAGTAAGAATTTGCCGGGTGACGGCGGAAACCGCCGCCCGGTTATCAGGGCGTTCCTTCACAAAGAAAGTCTGCGTTTAACCCTGCCAGGATTCCAGCTGTTTTTGAATTTCCGCCATAAACTGGTCGGCTACGGCACCATCGATAATGCGATGATCGAAGGACAACGACAACACAATCATGGGACGGATTGCAATCGCGTCATCGATCACGACGGCACGCTTTTTGATACCGCCCATGCCCATGATCGCCACCTGAGGCTGATTGATGATTGGAGTTCCGGACAGTGCGCCATAAATTCCGGGATTCGTGATGGTGAACGTGCCGTCTTTCACATCGTCAGGGCTCAGTTTTTTCGTGCGCGCGCGTTCGCCGAGATCGTTGATCGCGTGAGCCAGCCCGAGGAGATTCTTTTCCCCCGCATTTTTGATGACCGGCACGATCAGCCCGCCATCCAGACTGACGGCAACGCCAATGTTAATGTCGCGCTTATAAACGATGTTCTCTCCGTCCACCGACGAATTCACAACTGGAAACTTGCGAAGGGCTCGAACCGCTGCCTGAACGAAGAACGGTGTGATGGTGAGTTTGACGCCGGACTTTTCAAATTCCGCCTTGAGTTTTTCTCTGCCCTGAACGATTCGAGCGCAATCGACTTCAAAAAACGTCGTGACATGCGCTGAAGTCCGCCGGCTCACGACCATGTGTTCGGCGATCGACTTGCGCATCGCGGTCATTGGCACGCGCTCGACATCTCCTGAGAATGCGATGGGCGGTTGGGCTGCGGGAGCCGGTTTTTTCGTGCCGCCTTTTTCGACATAGGCGAGAATGTCGTCTTTCGTGATCCGGCCATTGATGCCCGAGCCCTTGCCTGCGAGCGCGGTCAGATCAATGTCATGTTCCTTCGCAAGGCGGCGCACCAGAGGGGAGGTGGGAATACGCTCTGTCTCGTCGGCCTTGTCCGAAGTATCTATGGATTCCGCGGCTGTAGTGGGTGCTTCAGGCGTGGGAGTCTGTTGCGTTTGCGGTTTGGGCCCGGCGGAAGGCTGGGCGGCCTGAGCCTCCTGTGGTTTTGCAGCGGGCTTCGCTGTTCCGTCGCCGATTACCGCAACGACCGTGTTGATCTGAACCGTCTGACCTTCCTTGACGAGAACTTCCTGAAGGATGCCCGCGGCAGGAGATGGGATTTCGGAATCGACCTTGTCTGTCGAGATTTCAAACAGTGGCTCGTCACGTTGGACCTGGTCTCCCTGTTTCTTCAGCCACTTCGTGAGCGTGCCTTCAAAGATGCTTTCACCCATTTGAGGCATGATGACTTTGGTATCCGCCATGATTTCTCCGATCAGTATGCGTGTAATTCCCTGGCAACGCGGACAACATCGGAAACTTTAGGAAGAAAGAATTCTTCCATTGGAGGACTGAAGGGAACGGGGGTGTCCGGAGCCGTAATTCGGCGAATCGGGCCGTCGAGATAATCGAATGCTTCTTCGGAAATAAGCGCCGCAAGCTCGCCTGCGAAGCCTCCGATACGCGTGTCTTCGTGAAGAAGGATGACTTTGCTGGTGTGTTTCACGGTTTCCAGAACGGCTTCACGATCGAAGGGAAGCAGAGACCGCAGGTCGAGAACTTCCAGATCGATCCCTTCCTTTTCCAGTTCCTTCGCCGCATCGAGCGCGACATAAACCATTGCGCCGTAAGTAATCACCGACATATTTGAGCCGTGGCGGCGGAGCGCCGCCTTTCCAATCGGGACAATATATTCTTCCGAAGGCAATTCTTCCTTTATCCGCCGGTATAGATATTTGTGCTCGAAGTAAATCACGGGATCGGGATCGCGCACTGCCGCTTTCAGCAGTCCTTTCGCATCGTAAGCAGTTGCCGGACAAACCACTTTCAATCCTGGTGTATGAACAAAATGCATTTCCGGGTTTTGCGAATGAAATGGACCGCCGTGGATACCGCCGCCGCTCGGCGCGCGGACGACAAGCGGGACGCCGGCATTCCACCGGTACCGGCATTTCGCTGCGAAATTCGTAATCTGATCAAAAGCGCATGAGATGAAATCGGCAAACTGCATTTCCGCAATAGGCCGCAGGCCCATCATCGCGGCGCCAATTGCGGCTCCGACAATGGCCGATTCCGAAATTGGTGTATCGATGACCCGGGTTTCGCCGAATCGTTCGAGCAGGCCGGCAGTAACTTTGAATGCACCGCCGTAGATCCCGACGTCTTCTCCAAACACGAAGACGTTGTCGTCCCGCTCCATTTCTTCGAAGATGCCCTGGCGGATTGCGTCGACGTAGGTGGTTAACGCCATGACAGTGTTTCAGGGTTCTTCGTAATAGACGCCGCGGAGGCAATCTTCCGGATCCGGATAAGGATCCGTTTCGGCAATGGCGATGGCCTCATCGATTTCCGCGTTGATTTTCGCCTGCATTTCGGCGATACCGGCGTCTGTGAAAATGTTTTGGTGAACGAGAGAGCGTTCGAGTCTGCGGATGGGATCGCGCTGCTCCCAGTATTCGAAAAGCTCCTGAGGGACGTATCCGGCGTCATCGTGTGCCGAATGTCCGGTCATGCGAAAGGTCTTGCATTCGATCAGCGTGGGTCCATTGCCGCTTCTTGCGTATTCAATCGCGCGGCGGGCGGCGTCCCAAACGGCAAGAACATCGTTGCCATCCACGATCTCTCCGGGAATTCCGTAAGCAGAGGCACGATCCGCGACATTTTCAACGGCCATCTGGCGTTCCAGCGGCGTGGAGTACGCATACTGATTGTTGTTGCAGATATAGACGACCGGACACTTCATGACCGCAGCCATGTTGACGCCTTCATGCCAGTCCCCGCGGCTGGTCGCGCCGTCTCCGAAAGCGCATACCACCACGCGATCCTGTCCCCGCATTTTGAAGGACAGGCCGATCCCTGCGGCTACCGGCACGTTGTCCCCGAGCATGCTGATAAACGCGATCAGGTTATGCTCGAGACTGCCCATGTGCATGTTGGAATCCTTGCCCTGAGTCGCGCCGGTTTTCTTTCCCATGTACTGGGCCAGGATGGTTCGAAGCGACATGCCCCGAATCAGAAATGCGCCCATGTCCCGGTGTGACGGACAAACGACATCATCCGCCCGCAAATCAATGCAGCTCCCCACGGCAATGGCTTCCTGGCCGCGGCCCACATAAACGCCGCCAAGAATCTTTCCCTGCCGATAAAGCTTCCGTTCAATCCGGTTCTCCAGCTCGCGGACCGATTTCATGTAATAAAGGATTTTGAGCTGCGTCTCTTCAGGAGGGACTGCCGGGCGCTGGCCCGCGGCGAATGTGTGCCGATCAACGGTTTTCGCGTTCATCTAATGATCTTTTTGGACAAAAGCGTAAAGAAGGACATTAGCGCAAAGGGAGGACTGATTCAAGATTAGAACCGGATTCGCCGGTTTCGCCATTAGCGGCGGCTGCCGTCGGGATGACAGGCCATATCGATGACAACGGTGCTCGCCAGGATAAGGACGGCGTCTTCACCCTCGGCGATGTCGACGCCATATGAATCTGTAAACGCGAACCATTGCTTGGAGACAGCCGCGACGGTGCGGCCGCCGCGTTCAAATTGGTATTCGTGATCAAGCAGATTGCCTTTCGCACTCAGGTCGTCCGGACCGGGGACGTCGACGATGAAAGAACAGCTGAAGAAAGTAAAAAGTTCCTTCTTGACGACAGCGGCCAGCGCTCCCTGCCGGTAAATTTCATAAGTTGGTCCAAAGGCGAGCAGCTTTTGTTTGATGTAGGCGAGCTCGTTTCCCGACATGTCCTGAAACGACAGCTGATTGCCGAGACTGAATGCTTTGCCGTCCACGAAGTATGCGGGGACGCCATCCTGATCGGTGATCGTGAAATCGTCGCCCCAGGAAAAGAGCTTCTGCTTCATCTGGTATTGCATGGCAAGCATGTTACACCGGTTCGGCGACTGTAGGCGCGGTCTATGACCGCGCACATTTTCGCAGGTTTGGAAATCGCGGGCGGTCATAGCAAGGTGCGAATGAATTGCAGGTGAAGGGGTTTATCAAGAAATCCCTCTCCCAACGGGAGAGGGGGCCGCGCAGCGGCCGGTGAGGGGTA
>JBGPBY010000410.1:0-6760 GCA_041481485.1 Terriglobia bacterium
CGTCTTCGGCACAAGCGTATGCCGCGAACCTCTCACCGTCACAGGAACCACGTCCACTTCCGATTGCGTCGCCAACACGAATCCACCGCCTTTAAAGGGATGAATCACCCCATCAATGCTGGTTCCCCCTTCGGGAAAAATGACGACAGGCGCGCCTTCCTTGATTCGGGCCGCAGCCACCCGTAAGGACTTTACAGCCGCACGCGGGTTTTCCCGGTCGATGGCAATCTGTCCGGAGCGCCGCAGATGCCAGCCGAGAAATGGAATGTCAAACAACTGCTTCTTGGCCAGAAACCGGAACTGAACTGGGAGAGCCACAAGCACGATCGGAATATCCATGTGGCTCTGGTGGTTCACACAAAAGACGCAGGAAACTCCCACGGGAATATGATCCAGTCCACGAACGGTAACTCGTATACCGGACGTCCACAGAATCATTCGAGACCAGATTCGCGCGCATCCGTGCTGCATCCTGCCGGTGGAATCGACGAAGGAACTCGCCACCGAAATGGTGCCCATTACTGCCGTGTAAATGCCGATCAGCGGCGCGGTGATCAGCAGCGAGCGCGCATAGCTGAGTCTCTCCCGAAGCGAGCTCACTTCAGAATCGCGCGCGCTTCACCGACGAGATACAGAGACCCGCATACGAGGATGGTTTCAGAAGGCGATGCGGCTCGGCGCATATACGCAATCGCGTCGCTGATCGAAGGCTCGACCCTGCCCTCCGGGATGGTTTCCAGCAAGACCTCCGGCTCGACGGACCGGGCATTGGACGCTTTGGTGAAAACGATCTCCCTGGAGTGAGGCCGCAGCCGTTGAAGCATCTCCGAGTATTTCTTGTCGCGCATACTTCCGAAGATCATGCGTACCTTTTCGGGATGAAACTCCGCGAGAAATGCCGCCAGCGCGTTTGCTGCCATTTCGTTGTGGGCGCCATCCAAAAGAAACTCCGGTACGCCGGGAATGACTTCCAGACGGCCGGGCCAGACCGCAGTGTTCACGCCTTGCTCGATTCTCTCTTTTGGAACTTTCACGCATTCCGCCGCACGTATGGCCATCCCGACATTATCCAGCTGATGCCTCCCGGTCAATAGAGGCCGTAATCCTTTGTATTGCCGGATCGGCGTCGTGATGTCGACTTCAAAGCGGCCGCCGCCCAACGAACGTTCGGTTCGATGAAAGTGCTTCGTGCGATAGAGGCGCTCGCCGGCCACATCGCATATCGGATCGAACTCCGCCTCCGGACCAATCACCACGGGTTCGTTTCCTTTGATGATGCCGGCCTTTTCCCGCGCGATGAGGTCCAGTGTGTTGCCCAGAAACTCCTGGTGGTCGTAGCCGATGCTCGTAATCACGGAGACATCCTGGCGCACAACGTTGGTGGCGTCCAAACGGCCGCCGAGTCCCACTTCAAGAATGGCCAGCTTTGTCCGGGACCGGAAGTACGTAAACGCCATCGCCGTCACGAGTTCAAAGTACGTCGGTGGATATATCAGTCCCTCGGTTTTCGCTGCCGTCTGGCTTACCTGGTCATACACGGCCTGAAGATCGCCGTCGGATATTTCCTGATTCCCGATACGAATACGCTCGTTCAGGCGGACCAGATGCGGCGATGTATAGAGGCCCGAATCCGGAATCATGGCTGCAAGAAGTGCGGCGACGGAGCCTTTCCCGTTCGTGCCGGCAATCAGAATGGATTGGAAGGAGCGCTGAGGATTGTCGAGGCGGTCCATGAGGATCTGCATGTTCCGCAGATCGTATTTGATCGACCGGTATTCGTTGGTCCGGGAAAAAATCTCTTCGATGCTGGTGGCGTTCATCAGGACATGGCAACTCCCTGCGGCTCCACCGAGACTTTGTAGTCGCAGGATTCTTCGTTGCAGTAGTGGACCAGTCCTTCTTTCTTGGTCGACTTCTCGAGCAAATAAGGCGATCCGCATTTTGGACACTGTTCGGGAACCGGCTTATTCCAGGTGACGAAGTCGCACGCCGGATACTTCAAACAGCCGTAGAAGGTTTTGCCGCGCTTGGTGCGCCGTTCAATCAACTCACCTCCACAGCCCGGTTTCGGACAAGGAACCCCGACTGTTTTCGGCTTGATGTACTTGCACTTCGGATAGTTGCCGCACGAAGTGAATTCCCCGAAACGTCCATCCTTGACCACCAGATTCGCCTCGTGACACTGAGGACAAATCTCAGCCAGAACCACATCCGGTTTCTTTGGCGCTCCGGTACTGCCGGTAAGCTTTCGCGTGGTCTTGCACTCCGGATAGCCTGTGCAGGCCAGGAACTGACCGAAGCGTCCGCGCTTCAGCGCCATGGGTTTGCCGCAGTTCTCGCATGGTTCGGGTTCGGACTCCGCCGAAGCTGCGCCACCTTCCTTCACCGCAGTCTCTTCCTTGGCGATTTCACGCGTGCTCTTGCACTCCGGATAAGCGGCACACGCAAGGAAACTGCCGAACTGTCCCCATTTCTGCACCATGGGCCCGCCGCATTTTTCGCAAATTTCGTCGGTGGGGAGTTCCTGAGCCTTCAGGTTCTCCATGTTCTTGGTGGCTTTTTTCAGGTCCTTCTGGAATTTTTTGTAGAACTCGCGCAGGGCCTGAACCCATGTCATCTGTCCTTCTTCGATTTCGTCGAGTTCTTCCTCCATCTTGGCGGTGTACTGAACGTCGAAGATTTCTTCGAAGTGCTTCACGAGCAATGTAGTGACCACAGTACCTAATTCCGTGGGGTGGAACTTTCCCTGATCCTTGAGAACGTACTCCCTGTCCTGAATCGTGTTGAGAATGGTGGCGTAGGTCGACGGCCGTCCAATCCCCTTCTCTTCAAGAATCTTCACCAGCGAAGCTTCGGTGTATCGCGGGGGCGGTTCCGTGAAGTGCTGCTTCGGCAAAATCTCGAGAGACTTCAGCGTTTCACCCTGCGTCAGAAGGGGTAGAGTGATGTCCTCTTCACCTTCGACCGGTTTCACATCCTCGTCGGCGGCTTCCTCATAGACCTTGAGAAATCCATCGAACTTCAGGACGCGTCCCGACGCGCGAAAGAGGTAGTCTCCCGCCACAATCTCCGCTGTCGTTTGATCGTAAACCGCCGGATTCATCTGCGATGCGGTGAAGCGGGTCCAGATCAGTTTGTACAGCTTGTATTCGTCATCGGAAAGAATCGCCTTCAAATCGTCCGGGGTTCTTCCGACGAATGTCGGACGAATGGCTTCGTGCGCATCCTGGGCGTCCTTCTTTCCTTTATAGATCACCGGTTTTTCGGGCAGATACTTGTCGCTGTAGACATCCGATACGTAGGAACGCACCATCTGCATGGCTTCATCGGAAATGCGAGGCGAGTCGGTACGCATATAGGAGATGAGTCCGACGCGGCCTTCTTCGGCGCTGACTTCGATACCTTCGTATAACCGCTGCGCCAGCATCATGGTCTTTTTCACCGTGAAGCGCAGCTTCCGGGCAGCTTCCTGCTGCAGCTTGCTCGTCGTGAACGGAGGAACCGGATATCGCTTCTTTTCCTTCGTGACGACAGAGTCGACCTGGAACGGCGACCCCTTCAGATTCTGCAGGATGTGATCGGCTTCGGCCTGATTGGCAACTGCGGCGGTTTTGCCTTTGATCTTGACCAGCTTTGCTTCAAAAGGCGGCGGCTGATGGCCTTCCAGTTTTGCGGTAATCGACCAGTACTCTTCGGGTTTGAAGGCCTGGATTTCCTGCTCGCGCTCAACAATCAGGCGCAGTGCAACCGTCTGGACGCGGCCAGCGGAAATACCACGGCGAACCTTGTCCCACAACAGCGGGCTGACCTGATAGCCGACAATGCGATCCAGAATGCGGCGAGCCTGTTGCGCATCGACTATATGTTGATTGATGCGTCCGGGATGAGCAACGGCCGCCTGAATCGCCCTCGGCGTGATCTCATTAAAAAGGACGCGATACACTTCCGTCTTATCGCCATTGCCATCCAGAATTTCCTTCAGATGCTGGCAAATCGCCTCGCCTTCGCGATCCGGGTCTGCCGCCAGGAAGATCCGGTCGACCTTCTTTGCAGCCGCGCGAAGCTCTTTTATGACTTTATCCTTGCCTGGAGATTCGACATACGTGGGCTCGAAATCGTGCTCCAGATCCACGCCCAGCTTGCTTTTCGGCAGGTCCTTGACGTGCCCCAGCGACGCCTTGACGACGTAGTCCTTCCCAAGATATTTGTTGATTGTGTTCGCCTTAGCCGGCGATTCCACAATGACTAATGTTTTCTTCGAAGCCATGTTCAGTATCAATCTCTCGTACTCTACATAAGGCTCCCGGCGCGAAAAATCAACCCGGCAATTTCCTTAAAGTCTCCGGATGAACTTTTTTCCCGGTAGTTCGCGAATCAAATTCAGGTTCTCCAACCCAAGCAACGCACTATAGACTTCGGACATATTCGACGGCAACTTTGCGAACAATGTATCGATCGCGACCGCTTCCTGCAACGACAGCAAATCCCAAACTTTTTTTTCCATGCCTTCCAGCTCCGGCTCAGGCAGGGCCTGCATTTCGGCGACAAGCGGCACCAGAATTTTTTCCCGGATCGGATGCGGCAGTTCTTCAATCACGTCCTGCCAGCTTGCAACCAGCCGTGCCCCTTGCCGAATCAAAACATGAGGGCCAAAACTATTGGGAGAAGTAATGTTGCCGGGAACTGCAAAAACTTCCCGGTTGCTGTCGATGGCAATTCGGGCGGTGATCAAAGATCCCGAATATTCAGCGGCTTCCACCACGATGACACCCAGTGCCATACCCGCAATAATCCGGTTTCGGATCGGAAAATTTTCCGGCGACGGAGGCGTTCCCAGGGGAAATTCCGACAACAACGCGCCTTTTTCTTCCAGGATTTCCGCGAGTTTTCGGTTTTCCTTCGGATAAACGGTGTCCAGACCGCAGCCAAAAACCGCAAATGTGGTACCTCCTCTCAATGCGCCGCGGTGCGCGGCGGCATCGATTCCCCGGGCCAGGCCCGAAGTGATCGCCAGGCCACGCGACGATAAATCCTCTGCCACTCGTTCTGCGCAATTCAGCCCGTAGCCTGTCGGTCGCCTTGTGCCAACCATCGCAACCTGCGGCAGATCGGAATTCCATGCCTTGCCTTTGACATACAGCACGACCGGCGGATCGAAAATCTCGCGCAGCAGCGGCGGGTAATCGGAATGCAGAATGTCGATGATGCGGACTCCCAGAGATTCTGCCTTCGTCCATTCTGCTTCGGCGCGTTGCGCGGAACGTGGAGACAACAAGTCTTCGGCAACATCGGGTGGAATGCCATGCGATTCCAGTTCTCCGACACTGGAGTCCAGCACCGCTTCTGGCGTCTTGAAATTTCGCAGCAGCACGGCAGACGAGCGGAGGCCAAGGCCACGGACCAGAGTCATGCGGAGTGCAGCAAGAGATCGATTGCGTGAGTCCATGGCTGAGACAAAGCACTTCGATAGCCGCAAATGCGTCAACTGTGCCAGAATAGGGCGAATCAAACACCAGAGTGGAATTGGAGAAAGAATGCTTGCGAGATTGACACTGGCATTTTTACTTTTTATTGGAATCGCCTATGCACAACATCCCGATGATGCCTTTGTCGGACAAAAGGCGCCCGAAATCAAAAAGTCCGACGTCTGGATCAATACCGATCCACTGACTCTTGCTTCGCTCAAGGGCAAAGTGGTCGTCATCGATTTCTGGGCTTTCGATTGCCCGTATTGCGCGGAAGCCATGCCCCATGTGCTCGATCTCTATGAGAAGTATTCAAAAGATGGTCTGGTGATCATCGGCGTTCATACCCCGAGAATTGATTACGAAAAGGACCTGCCGAAAATCCGGGAAGCGGTAATCCGGAAAGGAATCAAGTATCCTGTTGTTGTCGACAATCAATATGATATTTGGAGCGATTATCTCTGCAACGTCTGGCCGTCTCAGTTTGTTGTGGACCGCGACGGAACCATCCAATTCAGCCACAGCGGCGTCGGACGCTACGACGAAATGGAAAAAGTCGTACAGAAGTTGTTGAATAAGAAGTAATCCATGGATTCACGAACACTCCGTATTATTTTGAAGTACGCCATTACGTTACTCGCGATCCTCACGCTGGTGCGTTATGCCGCCGCGCAGCAGCCGTCTCCCGGGGTCACTCTCGGCGGCGGCCGGACCATCCCCCGGGCGCGGCCCGACACCGGGCCAAAGCCCAAAACGATTCGCGGCACCGTGCAGACTGCCGATGGCAAGGCCCTCGAAGGAGCCCATGTTCTGGTGCGCGACGTCAAATCCAACGTGACCCGAACGATGACCACAAACGCAGAGGGCATTTATAACGGCGCCGGGTTTCCGTCGAACGCAGATTACGAAATCACCGCGGAGTTTCAGGGACAGATTTCCGATAAGAGATCCATCAGCGCTTTTCTCGACCGGCAAGACAATGTCCTGAATTTTCAATTGAAGCTGGCATCTTCTGTTGCGGGCGGGACTGCTGCGCCAGACACCGGAAAACCACCCGGTCTTCGAATCGAGACGTTCGACCTGGTAAAGCTCAGCGCTGCTCTGGAGTTGCCTCCTGGCGTTCCCGCACCAATTCCGGCAGTGATGCTGCTTCACGGATACGGCGAAGACCGCACGATCTGGAACAACTTCAAATCGGAACTTCTCAACAGAGGGTATGCCGTGATGACCCTTGACCTGCGCGGTCACGGCGAAAGCACGATTCAAAACAATCGCCCCATTACCGCAAGCAGAGA
>JBGPBY010000411.1:0-6733 GCA_041481485.1 Terriglobia bacterium
ACCCTGATTGCCGTGATCTCTTTGATGCTGCTGACTGCAGCGGCTGCTGCCGCCGCGCCGCCGACCTTTAATAAGGATATCGCGCCGATCCTGTATCAAAACTGCGCAATGTGCCATCGGCCCAACGAAGTTGCGCCGTTTTCATTGCTGACGTATCAGGACGCCTCGAAGCGCGCAAAACTGATTGCCACGGTAACCGAGCGCCGATACATGCCGCCCTGGAAGGCGGAGCCCGGCTACGGCCACTTCGCAAACGAGCGCCGGTTGACCGACGAGCAGATCCGGTTAATCAAGGAATGGGCCGAAGCGGGCGCGCCCGAAGGAGATACGACCAAACCCGAAGCACCCACATTTACCAGCGGGTGGCTTGGAGGGAAGCCGGATCAAGTCCTGACGGCAGCGGACAAGTTTACATTGCCAGCGGATGGTCCCGATCAGTTCCGCTGTTTTGTCCTGCCGCTGGGATTCGACCACATCACCTACGTGAATGGCGTGGAATTTCGTCCGGACAATCGACGCATCGTCCATCATGCTCTGGTATTTACAGATAACACCGGAGCGGGGCGCCGTCTGGCGGCCGGAAGCAAAGATAACGGGTATTCCTGTTTTGGCGGACCGGGCATTCCGGCTTTTGGGCTGATCGGAGGCTGGGTTCCAGGTTCGCTGCCTCAACCCGGCATTGACGATTACGCGCGCCTTATTCCAAGCGGCGCGGATATCGTCGTGCAAATTCACTATCATCCTTCGGGCAAACCCGAAGTCGATCAGTCGTCGCTCGGCCTGAAATTTTCGGGGCCGCCCACCGACGGTCACACCGCTGCGGTAATCGTGGCTCCGAACATCGATATTCCGGCGGGTGACGCGCATTACGTGGTGAATGGGCAGATTGTATTGCCACGCAGTGTTGAAGTTATCGGAATCGCGCCTCATGCGCACTATCTGTGTAAGGACATGAAAGTGACGGCGCACCTGCCCGATGGTTCCACGATTCCACTGATTTGGATCAAGGACTGGGACTTCAACTGGCAGGGGAACTACAGCTACAAAAAACCCATCGCGTTGCCGAAAGGCACGAAGATTGATCTGGAATACACGTACGACAACTCCGCTGCGAATCCGCGCAATCCCTCACGTCCACCGGTAAGTGTAAGTTTCGGCGAACAGAGCACCGATGAGATGGCTGTCGCGTTCATCGTGGTCGCATTGCCCACTCCCGCGGACGCGAACGATTTCGAACGGCAACTGATAATTCAATACCTGGAAGCCTTCCTGTACGTCGGTTCTCGAGTGGAGAACCTGCCGCCCGAGATCCCACGCCAGCAGCGCGATCTGATCGCACAGGTCTTCCGCGCCTTCGATCGCAACGGAAATGGTCTGCTCGATGCCGACGAGCGCGACGGCTTGCTGGCATTGATCGGAACGATGCTGGGTTTAGCGAGATAGCAGTCAGCCCACCAATTCCCTGAACGGAATTACGCAAAAGACCCGATAGGTTGCGCACGGCCGTAAGTCTACATTCGTAGCCATAGGCTCTCGACAGGACCAGAGACCGAGGGGAGTCTCGGAGCACGGTGGACTATGAAGCTATACGCAAAAAATGCCGCGAGAAAAATCCTTGGGGTTGTCTGCGTAGCGAGTCTTGTCTCCGGACCCACCGAGACCCGCGCGCTCTTTTTACCGTATCAGGACGGTTCGGCAACATCCAAGCAGCCGGACGCGAAGAGTTCTGCTAATCAGCAGCAGCCGGCCGCGAAAATTCCTGCCGATCAACTCGATTCCCTGGTGGCGCCGATTGCGCTTTATCCGGACCCGCTGCTGGCGCAGACGCTCGCGGCCTCTACGTATCCTCTCGAGCTCGTTCAGCTCCAGCAATGGCTCGAGAAAAACAGCACACTGAAAGACAAGGCACTCGCCGATGCCGTTGCGAAACAGCCGTGGGATCCCAGCGTCCAGTCCATGGCTGGCCTTCCGGATGTTGTGAAGCGGCTCGCCGACGACGTTCAATGGACGACAGATCTCGGCAACGCTTTTCTCGCGCAGCAAAGCGATGTCATGAACGCCGTACAGCGGATGCGCAAGAAAGCCAAGGACACCGGCAACCTGAAGTCGAACGAACAGATCAAAGTCGAAACGAAAACCGTGGAAACCCAGCCTGTGATTATTGTCGAGCAGGCCAATCCGGAAGTGATTTACGTTCCGAGCTACAACCCCACGGTGGTTTATGGCGCGCCGATATATCCGTATCCTCCGATCTACTATCCTCCTCCCGGTTACTATGCGGCGGGTATGGCCATTTCCTTCGGCGTCGGCATTGCGATGGGCGCCATGTGGGGCGGCGGCTGGGGCTATGGCTGCGGATGGGGCGGCGGCAACAACGTCTACATCAATCACAACAATAATTTCAATCGCAACACCAACATCAACGGCGGCAACAGAAACAATGTCGGTTCCGGTAACCGTGGGGGCAACAACTGGCAGCACAATCCAGAACATCGCGGCGGCACTCCTTATGCGGACCGAGGGACTGCAGACCGGTTTGGAGGAACCACCCGAGGAGATTCCGTTTCAAACCGGCAATCCAACGCCAAGCAACAGGTCGGCCGGCAAGAAGGCAATCTGCCAAGCAGCCAGCGCCCGGGCGCGTCTGACCGATCTGCCGGTGCAGGTGCCGGAGCTGGGGCCAGCGATCGTTCTGCCGGCGCGAACCGCGGCAGTGCAGGAGGAGCCGGCGTCAGTGATCGTTCTGCCGGCGCAGACCGCGGCGGTGCAGGGGCGAGTGATCGTTCCGCCGGGAACCGCAGCAGTGCTGGAGGTGGAAGTGCAGATCGGGTCGGTAGCAAGGATATGTCACGCGGCTCCGGCGCCGGCAGCGGCAGTGCGATGAGCGGCGGCTCTGGCGGTTTCGACGGATCGAGCGCTCGCTCCAGTAGCAGCCGGGGAGCCTCAAGTGCCGGAGGCCGATCGGGCGGCGGCGGGCGAAGCGGGGGCGGCGGCGGCGGCCGACGGAGGTAATCGGACATGAAAATCAGGAATGCAAAGATGAAGCTGTTCCGGACAATCTCCTCCGCGCGGTTTGTGCTGTTGTTTATGGCAGTCAGCCTTACGGCGCAGACCACGCCGAAAGCAGCCGGAAAACCGGAGACGTTCACCTCGACAGAAGTTGCGGCAGATACGCTTATTGCGGCGGCCGAGAAATTTGATACGGCGGCCCTCTCCCGGATTTTCGGTGAGCAAGGCAAGGACATTATCTTCACCGGCGAACCGGCGCGCGACAAGGAAGTTGCCACCGCCTTCGCGGCTCAGGCGCGAATAAAAAAAAGTGTGACGCTCGATCCCCATCATAAGAATCTGGCCTATCTCATGATTGGGGCTAATGATTGGCCGTTTGCTGTGCCTATCGCAAAGCATGGCGAGACGTGGTCGTTTGATCTGGCCCTCGGACGCCAGGAACTGCTCTATCGCCGCATCGGCGGAAATGAACTGGATGCGATCGAGATTTGCCGTGGCTTTGTCGAGGCGCAGCACGATTATGCACTCGACAAACATGGCAGCTCCGTCAATCAGTACGCGCAGCGGATTATCAGCACTCCGGGCAAACAGGACGGGCTGGCGTGGCAGAACGCAAACGGAAGCTGGGACGGACCTATCGGCGAAAATGTGGCACGGGCAATCGAGAGCGGATACGCAAAAGGCAGTCCATACCATGGTTACTACTTCAAGGTCCTGACAGGACAGGGTTCGGCAGCGCAGCTCGGCGAAATGGACTACATCATCAAAGGCTACATGATCGGCGGGTTTGCTCTGCTTGCCGTCCCTGCCGACTATGGCAATACGGGCGTGAAGACGTTCATGGTCAGCCAGGATGGCGTCGTCTACGAGAAGGACTTCGGTGCCGAAACCCGCGAGAAAACAAAAGACATCACTCGCTTCAATCCCGACAAGACGTGGAGCCCGGTGAAGCCGTAGCCCTTTCCAATTTCTGAGCCGCGTTAGCAGCGACACTCCTTGTAGCCACCGGCGTCAGCCGGTGGAACAACAATCCATGAAAATCAGACATCCTTGACGCACTACGGATTGTAGGCGCGGTCTATGACCGCGCATATTCTCGAATTGAGGAATTGTGCTCGAAGAATGCGACTCCGATGTAGGGGCGGTCCATGACCGCCCACAATTTTCAGGGATGCAATCCCACAGATTGCGGGCGGTCATAGACCGCCCCTACAGTTGGGAATCAAATCCATATCTGATACATCGTGCGCGGTCATAGACCGCGCCTACAGTCCGCTGTCCGTCAATTATGTCAATATCCGCCGGGAGACGGTTTTCCTGATAGACCCGCCTTCATACGCCTGCCGAAAAAAATCTATTCACCTTGCCAGCTTTGACCAACGTTTTCCGCATTGATAGTTGGCGGGCAATTAGTCCTACCCGCGATACCAGCAAAAGGAGAGCGTTCATGAAGCGTTGCATACCGGTGATTCTGATCGTCAGTGTGGTGTTTGGAACTCTCGAGGCCCCACCGGCCCGAGCCCAGATGTCGGCAAAGGAAGTGGTGAACGTTGGTGGATGGATTGGCGGCCTCATGGGGACATACAGCGGTGGGGTCTGCTACGTGAAAGAAAACTGCACGGGAAGGGAAGCCTGGATGCTTCTCGGCATTTACACCGGTGCCGGAATTGGGACGATTGCGCTCCTGAACAAAGTGGGAAGTTCAAAAAAACAACCGGCGGCCCGGCCGGCCCCAGCGCCGTACCGGCCGGATGACTTTTCACAAATCCAATTCTCAGTGAAGAAGGGAGATCACATTTCCGTTCGAGACGCGTCGGGCAAAATGAAAAAAGGAGTCATTGAATCCATAACCAGCTCTTCGTTGAAGCTGCGAACCGGACAGTCGAGCCGTGACTACTCCAATGCCGACGTTACGGAAATATACCAGCGCCGCCGCCAGACGGATTCCTACGGTCCTATTCCCTTAACATTAGCCAGCGTCGTCGTCGGCGCAATCGTCATTCCGCAAATGAATACCGGTAGGTGGTGTACTGGCAAGGGAGCGGGTACCTGTGTCGCCGGTGCTGGAGCTTTGGGAGCCGGAATATATCTCGGCCTGAGTTCCATACCCAAACGGACTCGCATCTACAAATCCACACCGCAACGGACAACGGGCATCGATTGGCGAGTCGCGCCTGTCGTATCTAAAGACACCCGGGGCGCCGCAATGCGGATTTCATTTTGAAATACTTTGAAATAAGGAGAAATCGATGACTACCAAACGTGTGATTGCTTCCTGCATCCTGCTGTTCTTCAGTTTCAATTTCGCTTTCGCCCAACAGGCGAACACCGGTAAATCCTCTTCGCACAAATATCGGACGCTATTGACTATCGTTGGAGGAGCCGGTGGCGTCGTCGTCGGACTGTTGATGTCGCTGTCTGTCTTTGACGACGCGATCAACTCGGAACGGAAGGGCAATATTACAATGGCGCTTACCGGAACTGGCGGCGCCGTCGGCGGATATTTTCTGGGCCGTATGATTGATAAGAACAAGACAGCGGCGAAGGCAATACCAACGGCCGATTTGCGTTTTTCAAACTATCTTTACTCGAAGGTTCAGCCGAAAAGGAATCCGCTTGAGCTGAACCTGCATCGTGAAGTTTTTCTGGACGATGTGAAACCCCCGGCTAACAATTCTGATTGATGCCCTTGCGTTAGGGGCGGCCGCTGAGTTGGAATTGCGGTGTGCGTGTTCGACTCACGGATATTCGAGATTGTTCAATTCGGGAACTCGATCTGTCGCCGGTTTCTCGCGACATGTCCGGTTGGCAGAATGGCGTTGCCGGCTGGTCCATTGGAGCGAAAGGATCAGGCGCACCGATTGAAGTGGATGAACCCCTTGGCGAATGTCATGTCGGGGTCTTTGTCTTCCGCTATCAGTTGTTGCTCTGGGGACAGGCGAGAGACCTCCCTGAAATCTGGTTATTTCCTCAGGGCAGGCCCGGAAGTCTCGTGCCATTCGAGCCAGCGCGCTGGTTGCTGGCTGATCGAGAAGATCTTGGACGCGTGGCGATGGGTGGCGACGTCCGGCTGCGATTCGATCAGAGCCCCATCCGGTTCGGGCACTACATTCTCGAGAGCCTGCAGGCTGCCGAAGGGACTGGAGCATGCTGCGCATTCTGCAACGAGCCTCTTCGTACATATTTCCGTGTGGGGAGCCAGCAGGCTTGTCCTTCCTGCACGGAGGAATTCAAGCAGAACTTACGCGCCAATCTTGCGAAGTCCTATTGGCGAGCGTTGGGATTTGGACTCACTGCGGCCGTGGTGGGAGGTCTGATTCACGGCGTTCTGCTTACCGCGGCAAATGTTTCTTTCGGATCCATTTTGATCGGAGCTCTCGTCGGCCTGGCAATGAGGATGTTTTCTGCAAATTCCACAGGAATCCGCGGCAGAGTGACCGCCGCCGTGCTGACATTCTTAGCGGGAACTCTTCAGTGGTGGCGGGGCCCATTTGATTTCGTGTCTGTGGCTTGTCTTGCGATCGGCATGTTGGGCGCGTGGACGCTCTCCACACGAAATGTGCGGATAGAGGTTCGCGGTCCGTTTGTCACAGGGATTCGCGAGTGAAAAAAATTGCTTTCCACATGGGAAGACGGCGGGTTGAGAAGAAACCTCTCTCCCAAAGGGGAAATAATATGCTTGACGAATCAAGCTTCTGAAAATCAGCACTTAGTAGGCTGTTTC
>JBGPBY010000412.1:0-6723 GCA_041481485.1 Terriglobia bacterium
AAGCTTCGCAATGCGCTCTTCGTGAATCTTTCGCAGCACGTCGATCTGACGCGTCGTCATTTCTTCAATTTCCTGAACCTGTTCGTTCAGATTCGACCCGTCCGTGTACTTCAACTTCAGCAGTTCGCGCAGCGAAAGGTGTTCGATGACTTCCGCCGTCATATCCGTCTTTTTGCCGATAATCTTGCGGCCGCTCCGCTCATTCACCAACTCGTTGGCAGTGACTTTTCCGGCAAGCAGACCCACAAGACGCTTGTTGCGTTCATCGGTAAGAATTCGAATCTCGTCGCGCAGATTGGCTTCCAGACGCGCAATTTCCATGCTCTCGATGAGTTTCGCGCGCTCATCCTTCTCTGCCCCCTTTCGTGAAAAAATCTTCACATCCACGACGATGCCTTCGATTCCGGGAGGGCAGATCAACGAAGCATCGCGAACGTCTTCAGCCTTTTCACCGAAAATCGCTCGAAGAAGTTTCTCTTCCGGCGTGAGCTGGGTTTCGCCTTTCGGAGTGACCTTTCCAACCAGAACATCGCCCGGCTTCACGTTCGCGCCGATGCGGATAATTCCAGCCTCATCCAGGTCTTTCAGGAATGACTCGCTGACGTTGGGGATATCCCGGGTAATTTCCTCAGGACCGAGCTTTGTATCCCGCGCCTCAATTTCGAATTCCTCAATATGGATGGAAGTGTAGTAATCGTCTTTCACCAGCCGTTCTGAAACCAGAATCGCGTCTTCAAAGTTGTAACCGCGCCAGGGCATGAATGAAACCAGGACGTTGCGTCCCAGGGCGAGTTCTCCCTTGTCGGTGCACGGACCATCCGCGAGCACCTGACCTTTCACCACGCGATCCCCTTTGCGCACAATCGGCTTCTGGTTGATGCATGTGTTCTGATTGGAGCGGCGGAACTTGGTGAGCGTGTAGATGTCGGCTCCCACTTCGCGGGAAAAATGGCCATCTTCAGCCGACTCCACGCGAACGATGATGCGTTCGGAATCGACAGAATCGACAATTCCATTACGGCGGCATACCGCCACGGCGCCGGAATCGCGCGCAGTAATTTCCTCCATCCCGGTTCCAACGAGCGGAGCCGCGGTTCGCAGCAGGGGCACCGCCTGGCGCTGCATGTTGGACCCCATCAGAGCGCGGTTCGCATCGTCGTTCTCGAGAAATGGGATCAGTGAGGCGGCAACGGACACCAACTGCTTCGGGGAAACGTCGACGTAGTCGACCTCGTCGCGGTGCTTCAATACGAAGTTACCGGCCTGACGCACGTTCACCAGTTCGTGGATCATGCGCCCGCTCTTGTCCAGCTCGACGTTGGCCTGTGCAACCAGGTATTTGTCCTCCTCCCAGGCCGAGAGATAGAACGAATACGGCACATATTCGATCCGCTTTTTCCGTTTGGTTTTCAGGTGTTCGTTTTCCGCTTCCACCTTCTCCATTTCTTCGTGCTGGCCTACCTTGAAATCGGAGTCGCCGGCGGCAATGACGGTGACGTAGTCAATGACCCGGCCATGCTTGACTTTCCGGTACGGACTCTCAATAAATCCGAACTCGTTGATCCGTGCATAGCAGCTCAACGAGGAAATCAATCCGATGTTCGGACCTTCCGGAGTTTCAATTGGACAAATTCGCCCGTAGTGAGTGGGATGCACGTCACGGACTTCGAATCCAGCACGCTCACGCGACAAACCTCCCGGTCCGAGCGCGGAGAGACGCCGCTTGTGGGTAATTTCCGACAGCGGATTCGTCTGATCCATGAACTGCGACAATTGCGACGATCCGAAGAATTCGCGAACTGCCGCGATGACGGGTTTCGCATTGATCAAATCGTGCGGCATCGCTGTGACCATCTCCTGGTACACCGACATCTTTTCCTTGATGGCGCGCTCCATGCGTACCAGACCAATCCGGAACTGATTCTCGAGCAGTTCGCCAACCGCACGAACGCGGCGGTTGCCGAGATGATCGATGTCATCGACCTGGCCGAGATTCTTGCGCAGCTTGAGCAGGTACCCGATGACGCCGTAAAAATCTCCCTGGGTCAGAATACGGTGCTCGAGCGGAGTCTGAAGATCCAGCTTGATGTTGAATTTCAGCCGTCCGACCTTTGAAAAATCGTATTTTCGCGCATCAAAGAACATGCCTTTGAACAACGCATCGGCAGTTTCCAGAGTTGGCGGATCGCCGGGACGCAGTTTGCGGTAAATTTCGATCAGGGCTTCCTGAGTCGTTTTGATCGTGTCCTTGCGGAGCGTCAGACTCAGCACCACACCGATGTCATCCCGTTCCGGGAAGAAGACCGACAGTTCAGGAACTCCGGAATCGATGACGGAATGAATTGTTGCCTGCGACAGCTCGTTGTTGGTCTCGGCAATCACCTCTCCGGTCTTCGTATCGACGATGTCGGCAACTGCAAAAGCTCCTTCGATATCTTCAGGAGCAACTTCAAATCGCTCAACTTTGGCCTGCTTGATATGGTCGAAGACCGACTTCGTGATTTTCTTTCCGGCGTGGAGCAGAACTTCCTTCGTTTTCGGATGAAGGATGTCCTTGGAAACTTTCAATCCTGCGATGTTATCGGAAACATTCCAGAACAGTTTCTTTCCTTCGATGGCAATCCTGTCTGTTTTGTAGAATGCCCGGATGATCTCTTCGTCGCTCTTGAGCCCGAGGGCGCGGAGGAAGATCGTGGCCAGAAACTTGCGCTTCCGGTCGATGCGGACGTAAAGGATGTTCTTGGCGGTCTCGTATTCGAATTCGACCCACGACCCGCGATAGGGAATGATCTTCCCAAGGAAGTAATTCTTGCTTGGAGTCGATTCAAAGAATACTCCAGGACTGCGATGCAGCTGGCTGACAATAACGCGTTCGGTTCCGTTGATGATGAAGGTTCCGTTTTCCGTCATCAGCGGAATTTCACCAAAATAGACTTCCTGCTCCTTGATGTCGCGAATTGTTTTTGCGCCGGTATCGGGATCTTTGTCGAAAATAGTCAGGCGGATAATGACCTTCAGAGGCGCTGCATAAGTCATGCCGCGCTCCTGGCATTCCGAAACGTCGTACTTCAGATTGAGTTGAACCGGATCTCCGCACTTGTTACAGAACGTGACCTGGTTCTTGTTCGAAGTTCCGCATTTTCCGCACAGAACCGTTGTCTCCGACGAAAACGGGTTCGTGGCGATGGTGGCGCCGCAGTTCTTACAGGTCGAGCGCAGGTGATGGAGCCCCTTCAGGTTGGAGCACTTGCATTCCCAGTTGCCGATCGAATAACTGATGAATTCGAGGGTGGACACTCCTCGAAAATCCGAAATCGGAAACACCGAATTGAATACCGCCTGCAACCCGGCGTCATCGCGCTCTTCCGGCAGCATATTCATCTGCAGGAAGCGCTCATACGAGTTCTTTTGGACCTCAATCAGATTGGGTATCTGAATCGCAGTCTTGATTTTGGAAAAATTCGTTCGCTCGCGCGCGGCAATGGATTTGGTTTCCGCCATGTTAGTGAACTGCTCCTGGCCCGGCAGTGCCGAACCCAAACACGTTAAAGTTAAGAGACTTGATTTCTTTGATAAAGGACCTGCATTCCGAAAGTACTGTGGAGATTGACTGGAGTATCCTCATGTCGCAACCTTCGGCATCGACGTCGATGATCGAGAGCCTCGGCAGCAACTGAGGAACCTGGGTTTTCAGATACGTCTCCAGATTCTTGCCGGCGACCCGAAGCTTGAAAGGATGAGCGTATCGCCTCCTGTTGATTCCTTCATGTCTACCGCCATTGCACAACCCCGAATCCGAATCTTCAAACTCAAACTCTCCATCCCCCGGCATAGCGGCAAACATAAGCGGCACAATCCAGGTCGTGTCCGTTTCGCCCCTTCGGTCCCCAGGAAGGTCAAAACCTTGCGTCCGGGGCTTCGCTTGAACTCCCAGTAGCCTTGCGAATTCCCGTACGTTCATCGCCGGTTTCTCCATCCTGAAACAGAGACAATAATAGGCCGGCCCGTAGACAAGGTATCGCCTACGAGTCAGCTCCGGGAATCCCGAACCCGTTTACTTCACTTCTACAGTTGCGCCTGCGTCAACAAACTTCTTCTTGATGGCTTCGGCTTCGTCCTTTGTAACGCCTTCCTTGATGGGTTTCGGCGCCGCTTCAACAAGATCTTTGGCTTCCTTCAATCCAAGGCTGGTGATTTCCCGAACCGCTTTGATGACGCCAATCTTGTTTCCGCCCGCGGCCGTCAGGATCACGGCAAACTCCGTCTGAACCTCGGCAGGTGCAGCGGCTGCGCCACCCCCCGCAGCTGGCGCGGCAACGGCAACCGACGCGGCAGCCGCACTCACACCAAATGTTTCCTCAAGTCCCTTCACAAGCTCCGAAGCTTCAAGCAGAGACAATCCTTTAATGGATTCAATAATACTCTGAACTTTTTCCGACATTGCTTTCTCCTAGAATGAATTCCCTTACAGTCTCTCTGGCGGGGCCATTAACGATTGCCCCAACAGCTGCTATTCCTGAAACTTCTTTTGCTCGACGGCCTGCTGAATCACGACCGACAGGTTTCTTGCAACTCCATTGACTGCGGTCGCAATACCCTGGGCGCGTGAATTGAGCAGGAACAATAATTTTACAATCAACTCTTCCTTGGATGGCAGGCTCGCGATTGCTCCAAGGTCAGCGATATTAACGACGCGGCCTTCCACCATGCCGGCCTTGAACACGAATACGGGATTGGACTTGGCATAAGCAACCAGTGCTTTGGCCAGTGCAACGGGGTCCGTATTGTTGTATGCAATGGAAGTGGATCCCTGCATGGATGTCGACAGGGCCTCAGACGGCGTTCCCTTCGCTGCGATTCTCGCAAGGGTGTTTTTGACCACACGATACTTGCTCTTCGTCTCCCGGATTTTGTTTCGCAACTCCGTATCCTGGGCGACGGTGATGCCCTTGAACTGCGCCACAATCAGATTTCTGGCTTCCGCCAGATCCTTTTTCAGGGCGTTGAGTTCTTCTTCTTTCTTACTCTTGGGTTTCATGAGTCCTCGATTTCACGGCCAATCTATTTCGCGTCCAGAGCGACAAGATCCACGTCAATGCCGGGGCACATCGTCGAAGTGACAGTGATCCTCTTGACATAGCGTCCCTTCACGGCTGCAGGCCGCGCCTTGATCACGGATTCAATCAAAGTCTGGGCGTTGTCGGTGAGCTGATCTCCGCTGAATTCGATTTTTCCGACGGGGGCATGAATGATTCCGGTCTTGTCGACTCGGAATTCCACTTTACCTGCCTTGACTTCCTGAATCGCCTTGGCGATATCGAAAGTCACGGACCCGGTTTTCGGATTGGGCATGAGTCCGCGCGGACCCAGAACCTTACCGAGTTTACCGACGGAACGCATCATGTCGGGGGTGGAAATGCACGCATCGAAGTCGATCCAGCCGCCAGCGATCTTCTCCACGATGTCTTCGCCGCCAACATAATCGGCACCGGCGGCTTCAGCCTCGCGGATCTTGTCTCCGGAAGCAATCACGCAAACTTTCTTCGATTTGCCCAGACCATGAGGCAAAACCACGGTGCCACGCACCATTTGATCTGCATGCTTGGGGTCGACTCCCAGGCGCATGTGAACTTCAACGGTTTCGTTGAATTTCGCAAAATGGATCTTCTTCAGAAGGCCTATCGCATCCTTGACCACATATGGCCGAGGCTCGACCTGTTTCTTTGCTGCTTCGTATTTTTTTCCTGCCGCCATATTTCTACTCCCGTACCTCGATCCCCATACTGACTGCCGTGCCGCGTACCGTGTTGACGGCAGCTTCCAGACTGGCGGCATTCAGATCCGGCAATTTCAGCTTCGCAATGTCTTCCACCTGCTTTTTGGTGACGGTGCCAACCTTGTTCTTATTGGGAACCCCGGAACCTTTTGCAATGTTTGCCGCGCGTTTGAGCAGAATCGATGCCGGAGGTGTCTTTGTGATAAAGCTGTAAGAACGGTCGGAAAAGATCGTCACAACGACGGGAATGATCAATCCTTCCTGATCTTTGGCCGACGTCTTCGCATTGAACGCCTTGCAGAAATCCATGATATTGACGCCATGCTGGCCGAGCGCGGGACCCACCGGCGGCGCCGGCGTGGCTTTACCTGCGGGAATCTGCAATTTAACCTGGCCGATTACTTTTTTTGCCATACGTGTACTCTAGGTCTTCTCCACCTGCAGAAAATCGAGCTCCACGGGTGTCGCACGTCCGAAAATGGTCACCATCACTTTCAGAGTGTTCCGGTCCCCGTTGACTTCATCCACAACTCCATTAAAGTTCGTGAATGGCCCATCGATGATTCGAACGGATTCGCCCTTTTCAAAAGTCTGCTTGGGCTTCGGGCTGTTGGCCGCTGTTGCGACTTTGTAAACTATTTGCTGAACCTCTTCATCGCTGAGAGGCGTCGGGTTCTGTCCGGAACCCACAAAACCGGTGACGCGGGGCGTGCCTTTGACGACGTGCCACGCGCGATCGCTCGGCTTCCCCTTCTCGTCGGCATCCATCTCCACCAGAACGTAGCCGGGATAAAACATTTTCTGCGAAACAACGCGCTTCCCGCCCCGAACTTCGACCACTTCTTCTGTCGGAATGAGCACGTTGTGAATTTCGCTCTCGAGTCCAAACGCGTTGATACGGCTGCTCAGACTTTCCGCAACCTTGCGCTCGAACCCCGAATAGGTGT
>JBGPBY010000413.1:0-6687 GCA_041481485.1 Terriglobia bacterium
AGGCTGACCACCCCCGCCGCGCCGATAACTTGAGGTAGCGTGACAATCTTTGATCGGCGCGGCGGCCCCTCCTTCAGGAGGGGATTATGGCCAGCCTGTTGTTTCTTACCTTTACCACAAATCGGATAAACTTCAGGCGCGGTCTACGACCGCGCGCGATTTGGGGGACAACACTAATTGCTTCCGACTGTAGGGGCGGTCTATGACCGCCCACAATTCGGAGGATTGCATTCCTCGAAATTGCGGGCGGTCATAGACCGCCCCTACAGGTGCCTGTTTCCTAAAACTTATAGAAAATCCCCACCACGGGCTCGACGACATGCAGCCGTTCGGCTTCACCCAAGCCCGAAACGTCGAAAGTCGGACTGCTCGTGAGGAGTCCGCGATATTCGGTACGCAGCCCGAATCCTCTACCGATGTCGATATCGGCTCCTCCGCCGTACAGGAACACCGGCTTGTTCTGGGATTGCGCCTCACTGATAGAGAACTTCGTGAAATCCGTGGGAGCAAATTTCACAGTTCCGGTTCCTGCCAAGGCAAATGGCGAGATTCGGGACCAATGCGTCGGAATCACAAATTGTCCTTCCACGGTGAGCTGATTCATATCCCCCTGCAATTCCGTCATTCCCGAAGGCCCGTTGAAGCGTTGCGAGTTGCGGCTGGCGGCCCAGTCTGCCTCGACGCGCAACCAGCTATTGAGCCGGAAGCTGTACCCCAGTAGTAGTCCTGCGGAACGTGTCGGCGAGTCTGTCAGGGAATTTCCCGATGAATCCATAGCTGTATTCGAGAGCTGCAGCGGAACCGTCCCGAGAACGCTGATTTGCGAATGAAAGACTTCGGGTGCCGAGGCCAGTGGATTGTTTTCGGATTCTTCGTTGTTCTGAGCCAGGATTGGCGTGGAAAGAACGACTATCGCGGCAAGCGCACTTCCGCCTTTGACAAGCGCGCGCGTCGCATATGCTAGCTTGCTCATAAAGACTCCCTTCAATAAATGAATTGCGTATTCGCGTGAATTAACTCAATTGCGAATTCGTTGGCGGGGAGCGTGGGAGGCTATAGCCAAGGGTTGCTGAATGGCGGCGTTCCACGCAGATCGCGGGAATCCGGGCAGCCATGAACATTGGAGTTGCCGAGTGTCCGGGTTCCTCCTGCACGAACACGGATTCTGCAATACGTGAGAATTTTGGAGTAGGACTTGGCGACTGAAAGACCGGACGATGAGAATTGACAGTGGAAGACCAGTTATCGAGTGCAACCTGCGTCCGCTCTACCCCAATCCGCAGAGTGAAGACGGAGAAAAACAACAGAAGCAACCCCGTGGCCGTTCTCTTCATGATTCCACTGCCTCTGAATTCTTTGGACAGTCAGGGGATGGATTTGTTTAAAGGCAGCGACACACCATGGGCGGGATCACAAGTACCAGATTTCAACCATGCGATCTTCCAGTAGCAGGTTGGGATCACGCGTATTGACGTGAGAGGCGCCCGCTGTCAGCAGAAAAATGGATTTACCCGCGAGGTATGTTTGTACTGAGACAGCACGCTGATATGCCAGCGATAAATTGTCGCCATAAATTTTGCGGGGTTGCATCTGAAGTTCCCGGAAGTCTACGTGACCGACTGCCACTACAAATGGAGGTTCATCGGTCTTCATCCGGTTTTGTAAATTCCCAAGGCATCCACGGGGCGAATCGGTCACAGAATCGGGCATGCGGCTGTCGCCGCTGCTGAAATAACCGACAACACAGCGCGTCGGTGCAATCAACGATGCTTCTTTCTTCGGAGGTTCAGTCTCTGAATCGCACCAGCATTGCACCCCGAGTGCTGCAAGTGCGATCAGCATGAAAAACATTGCGGCGACAAGCGTGACGACATGCATCGGGGCTTTGGACAAGCTCTTTGTCAGATTGGCCATGGAATCCAGGATTTTGTCGACGTTGGGGATGCCCTGCAAGTCCGTTCGAATCTCACCTGGCGCTGTTGTCTGGGGTGTTCGGACGAGGTTAGCCTTTGCGGCATCCATGAGGCGTTTCACTTCAACGGCTCGTTGATATGCAAAGTAGAAGAAAACCACGAACGATACGACCGACAGAATTACATTCAGTACCGCAAGTTGCGATAGAGTCATTGCTACTCCCAATTCAAATGCTAATGTTTTGAAAGGCCGGATCTTTGCGAATTTCCGCCAGCTGATGATCAATGTCCTGATAGCACGATACTGTTCCCCCCGCCACGACGTGCCCGATGATTTCTCCGTTTCCGCCTTGTAACAGCACCGGTCCACCGGAGTCTCCGGAAACCGTGACAGCACCGGACAGATAAAGTTCTGTCAAAACCACTTGTTGAGCAGAAACCCACCACCAGCTGGCCGCGCCGTTGATTTTTGCAGGCTTAACACCGTTGCTTGTATGGACATCCACGGCGGAATTGGGTTTTGGAATTGCGGAAGTCCGAATACCTAAATTGTTGGATTGGGCCACTCCGGTATTCAGTTCAATGACACCGACGTCCACGCTGGAACTATTGCAACCCTGCGGTTGAATTGCCTGTCCTTTTCTCACAAAGACGGCCTGACCAATGGAATTGCCGGCTTTGTCTGCAATATTGGAACCCGTCGCATCAGCAACGTGGCCGGCGGTGAGAAAACCCTGTTTTCCGGCCCAGGTGACTGGCGCACCGAATAAGCCACTCAGGAAGGGGCCATCGATATCTTCTCCGGGTCTGGCCAGTAACTCCGTGGGAAGTACCGGTATCGCCGCAGTGTCGCGAACCCAATCCAAGTCATTGCCAAAGGCCGCTCGCAATGCTTCCACCACGCTTGAATTGTCGTTCCAGCGGAAAAGCCGTGGGCTTGGTTCACCAAGGTAGAAAACGGCCGGAATCAGATTCGAGTACTCTTCCAGATAGACGACGCCGACTCCACAGATTCCGAACTGTGCGCCAAAAGGTCCATAGCGATTGAAATCCGCACCGCGCGGCCCCTGCATCAGACCTGCGGAGATGACAAGCGCGCGCCCGGCAACCTCACGATTTCGAGAAAATTCCCACAAAGCCACGGTTCACCCTCATGGTCCGGCACATTTCCGATAGTTCGATTTGCATCGCGTCCGGATCAGATTCGTGTTAACGCGAAGATCGCGAGTATCGTCACGACAATAAGCCCTGCAGCCAGTGCATAGTTCCAGCGGCGCTGAATCTGGAGGGCACGCAGCTGGCGTTCGTTTTGAGCCTTGAGCATTTGCCCGATGGCTTCGAAATTCTGATGGGTTTCGGAACGAAAGCGGCCGACGGCTTCTGCGAGGCTCGCCACGTCTGCGGGCAAATGCGATTCTTCCGCTTTTTGTTCGGGCTCACTTGAGGACATTGCATCGCGCAGAAAACTTGCCGCGATATTCAGCCAGCTCATGATTTTGTCTCCTTGCTCACACTGGAGGGTAAATCCCATTCTCCCAGATGACAATTGAACATTGAACAGTGAACATTTTCCCGAAGAAATGTTCAATGTTCACTGTTCAATGTTCAATTGTCATCTGGGAGAATGGATTGTGGTAGAGTCCCACTTCATTTTTGAAATCCACCGCGAGGTCTAACAATGTGGGAACACAATTATCAACCAATAGCTGATAGCCTCGGAGTGTCGGCGCTCGTGGCCGCTATTCCGATCGTTGTGCTGTTTGTGATGTTGGGAGCGCTTCGCAAGCCGGCATGGGTGTCGGCAATGGCTGCGCTCGGTTCGGCTTTTGTCATTGCGCTGGCCGCTTACGGAATGCCACTGCAGCTGACCGTCATGTCGACGTTGTTCGGCGCCGCTTTCGGCATGTTTCCGATTGCATGGATTGTCTTTAGCTCGATTCTGTTGTATCGCCTTGCGGTCGATACCGGGAAATTCGAAGTCATCAAGGGCTCGATCGGCGGCCTGACCGATGACCGCCGGCTGCAGGCCCTGTTCATCGCCTTCTCATTTGGCGCATTTATCGAGGGTGCGGCGGGCTTTGGCGCGCCTGTGGCGGTGTCCGGCGCCATGCTGGCCGGTCTGGGTTTCAATCCCTTCTATGCTGCCGGCATTTGTCTGCTGGCCAACACCGCCCCTGTGGCATTCGGTTCGATTGGCACACCGGTCATTACCCTGGCCAACGTCACCGGGTTGCCCCTACTGGCGCTCAGCTCGATGATTGGCCGTCTCTGCGCCTTACTCTCCGTGCTCATTCCCGGTTACCTGATGGTGGTTATGGTGGGCCGCCGGAAGGCGGCGGAGGTGTGGCCGGCCATTGTGGCCTGCGGCGTCTCCTTTGCGGGAGTGCAGTTTTACGTCTCCAATCATCTGGGGCCGGAACTCACCGACATCATGAGTTCTCTGACGTGCATCGGGGTTATGGTGCTCTTTCTCAAACTGTGGAAGCCGAAGGAAATTCTGCGTCTCGAAGGAGACAAGCCGATCACTGCTGCCGTACAAAGACAGCCGGCTGGCAAGGTATTCATGGCGTGGCTACCTTACATGCTGCTGGTGGTTTCGGTTCTCACGTTTGGAGCACCCAGCATCAAAAGCAAGATCAATACCTGGACCGACGGTTTCATGCCCGACTCCGTGCGGGCTGAACCAGTGACGCATCCCACGGTCGCGGGCCGCCTCAATCGTATCGGTGTTCCCGGATTGCACAACATGATCACGCAGGTGCCACCGGTCGTCGCGAAGAAGACGCCCTATGCGGCGCTTTTCGAATTCAACTGGCTCACCGCTTCCGGCACGGCGTGCTTTCTTGCTGCTATTGCCGCAGCGCTTTGTCTCGGTGTGGGACCGCGCCAGTTCGGCGGTATTTACATCGCGACCTTCAAACAACTTTCGAAAGCAATGCTCACGATTGCGTCCATGTTGGGGCTGGCGTATCTCATGAATTACTCCGGCATGACATCGACGCTGGGGCTCTCTCTTGCCGCTACCGGAAAGTTGTTTCCATTCTTCAGCGCCTTTGTGGGATGGCTTGGCGTTTTCCTCACCGGAAGCGATACGTCTGCAAACGCCCTGTTTGGAAACCTTCAGGTGGTGACTGCCAATGCACTCAGTCTCAATCCGATATTGACAGCATCGGTAAACTCCGCTGCTGGTGTAATGGGCAAGATGATTTCCATTCAAAGCATCGCCGTTGCCGTTGCCGCCACGGGAATGACCACCAAGGATGAAAGCCGCCTGTTCCGGTTCACGATCAAACACAGCATTCTGTTAATGGTTGTGATGGGGTTGCTGTCGATGCTGTTTGCCTATGTACTGCCCAACTACGTGCCAATCGTTCCGCCGAAATAGGCAAAGCTTGTGACGTAGTGCCACAACCATAGGATTCCCGAGGGGGCGCCAATGAGTGCAGATGTCCGATTCAACGCGATGTTCTTCCTGCCGTACGTGCATCTGCCGAAGAATCACAAAAAGTTCAAGTCGACGTGGGTCGACTTTCCGAATTCCTTTTACGATCCCGAAAAGGGACACAAGCTCTATAAGCGTTATCTAAGAGAGTTGATATTGGCCGACCGTCTCGGGTATGACGCGGTCGTGGTGAACGAACACCACAACACCGTCTACAGCATGATGGCCACACCAAGTGTCATCGCGGCCGCCATCATCCCTCAGCTTCGCAAGGCGAAAATCTGCGTGTGGGGCGTGCCGCCGAATTTCATGCTGCCGAACCGGCTCGCGGAAGAGTACGCCATTCTGGATGTCATGTCGAAGGGACGCCTGGAAGTGGCTTTCCCCCTGGGCACTGGTATGGAGTACTGGTCGAATCCTGTAAATCCGGCCACCGCGCGCGAGAAATTCAAGGAGTCTCTCAAAATCATCCTTCAGGCTTGGAAAGAAGACGGACCGACGAAGTACTACGGGAAATACTACACGTATAGGTTTTTGAATCCGTGGCCTCGGCCGTATCAGAAACCGCATCCGCCATGTTACATCGTCGGCAGCGGGAGTCCGGAGACCATCGAACTGGCCGCAGAGTTCGGATTCGGTTACTCCGCGGTTTTCATTCCGCAGGAAAAGGCCTATGAACTCAATGAGAAACTCCGGCAACGAGCTTCGGATTTCGGTTTCAGCGTCCGGCCGGACCAACTGCCGCTTTTGACATTTATCTACGTAGCAGAGACGCAGGAAAAGGCCGAGAAGGAATACATCGTTCACCTGCAGCGATTCTTTGAAGACTATGCGCGTAGTACGCCGCAGTGGCTTGCGCCGCCGGGATATCTCTCCACCGAGCAATTGAAGATTCGCATGGTCGGCGCCGACAAGCTGCATGGCGGCTTCGATTTCAATGCGGTCAGCAAGTCGTTTTTTGTCGCGGTGGGAACACCGGAAAAGGTTGCCAATCAGCTTGGGGAATGGGGGCTGAAGGCAAAGACAAATCATTTCAACAATGTCTTGCACGTTGCGGACATGCCTCATGGCAAAACCGTGAGAAACCTGACGCTCTTCGCAGAGGAAGTGATGCCGCGCCTGCGGTCGAAGGGAGTGGCCGTATGACCGGGTTTGTACGCGAAGAATACGTCGTCGATGGCGTGAAGACGGTTTTACACGCTGCCGGATCGGGCGAACCTGTGGTTTTTTTTCATGGCGCGGGCACCGTGGACGGCTTCGATTTTGCCGAACCGCTGGCAGACAAATTTCGTGTCTACGCCCCGCATCATCCAGGATTCGGATTCTCCGGCG
>JBGPBY010000414.1:0-6671 GCA_041481485.1 Terriglobia bacterium
CTGCAACGGATTGAATTGCGGGAATTGCGGATGCAACTGGTGCATCCGTTCCAGACCAGTTTCGGTACAACCCGCGAGCGCCGTATCCTGATCGTAAAGGTGAGCGACGGTGTTCATTCCGGTTACGGCGAAGTCACTGCCGGTGAGGGGCCGTTCTATTCCCACGAAACCTGGCAAACCGCGTGGCACATTCTCGAGGACTTCATCATTCCCAGAGCGATCGGCAGAGAACTGGAATCCGCGAAAGACATGCAGTCCATCCTGTCCGGAATTCGCGGTCATCGAATGGCTCAGGCGGGCGTGGAAACTGCAGTATGGGACATTGAGGCGCGGAAGGCCAACACCCCGCTATGGAAGTTTCTTGGAGGTGTCCGGACCGCAATTGACTGCGGTGTTTCAATTGGAATTGAACCTACGATCGAGAAACAACTGCAAAAAATCCAGACAGAACTGGATGCGGGCTACCGCCGGATTAAACTGAAAATCAAACCGGGCTGGGACATTCAGATGATTGAGGAGGTTCGCAGGACTTTCCCGAAAATTCCCCTGATGGTAGATGCGAATTCAGCCTACACGCTGGCCGACATCGAACTGTTCAGGAAACTCGATCGATTCGATCTCATGATGATCGAGCAGCCGCTTCACGACGAGGACATGATCGACCACGCCGAATTGCAGCGGCAAATCCAAACTTCGATTTGCCTGGACGAATCGATCCATTCGGCGGCAGATGCCCGCAAGGCCATTCAGATCGGCGCCTGCCGCATCATCAATATCAAGCTGGGGCGCGTCGGCGGGCATCGCGAAGCGCGTGCGGTTCACGACGTTTGCCGGGACCGCGGCATTCCCGTTTGGTGTGGGGGGATGCTCGAATCCGGAATCGGACGGGCTCACAATATTGCGATGTCCAGCCTGGAAGGCTTCACATTACCGGGAGACGTCACAGCAAGCCGGCGGTATTGGACCGAGGACGTGATCGATCCCGAAGTCGAAGTATCCACCGACGGCCGGATCACTGAGCGTATGGATTCCGGATTTGGTTATCGCGTGAACGAAAAGCGTCTTGAAAAGTTCACCGTGCGGTATCAGGCCTTTTCTGCATGACTGTTGTCGAAGCGGAATGGGTTTGTCCGATCACTTCTCCTCCGATTCGCAATGGAGCCATTGCGATCGAGAACGGCCGCATTGCCGGCCTTGGCGATTCCAGTAAGATTCAAGGGACCAACCGTCGCCGTCACAGCGGATGCATCATCATTCCAGGGTTTGTCAATGCGCATGCTCATCTTGAACTGACGATCCTTCGGGGCATGTTTGAGAACCTTTCGTTTTCAGACTGGATCCGGCGAATGGTCCGCATCAAATATCAATTGATGACTGCGGATGACTACAGACTCTCAGCCCGTTTAGGCGCGACCGAGATGCTTCGTGCGGGAATCACCACGGTTGCCGAGGTCATGGACATCGGAACGGGTTGGGATGCCATGAAGGAATTCGGGCTTCGTGGCATTGCATTTCAGGAAGTATTCGGACCCGCCGAATCCGCAGCCGGCAAAGCGATGGAAGGATTGATTCGAAAGCTCGGACGATATCGCACTGATGAATCTAGAACGATGCGCGCCGGTGTGTCTCCCCATGCGCCATATACAGTCTCCAGGCCTTTGTTTGAACGCGTGCGTGATTTTGCCCGCAGGGAATCCCTGCACATGACGACGCATGGGGCCGAATCGCACGATGAGACGCTGTTTGTGCGCGATGGTGGTGGGCCGTTTGCGGAAGCTCATGCGGCCCGCGGAATCGAAGTGACGCCGCGCGGCTGCTCGCCCCTGGCTTATCTGGAGAATCTCGGTCTTCTCGGGCCCGATATGTTGATTGCGCATGCCGTGGAAGCGGACGATCGCGATCTGGAGCTTCTTCAGAAGAACAGAACGCCTGTTGTTCATTGTCCGAAATCCAATGCAAAGCTGGGTAATGGTGTTGCGCGCGTTCGGGAAATGCAGGACTGTGGGATTTCTCTCTCTCTGGGAACGGACAGCATTGCCAGCAACGAATCCCTGGATATGTTTGAGGAAATGCGGGCCGCTCAATCCAACGGACTGACAACCTCGGAAGTATTCCGAATGTCGACGATTGAGGGAGCATTAGCTCTAGGGCTTGAAGACGAGCTTGGAAGCCTCGAACCGGGCAAGCTGGCGGATTTTTCGATCGTGGACCTGGGATGGCAGAAGCCGGTCGTTGAACCTCTTGAGGAGATCGTCGCTTCCGCAACACGAGAGAATATCCGGGCTGTGTATTTGGCGGGCCGCGAAGTCTCACTCGAAAACGAGCAACTTTGGACTCTCGCGCAGCCGGTGATCAAACGGTTGAAGGAATGATCCCTCTCCCGATGGGAGCCATTGACATACTTGACTGACAGCGGACTGTAGGCGCGGTCTATGACCGCGCACGATGTATCAGATATGGACTGCGCTCGGTCATAGTAGGGGTGAACAAACTCGAATTGAGCAACTGTAGGGGCGGTCTATGACCGCCCGCAATCCGAAGGACAGCAGGCCTCTCCATTGTGCGCGGTCATAGACCGCGCCTACAGTGGGAATCGCATTCTTGAGGGAGACCTCAGTCCACCACGTCTGCCGCGAGGCGTGCCTGCTTTGCCCGGAAGAAATACAAAATGAATCCCGAGGCCAAGGTGACCACTCCCGCTATCGCCGCTTTCGGGGCAGACTGAATGCTCCACACGGTCATCCAGATTGTGAAGATCAGAAAGATCAGCGGAGTCACGGGGTAACCGATGCAGATCTTTACGCGCGACCGATTCTCGCTGCGCAGCCGGAACAGGCTGAATACGGTGAGGGCTGCGAAAATATTCAGCGTGAACCCGATGTAAATCAGCAGCGTATCGAAGGAGAACGTTACGGCGATGATGGCTGCAATTCCGGCCTGCAGGGCGATGGCCCGCGCCGGCACATTACGATGATTCAGTTTCGACAGAAAAGGAGGAAGGAATCCATCCCGGGACATGGCTTCTGTGATTCGCGGTCCGACCATCAGCATGGAACTGATGGGGCAGAGCAGGGTCATCGCGATCAGCATGGAAACGATGCCTCCCACACGCACTCCCCACAAAGTCGACGCCACGCGATAGCCAACCTCCTCGACGCCTGCAAGATTCTTCGCAGGAACGACCAGAAGGAATGACAGATTCAGCAGAAAATAAAGAACCATCACAATGGCGGTTCCGAGTAACAGTGATCGTGGCAGTGTCAACTGAGGAGATTTCAGCTCCGAGGCAATATAAGCCGCCGCGTTCCAGCCGGCGTAGGCAAACGATACAAACACCAGAACTACCGCAAATGGCGAGGAGATGAGGTAACTGGGGTGAATTGCCATGAGATCGCCGTGATCCCCTTTTGGAAAGACAAACAACACCGCGATGATGAAAGAGACAATCAAGACAATCTTGGTGCCGGTGATAAAAGTCTGAAAGCGGCTTCCGATGTGAACTTCGCGCGCATGCAGGGCGGCGAGCGCCACGACGACCAGGGCCGCCATTCCGCCGACCGGCCAGCGGGGTATGACTGTGGCCAGATACGCGTTCATGGCAATGGCCGACGCGGCGATTGGCGCTGCAAATCCCACAACCACAGACACCGTGCCGGAAATGAAGCCCAGGGACGGGTGAATCAGGCGGCTCAGGTAGTAATACTCGCCTCCGGAATGCGGAAGATTGGCTCCCACTTCGCCGTAGCAAAGAGCTCCGCAGAGTGCGATCAGGCCTCCCAGGGTCCAGGCCATCAGGATATCTCCGCCGCCGGGGGCTGTTTGGGCCATGAAGCCGGTGGTCGTGAAGACCCCGGTTCCAATCATATTGGCCACCACGGTGACGGTTGCGGCGGTCAGGGTCAAAACGCGTCGGTTGGCCACAGGTTAGACCGTCGAAAGAAGGTGGCCGAGTTTGTTCTTCTTCGCGAGAAGATAACGTTGGGTTCCGTCAGTGGATGGGATTTCAATAGGAACACGTTCAACCACAGTAATTCCTGCCTCCTTGACGGCCGCTACTTTTCGGGGGTTGTTCGTCATTAATCTCAGACGGTTCACATCGAAATAGCGGAGCACCTCCAGGCAAAGTGCGTAATTCCGGTGGTCGGCTTCGAATCCCAGATGCTGATTGGCTTCGACGGTATCCATTCCCTGATCCTGCTGCAACTGATAAGCGCGCAGTTTGTTGACCAGGCCAATGCCGCGTCCTTCCTGTAACTGATAAATCAGGATTCCGTTTCCATCTTCTGCAATGGCTCGTTGGGCAAATTCCAGTTGTTCGCCGCAATCGCAACGGCTGGAATGGAAAACGTCGCCGGTCAGGCATTGAGAATGGATACGAACCAGTGGGGCATTTGTGCTGGATGGTGCTCCCATCACGAGAGCGAGCGCTCCATCAGACTCGTCGTCGGATTCGAAACCGAAATAAACCTTGAAGTTGCCAAAACGGGTCGGCAACCCAGTTTCACCGACGTTATTGGAGTTCATAAAATCGAAGTATAGCACGCGAAAGAGCGGGCAACGGTGGTCAGGGAGTTGAGGCTGTGGGCAATTGAATGTCGTCCGCCGTTCCCCGCATGCCGTCGGGTCCAAAAGACAGCAATCGGTATCCGGCGGGCGATACTTCAAACAATATGGGGCGTCCCCACGCATCCGTGCGCACCAGATCGGTCATATAGTCGGGATGCAGAATATCGGTCAGCGTCACAATATCCTTAGCATTCGGCGCGGTACCGTTTTTCTGCTGAAATGCGGCGATTCCTCTGGCAAGCAATTGCAATGACTGGAGAGTTGCCCGGCGGCGGTTATCATTCACGGCAGTAACCAGCTCGTCCAAACCGACCCAGTCCCGGTCTCCCAGCCGGACAGCGGCAACATGCCACGGATCGGACGGTTTGTCGCGCTTGAATTCAAACGCCAGAGCCACTGTGGTTTCTGCGATGGCATCTTTGTCGGTCTGAGAAACGATGCGCTGAACCTGTATGGATCCGGGAACCAGCGCTGAAGTTCCGATTGCTGCGATTTGCCGCCGCGCTTCTTCGTGCGAAAGGCGGGCGCCTGAGCAACCGGCAAAGGACAATGCCAGAAAGGAGAAGCACGTCAGAGGAATCCGCGGTTTCATCAGCAGATCGAGTCTAGCATGCTGTGGTATCATCGGCCAGAGTGCACGTCAGACTACTAACCTTCGCATCGATTCAAGACATTGTGGGATCGCGCCAGATCGATGTGGAGTTGCCCTCGGGCAGCACGATCCGGGATCTGCTGGCGCATCTTGAAGAGAAATTTCCTCGCATTGCGGGTTATCGCTCGATTTTATTGACAGCTGTGAACGAAGAATACGCAAATCCGGACACTACGATCGCTGATGGTGACGAAGTGGCTGTGTTTCCGCCGGTCAGCGGGGGTGCAGTCCAGTCGGAGTTTTATCGAGTAACCCGGGAAGAAATCGACGCTCGAGCCATCGCCACACAACTACAGCGGCCCGAAGCCGGTGCGATTTGTATTTTCGAGGGAATCGTACGGAACAATTCCAAGGGGAAAACAACCCGATACCTGGAATATGACGGCTACGAGACCATGGCGCTCGGCAAAATGGAAGAAATCGGCATGTTTGTCCGGCGCGCCTGGGAAATTGATGCCGTAGGAATCGTTCACCGGCTGGGCCATCTCGACATCGGAGAAACCAGCGTGGCAATTATCATCACCTCGGCCCATCGCCGCGCGGCGTTTGATGCCTGCGAGTACGCCATCGACAAACTCAAAAAAATCGTCCCCATCTGGAAGAAGGAATTCTTCGAAGACGGGGAAGTCTGGATCGAAGGACTGCACTGAGGGGCTGTCTTGCGATTCCCACGGGCTTACGCCCGTGGCTAGCCCACTGCCGCGGCTAACGCGGCTGGGAACCGCGGAAGGGCGGCCCAAGGCTGGCGCCCCTGCGGTACCGGATTTCCGTCTCTTACGCGACCGTTCCCAGCCGCGTAGCGGCGACAGGCCCCTTAGCCACCGGCGTAAGCCGGTGGAATGCGCACAGCGCCAACAACTCTTATTCCCGCACCCAGCGAAGCTTCGGTTTACGCGCAGCGGCGGCTTCATCGACACGCTGGATACTGGTGTGATGCGGTGCCGTCTTGACCAACTCCGGATTCGTTTCCGCTTCACTGGCAATCTGCAGCATTGCATCAACGAACGCATCCAGTTCCTGGCGGCTCTCGGTTTCCGTCGGTTCAATCATGATCGCGCCAGGCACAATCAAGGGAAACGAAACTGTGGGCGGGTGAAATCCATAATCCATCAGCCGCTTTCCGATATCACCCACACGGACGCCAAACTGCGCCTGCCGCCTGTCGGAGAAAACCACTTCGTGAAGAGTCGGCGAATCATAGGGCAGGTCATAGGCGCCCTGCAGTTTCCTGCGGATATAATTGGCATTCAGAACCGCCGTTTCCGATACCTCCTTCAAGCCCTGCGGGCCGTTCGCAAGGATGTAGCACAGGGCGCGGACGTGCATGCCAAACTGTCCGCCGAAAGCTTTCATCCTGCCGATCGAACGCGGTCTGTCGAAATCAAGCGAGTACGTACCGCCATTTTTCAGGCTGACGACGGGAAAGGGAAGAAAGGGTTCAAGAATATTCTTC
>JBGPBY010000415.1:0-6667 GCA_041481485.1 Terriglobia bacterium
AATGTGACCGACGGGTACTGGGATGACATCTCCACCAATGGGCTGCGGAAACGCGAGCAAAAAAGCCAGGAGTTTGCCGTCTTCGTGAAGGACGATTACAAAATCACGCGGCATCTGACCTTGAATCTGGGCCTGCGCTGGGAGTATTACGGGTCGCCCTTTATCAATGGCGGTTTTACATCGATCATCAAAGACTATGGTTACGGAGCATTTGGGCCGACTCGTGGAGCTCAGACCACCCTCGATGCATTCAACCAGGATCCATTCGCATACTTCCTGAAACCCGGCAACCTGTTTCTGACCGGCTATGGTTCCACTCCCGCCGATCCGTTAAGCTGCAAGTCGGGAGTCCAGCAGAATGCGCTGCTGCCGGTATCGACGTGCGATCCAAACCTGCTCTCCCAAATCGAATTCGTGGGACCCGGCTCCCCGAATCCGAAAGTACCTGCGATTCCGAACAACAAGAACAACTTTGGTCCTGCCATCGGCTTTGCCTATCAGCTGCCATGGTTCGGCGAAGGGAAAACGACGATACGCGGCGGTTACCAGCAGACGTTCGGCGCCGCCAGCGCGAACCGGTCGGCATTGAACGGAGGCACGGAAGCCACCCTCGCCAATGCGCCGGGAGTCGTCACCGCGGGGTCTCTCGCCGCCCACATTGGCGAAACACCGTACCAGAACATCCTTTCGACGGGTGCCATCACCTTGGGGAATATCAACACGCTGGTTCCCGTCACACCCAATCAGGCCACGCCCGGCCAGCCGCTGACCGTCTATGGCGCTAACCCTGGCCCGGGTGCCGGGGTAAACTGGAACGTATACGATCCCCATTTGCAAACGCCCTACACGCAGAACATCACCCTCTCGGTGACGCGTCAGGTCAGCCGCAACTTCACCGTCGAAGCGCGGTACACCGGGACGCTGGGCCGGAAATCTCTGGGTAGTGTCGACATCAATCAGAACAACGTCTATTACAATCCGGAGCTTTTGCAGGCTCTGACGGATGCCCGGGCCGGCACCTGCACGGCCAATGCAGCCGGCTACAAGGCCAACTATACGGATAAGGGAATCAATCCCTGTGACGTCAATGGCGATCCGGTGCTCTTCGATCAAATGCTGGCGGGGCTGAATTTGAACAACACGCTCGTCGCCGGTACAAACACACCGTTGTTTGGTGCTGTGGGAACCAGTGTTCTCCAACCCGTGAACACCCCGCTGGCTGGCCAGACCATCTTTCAGTCGGGCGCACAGCAGTTGCGGCGAAGCGGCACCTTCCAGACCAACCTGGCATATGGAGTTTTCGATGGCGTTGCCGACAGCTTGATTGCGCTGGCTCCGACCACAACCCAGGGCAGGCAGGCCCAGCCGGCAGGACTTACCATCGGTCCGGCCGGGATGCGGAATGGCTGCGATCGTCTCGGGAACGGGTTTTCCATCGTGCAGCAGACCACCTCGGGAGGAGCTCAGGTCGCCAACAGCGGCGCCCCCATTCCGTTGCGCTGTTTCGCGGAAGATTACCTGCATGCGAACCCGCAGTTCGGGGTGACAACGGCCCAATCCGTCCTCTATAACACCAACACCGGCCGCTCCAGCTACAATTCGCTCCAGGTGCAGGTGACGGCGAGGCCCATGCCCGGCGTCAGCACGTCGGCCACGTTTGTCTGGGCGAAATCGTTCAACGTTCCCGGCAGCGGTTATATTGATCCGAAAAACCAGGTTCTCAACTATGGGGTTCAGGCGATCAATCCGCATGCGCTGCGCACGAATGGAACGGTCGAGCTGCCCATCGGGCCGAACAAGTTTCTCTTCGGCAACAGCTCCGGATTGTTTGCGCGTTTGATTGAACGGTGGCAGACCAGCTTTATCTTCAATGCCGCCGACGGAACGCCATCGACGTTTAACCCCGGCTTCAGCCATTTCTATGCGGCCAGCGGGTACGACGTTGTCAGTCCCAAGTGGCAAATTCCCCAAACGGAATCGACCTGGTTCGAGGGTACGAATAACGGCACCATCTATCCCAAGAACCAGTTCGTCGGCGTGATCGATCCGATGTGCTATAACCCCGCAATCGTGACCATGGGCGACAAGATGGGAACTCAACTGGGACAGAAGGCCGCTACCGCTACTACCCCCGCCAGCGGGGTCTGCAACGTCTTCGCTCTGGCGGAGCGTAAACCCGACGGGACGGCGGGCGACGTCCTGCTGCAATATCCCGAACCTGGAAAACTGGGGAGTCTGGGCCGCAGCAATCTTCGGGGCCTGGGACAGTGGAGCTTCGACTTGAATGCCAGCAAGACGTTCCGCATCAGCGAGTCGAAGAGCGCTCAGCTCCGGTTTGATTCCACCAACATCCTGAATCACCCGATTCCGAACGCCCCAACCCTCAGCGCAAACAGTCTTGGAACGATTACAGGTAAACAAGGAGCGGCGCGTTCCTTCCAGGGCTCACTCCGCATCAGCTTCTAGATAGAGCAGTCTGTCTAAAGCAAAGGCCTCTGCCGGAAACGGCAGAGGCCTTTTTTTCATCCCGGAGAAATGTTCATTGTTCAATGTTCAATTGTCATTTGGGGGGACACAGACCCGTTCTCAACTATCCGCTTCTATGGGCTGACACGATCGAGTCTTCAGAGAAGTTCTTCCACCTGAAGAATTACATCGGGGAATGCCCCTGGTGATACAGTCGCAGAACGGGGAAGCGACAGTTGGGTTTTATATCCAGCGCCGGTGAGATCCTGGAATACAAGCAGAACATCTTCCTCCAGGTGCTCGATCCAGACCTCGAGAACTCCAGCCTCTGCGTAGAGGCGAAGCTTCACGTCGCGATCATACGTGATGCCGGCGTCCGCCACTTCGATCACCAGTAGCGCATCGGCAGTCTCCGGCCGTTTGGAACGATAGAAATCGTTGCGCGGCTTCAGGACGACAATGTCAGGTTGAGCCTCCGATAGATCACTTAGTTGCAGCGGATTCTGAACGCTGACAACGGCGCGCTGGGTAAGCGCGATCGTGAGTTTTGCTGCAGCCGCATTGACGCATCCGAGATGCCGGTTACCAATTGGACTCATCTTGACGATCTCGCCATCGATGAGTTCCACGCGATCGTCGCCGGTGAGGATACCCGCATCCCCCATTCGATGATACTCGTCGACGGTGAACCGCTTTCTCTGCACTTCAATTTGCATGTCGCGTTACCTTTTGAAGGAATGATACTCCCGATGTTGCTGCATCGTGCAAAACGCGAACAACACCTTGCCGAGATCTTCTGAACCCTTCCCGGATCCCAGCCGCGGAGCGGCGGCACGTCCTCTAGCCACCGGCGTGAGCCGGTGGACGAATATTCCCGCGCGAACTATTTCCCCTCGTGCCCTTACCCTGCAGCTCCGAAGAATTTGGACGGTTGAATTGGCTTTGGATTCCTTTCCACCGGCTCACGCCGGTGGCCAGAGGACGTGCCGCCGCTCCGCGGCTGGGACGCGATCCCTCAAAATCGGAATGATCGCTTTCGCCGCTGGATCTCGCGTATTCCAATGTGAGATCAAACCTACTCATTCTTGTATCAGTCGTCCTGTTTGCCGGACAAGGCGCCGCGTTCAGCCAGGGCGTTGGCGAACCGCGGGGTTTGCGCCTGAAGTGCGAAGGCGCGACCCCAGGCTATACCCTCTTTTCGCCTCTCAACTCGGAAACCACGTATCTGGTCGATCTCGATGGGCGGGCCGTACGAACCTGGAAGAGCGGCTTGCTGCCCAGCGCCTGGGTGTACATGCTCGACAACGGCCATGTCATGCGTGGCGGCAGTGACCCGGGTTCGACTCCATTTCGCGGAGGCGGACAGGGAGGCCGCTTTCAGGAGTTCGATTTCGACGGCAATCTCGTTTGGGACTTCCGCTATAACAACGCAGGGCGCCTTCCGCACCACGACGTCTCCATTCTACCCAACGGCAACATCCTGGCGATTGTATGGGAATCCAAAACGGCGAACGAGACGCGGCGGGCTGGACGTCGGCCACAGTCCGTACCCAACGACGGCATATGGCCCGATATGCTCATCGAGTTTGAGCCGCAGCGTCCAAGCGGTGCGAAGGTCGTGTGGGAATGGCATATCTGGGACCATTTGATTCAGAACACGGATCCCGCACTCGATAACTTTGACGACCCCGCACGGCGGCCGGAACGGATTGACATCAATGCAGACACGCCCGGAAATGGTGTTTCCACGCATGACGTCTTTCACACGAATTCCGTAGCGTACAACCCGGATCTGGACCAAATCCTGATCAGCGTGCCAACCTTCAATGAAGTCTGGGTCATCGATCACAGCACGTCGACTTCAGAAGCATCGGGAGGTACTGGCGGCCGCTACGGTAAGGGCGGGGATCTGCTTTACCGGTGGGGCAATCCGCAGGCGTACGGGCGTGGGACTGAAGCCGATCGGCGTTTCGGTTTCCAGCACAACGCGCATTGGATTCTTCCGGATCGACCCGGAGCGGGGCACATGATGGTGTTCAGCAACAAAGCCCCGAATGGTTCCGGCACGGTCTCCAGAGTTTATGAATTTGTCCCGGGCTTTACAGCGGGCCACTACCCGATTTCAGCGACTGGCGCCTATGGGCCCGCGGAGCCTGTCTGGACCTACTCGACTCCGGATCTTCAGGCGATCAATGTATCGGGCGCTGAAAGAATGAAAAATGGCAACACGCTGATCAGTTTGGGCCCGCAGGGCCGATTGTTTGAAGTCACTCCCAGCGGAGATATCGTGTGGGAGTATTGGTCCCCATATAGCGGGAGCGGGATTCCCTCATTCACCCTGTTCCGCGCAGAGAAGATTTCCGCGGACCATCCCGCACTTGCAGGGCGCAGCCTGCAACCGCTGAATCCACAGCCGTCCACCGTTGGTCCCATTTCTCCGGGGACAGGGAGTTGTCCGATGCCATCACTCCCGGCACCCACTTTGTCAGAGGTCTATCCCTCGTCCAGCCCACAGGGAAGCCGCATGATCGTTACGTTCACCGGAACAAATTTTGTTTTACCAGCTGTCATTGATGCCGGGCTGGGCGTCGAAGTTTCCGATATCAAAGCCACTTCGGCGGAATCGTACACCGCTACGTTTGTGATTGCCGCTGATGCTGCGCCCGGACTGCGCGGCATAACGATTAGGACTGCCGGTGGGACCTCCAACGCGGTCCCTCTTACCGTGCTGCTCGCGCCGCCTGTGCTAACGAACATCGTCCCCCAGCTGGTCGCTCGAGGCGGAACCGCGCCATGGACTGTGACGCTGAACGGTGCGAACTTTGTTTCAGACTTAACTCTGGTGGCAGGTTCCGGAATTCATGTGAGCGAACTTCATGTCATCGATCCAACGAAAGCCACGGCGAAACTGATTGCAGACTCCGATGCGTCACTCGGCCTCAGGGACGCATCGGTGGTCACTTCCGGAGGAACCAGCGCGCCTGCGGCATTGCGCGTCGTCGATCCCTTCCCGGATCTTTCGATCGTCAGTTCCCACACTGGAAATTTTGCCGCCGGCTTCCGTGAAAAGTATGCGGTCAACGTCACCAACGAAGGTGCAGTTTCTACAAACGGTGCGATTACGGTATCGGATTCACTTCCGGATGGACTTCTGTTTGTTTCCGCAGCCGGATCGGGATGGGAATGTTCTGCATCTGGTCAGACGGTCACCTGCGGGCGTACCGCGATTCTTAACGCTGGAGACTCGACGGGATTCACACTCACCGTGGACGTCAGCGGGAGTGCACCGGTCCGCGTGGACCATCACCCTTCGGTGACTGTCGACGGTGATTGGAACGACGCAAATAATTCGGCTTCTGACGTGACCACGATTGTGAGCCCGTCTCCCCAATTTACGTTTACTCCCGATCCTCTGATTCCCGGGCAGCCAGCCCGCGTCGATATCACGATGCCCAGCGCCTTTCCGCACGAAGTGACAGGTTCGGTAACAATGGAATTCACATCCAATGCAGCAATCCCTGTGGATGATCCAGCGATGCAGTTTTCGACTGGGGGAAGATCGGTTTCATTTACGATTCCAGCCAACGGCACGGAAGCCCGATTCGGCTCCGCTGCACAACCGGGGACGCTGGCATTTCAGGCAGGTACGGTAGCCGGCACACTGACGTTTCGAGGAACATTCACTTCTGGCACACTGGCAGGCGGCTTCTCTCCAGGGGCGGGCACGCCGGCCGTTCCACTTCAGGCGCCGTCGATCAAGACCGCCGAGATCCGAAGCGAGAGTGGAAGTGAAGTCTCGATTCTGCTCCTGTCAACCTCGCGCGAAGTGACGCAGCTGAGCCTGTCATTCCACACGAGTCCAAAAGTACAGTTGAGTTGCAACGCCATTCCAGCCTGTGCGGCTTCCGGAAATAACATTACGCTGGATGTTTCATCGCAGTTCTTACAGTGGTTCAGCAGCGATGCCGTCTTCGGCGGACTGGCTCAACTTCGGTTGCCGTTGACCATCGCCGGCGGAAATGTCACGGGAACCGTTGATGTCACGCTTCGCAACAAACACGGTGTTTCGAATTTGGTTTCCTTCCCGTTGCGGTGAGTCTGTGACCTCCCGCAACTTCTCTGTCGCCCGGTAATGGATCAGTTTGAAATCTGCGGCCCACTGTAGGCGCGGTCTATGACCGCGCACAGTTTTTCAGACCGG
>JBGPBY010000416.1:0-6636 GCA_041481485.1 Terriglobia bacterium
ATCACAAAATGTGGATTCCAATTAAAATATAGGGTAATACAAATTCGGAGCAGGGAGGACACAATCAAACTACTGCAATGACGTGACTTTTCAGAGGTGAGATTTCTCCAAACAGGCGTCGCTCAGTAAACTCCCGCTAGAGGAAGTGCCGCCGCTCCGCGGCTCAGATCTTCCCAGCCGCGTCAGCGGCGGCACTTCGCTAGCCACGGGCGTCAGCCCGTGGACACCATAAACCCGCGAACAAAAAGCGCCGTAAGGCGCGACAGATCAAGCGCGAATGGTCAGTATTGAAATATCCATTTCCATTCCGAACCTCCTGATGTAACGTCGGCGCATGCGCGGCGCGGTGCGAATTCTTTCGTTTACGCTTTTGTGGTTCGGGATAGTGCCGCCTGCTCCTGTTGTAAATCGAACCACCCCGAAGGAATTCTTCACGGAACCGCCAACGCTGATTTCCCTCGGCTTCGAATGGCGCATCGATGGCGATGACAACCGCAATGCCACCGTCTCGGTCGCCTGGCGGAAAAAGGGCGAGTCCGCGTGGAACCCAGGCCCGCCGCTGCTTCGCATCGGCAATGAACGCATTAATGAAAATGCGCTTCAGTACATCGTTCCGAACGGATTTGCAGGCAGCATCTTTGACCTCGAACCGGCGACCGAATACGAATGCCGGTTCACGCTCAGTGATCCCGATGGCACCGATGGCAAGACGGAAAATATCGTGACTGTCCGCACGCGATTTGAACCGAAACCTGCGCCGGGCGGCGCGGTGTATCACGTCTATCCGCCAAACTATCAGGGCCAGCGGCAGCAACCCGCATTCACCGGACTTCTCGCGGCATACTTCACCGGGTCCTCACATTCCGACAACTTCAATACGTATCCGCCGCGTGTTCAGCCGGGCGACGTCATTTTGGTTCATGCCGGGGTGTACAAAGACGATCGTTACCGCTATGGCAATGGTCAGGGAACCGTGTCCAGCGGAACGTACTTCCTCACACAAAGCGGTACTCCGGAAAATCCGATTGTCATCAAAGGAGCCGGTGACGGAGAAGCCATCTTCGACGGTGATGGCGCTTACAACCTTTTTAATGTGATGGCCGGAAATTACAACTATTTCGAAGATCTCACCTTTCGAAACACCGATCTGGCGTTTCAGGCAGGTCTCAAGAACATTGCAGGGTCGAGCGGCCTTACCGTCAAACACTGCAGATTTGAAAACGTGGGCCGCGGGATCTACACGGACTGGTCCGGGTCAAAGGACTACTACATTGCAGACAACACCATGTCCGGCCGATTCAATCCGAACTACTTGATGGGGTTCACCGGATCCACCTGGCAGAATCTGCCGGAATTCAATCCCAAACTCGTCTCAGAATATGCGATCAAGGTTTACGGTGCCGGTCACGTTGTGGCCTATAACGCGATCGCCAACTTTCATGACGGAGTCGATGTTGCGACGTACGGCAATCCAGACGGCAGTCCCAATCCGATTCGTGATCGCATGCCGGTATCGATCGATTTTTATGGCAACGACATCTCCAATGTGGAAGACAACTGCATCGAAGCTGACGGCGGCGCACACAACATTCGAATTTTCCGGAATCGGTGTTTCAACATGGGGCATCGCGCACTCAGCGTTCAGCCGATGTTTGGCGGACCGGTGTACTTTATCCGCAACGTGGTTTATCACGCGCCCGAAGGCGGAGCCGTAAAATTTACGGCTTCTTCGGCCGGACTCCTGGTGTATCACAACACATTCATCGCGCCGGTGAAGCCGATGCTGCTGGCAACATCCAATATCCATTTCCGGAATAATCTGATTCTCGGAAAGAGCGAAACCCTGGAGACGTTTGCCGTCGAAACCAACACGAATTATTCCAGTTCCGACTACAATGGGTTTCGCACCAATGAAGGTGCGATGTTTTCTTTTGAATGGAGCTCGCCACCCGCAAACGTGACCGCAAACTTTCCCGGCGATATGGGCAAACTTTCAACGCAACAGCAGTCCCAGCTCGAATCTCAGTCCCGCGAACGCCGGCGTTTCAAAACGCTGAAGGAATACAGCGATGCGACGGGACAGGACAAACACAGCATCCTTGTGGACTACGACGTTTTCGTGAGGGTGTCCCCGCCCGGCCCGGAACCTCGAACTCTGTACAAACCCGCGGATTTCGACTTTCAGCTTCGTACCGGTTCTGCGGCCGTGGACTCTGGGGTTCGGCTTCCTGGCATCAATGACGACTTCATTGGACGCGCTCCGGATCTAGGCGCGTACGAAACAGGCCGGCCCGCCCCACACTACGGGCCAGGAAACTAGAGACGATCCTTTCAATCATGAATCCAGTTCTACCTCAGGAAACTGACACAAAGATATGGGACGCATGGCTTGCTTCCTATCAGGGAACGGCCATTAGCGTGGCGCTCGAACTCCAGATATTCGAAAAGCTAAAGGAACCTGCGGATATTGAGATGCTCCGGCAGCGAACGGGCTTTTCAATTCGAGGCCTGACCGCATTGCTCGCGATGCTCAAGTGTTTGGGATTCCTGGATCGCCGACAGGGAGCCTATCAGTTAAATGAAGTGTCCCGGGCATACCTCCTGAAGGAGAGTCCGTTTTTCTGGGGACCGTTTTTCGCGCGCCTCGGAGAAGGCCTGCCCTCATACAAGCTCCTGGTGGAGAACGTGAGGGACGACCGCACTTCCGAGGTCCGCGCCGCGGAAGGATGGGAGAGCGGCCAGATCGACGAGGCGGCAGCGAAAAAGATCACGGACTTCATGCATTGCCACTCCATCGCGCCGGCCGTGGGGCTTGCGAAATCCGTCGATTTTTCGGGAGTACGGAAATTGCTCGACATTGGCGGAGGCTCAGGCTGCTACGCCACTTCCATCGCGGCTGCAAATCCGGGCATGCGAGCGACGGTTATGGATCTGCCTTCGGTTTGCGCCGTCGCCAGAGGGTACATCGAAAGGGCGGGCATCGCCGACAGAGTCGACACCACGTCCGTCAACATGTTTCGTGAGTCATGGCCGCAAGGGTACGATGCGCATTTCTTTGCCAACGTTTTTCACGACTGGAGCATGGATACCTGCGCCTCACTTGCGGCATCAAGCTTTGCCGCACTCGAACACGGAGGCCGCATCTTCCTTCAGGAAATGCTGCTCGACGATTCCGGGGACAACCCCGTCACCGCTGTCGCCTTTTCCTTGCTGATGTGCCTGGGGACAAAAGGACAGCAATTCACCTTTGGCCAGCTGAAGCAGATTCTCGAACACGCCGGGTTCACCGACATCACGTCGCAACGCTCGTATGGTTATTACTCGATCGTCACAGGACTCAAAGCCTGAAGGGAATGCGTTCCCCATGTAGGGGCGATCTATGACCGCCCACAATTTTGAGGAATGCAATCCTTCGAATCGCGGGCGGTCATAGACCGCCCCTACAGTGAGAAGCGAACAGTCCATCAATCTGCAAGATCGTGCGCGGTCATAGACCGCGCCTACAGTGCGCTCCGCAGTACAATACTTCGATGAGTGACGCCACAATGGATACCGATGCCTAAAGTTGTTCTGGCGACTTTCGGTTCCTACGGCGACCTCAATCCCTACCTTGCCATTGGCATTGCGCTGTCGAGCCAGGGGGTCGACGTTGTGGTTGCGTCGCCGGCCGTTTATCGCGCCGCTGTTGAACGGCACGGACTCCAGTTCGCCCCACTTCGGCCGGAAATCCACGAAGACGACGTTGAACTCATCGAGAAAGTGCTGGCTCCATGGAAAGGAGCGGAGTACCTCATCCGAAAACTGATGATGCCTGCGGTCGAAGACATGTACGAGGATCTGAATCGTGCCTGCGACGGGGCGGACGTGCTCGTCTCTCATGTGTTGGTCTACGCCGGAAGAGTGGTAGCCGAACAGCGAAAGATTCCCTGGATGATGGCGGTCCTTCAACCCATGACGTTTTTTTCCGCATATGAAATGCCGATACTTCCACCTCTGAAGTTCGTGAGGCATTTGCGGTTTCTCGGGCCTGCCTTTTGCGCGTGGCTGATCAAGCTTCTGTTCAAGACAAACCTATCCTGGGGTGAGCCCGTGAGAGTTCTCCGGCGAAAACTGGGGCTCGCCGACGGGCCGAATCCGATTCGAGAAGGGCTGTTCTCGCCGCATGGGAATCTGGCGATGTTTCCCGAAGCCTACGCACGGAGACAAGCCGATTGGCCGAAACACACCTTCCGCTGTGGTTTTCCCTTCCTCGACGAAGACTTCACAGGCTCACCCATGGACAGCGCACTCTCCGATTTTCTTGCGACGGTTGAAGCGCCGGTTGTGTTCACGCTGGGTTCGAGCGCCGTGAGAATTGCGCCGTGGCTCATTGAAGTGGCAGCTGTCGCATCAAGGAAAGGAAAGTTCCCTGCAGTGATCCTCGCCGGACCGTCCGCTGCGGATGTCGCGAGCCGGCACCCGAGCGCCCATATCATGATTGTGGCGTCGGCGCCGTATTACCAACTCTTCCCCAAAAGCCGCGTGATCGTCCATTCCGGCGGCATCGGGACGACCGCGCAGGCCCTTCGCTCCGGGCGGCCGCAAGTGATCGTTCCGTTTGCATTCGATCAATTCGACAATGCCGAGCGTGTGGTCCGCATCGGTTGCGGGGTCGAGTTGTCCACGCTCAAGGCAAGAGATCCTGAAGCAATTCTCGAGGCGATCTCCCGGGCGCATGCCCTTGCTGACAACGCGCAAAGGCTGAGAGAAAGCTTCAATGGGAACGGTCCAGAGACGGCTGCCAAAGCCATTCGTGGCCTTATCGATTCCAACGGCCTGACTCCAAAATAGAACCTGTTCTTCATCGACGATTGTTCGGCCATTCTCCTTCGGTCAGGGGTTCATCCGGAAGGTAGTCGCGGCTGAACTCCACATAGAGACGTGGATACGGAGTGATGTTTCGAACGGCACGCCGGCGGTTCCGGCGCCGGATTTCGGCTACCGCATGCCCATCCCGGCACAACAGAACGGTTTCGTTGCGTTCCTCGACGGCCTTCACCAGTTCGGACAACCTAGTTTTGGCTTCGTGAATGTTCACCGTAATCATGTTAGCCAGTCTAGCCAGACTGCTCGATGACGGCAAGAATGAGGTCCTGCAATGCAGGGTCGTGCAAAACTGAAATATGAATTGGGGACAGAGAGCAGTTTCCTGCGAAACTCAATTGGCATGATCATGTTTGAGGACGCCGGACGGCGGGTTCGCGATGGATCACGCCGCGCTCATGTGCGTATTCCAGAGCCTCCGCGATCTGGCGGGCATACTTGATCGCCGTTTCGAGAGGAATCCGCCCTGAGAGGGTTTCTCCCTCCACCAGTTCCATCACTAGAGCGCGTGTAGTTCCGGATTCAGCCACTTCATAGATAGCGGCGATATTGGGATGACTGAGCGACGCGAGCACCTCGGCTTCGCGCTGGAATCGGACCATGCGGTCCGGATCCCCGGCGAAGTTTTCGGGCAGGACTTTCACGGCAACTTCGCGCTTCGGCCGCGTGTCTCGGGCGCGATAAACTTCACCCATTCCGCCCGCGCCAAGCGGTGCGATAAGTTCGAACGCTCCGAGCAACGTCCCCGATTTCAGTGCCATTGGTCTGAGGATTCTACACCGGGTACAACATGGGAATAAAAAATTGGGGACAGAGAAATTCCCAGAGAAACGTCACGGATACGCTTGGTGTGGTACCTAGAAATTGCTCTCTGTCCCCAGTGGATCTCAGAGCACAAGCTAAGCTCACCGTGAACGATGGCCGGAGCTGATTGGACTGCTTCGCCGGCTTGGCCACAACATTCCGCTGGACTCCTCGTTTGCCGAAAATGCCGGTCCCACGAAGGAACAGTTGCTGGCATCGATTCGCGAAATTTTCGCGCCGGCTTTGCGGCGCGATACTCTGGGACTCTTTGGCGCCTTCTTCTTTTGCCTGTTGGCCAATTACATTGGCATTCAGCTCCTTCCCGTAATGTTGAGGGGAGCCGGTTTCACGCCGCCGGATGCAAGTGGGGCCCTGGCAAACTGGAATCTCGGCGGGGTCGCAGGGGCTTTGATCGGCGCCTTTCTTATCCTGAGACTGGGCTCTCGCATCACCATGCTCGGAATGTCCGCCGCTGCCATTGTCTGTGCGATCGTCCTGACGTCCATGCACGTCGATCCAAAAGAAACTTTGGGACTAATGATCATGTTGGTGCTTCTTGGCGGATTGATGAACGCGGTGCAAACCACGATGTATGCATTGGCTGCTAACGTCTACCCCACAGTAATACGTGGAACCGGCATCGGAACAGCGGTCGCCATTGGCCGAATTGGAAACTCTTTAGCGGGCTATGTCGGAAATAAAGCGCTCAGCAATGGGGGCACACCCGGCTATTTCTGGTCGTTTGCAATTGCAATGGCGCTTACTCTGGCTTCGCTCGCCGTTGTTCGCCGGCATATCGAGCGGTCCGCGAAATCCGACCGCATTCCCCCTACGGACTTGACCCAGCCCAATCTTGAAAACAGTGAATCGAGGAAATCATACGACACAGCATCCCGCGCAGACCGAGTTTCCGCAGGAAAGTAAGATTGGCTTTGAGGGCGCCATTTACATAAAGAAGGTGTTGTTTGA